>CALFLJ010000080.1 GCA_937880335.1 uncultured Succinatimonas sp.
TCCAAGGTAAACCTGACGATGCTAAGGCTGCAGATGAGGCGATAATAGAAATAATATCGGTTGGGATTTCAGGGTTTGCGGACATTACAGTCACAACAACCTGAACCTCATTAACGAAAGCATCTGGGAAGAGTGGACGTAAAGGACGATCAATAAGACGAGATATTAAGGTCTCACCTTCAGTTGCACGTCCCTCACGGCGGAAAAATGAAACAGGAATCTTACCTGCAGCGTATGAACGCTCTTGATAGTTTACAGTTAACGGGAAGAAATCACGACCTGCCACTTCTTCACGACGATTACAAACAACAGTAGCAAAGACGGTAGTATCGTCCATGCTTGCCATAACGGCTGAATCAGCCTGACGACCTATGGCACCGGTTTCTAAAGTAATAGTATGACGACCGTATTTAAAGGTGTGCACGGTAGGCTTTAAATTCATTAAAAATCTCCATTTAGATCCGTCTATATCTTTCCTCTTAACGGATCCTACAAAAAAGTTGGGCGGCTTATTTTAAGCCGCCCGAGCCAGACGCTGGATTAGCGACGGAGCTTTAACTTCTCGATAATGGCAGTGTAACGAGCCAAATCAGAGGCTTTCAGATAGTCAAGCATCTTACGGCGCTGAGCAACTAAGCGCAACAAACCGCGACGGCTGTGATGGTCTTTCTTGTGGGTCTCAAAGTGCGGCTGCAAATCAGTAATTCTTGCAGTTAATAATGCAATCTGAACCTCAGGGTAACCAGTATCCTTTTCATTACGACCAAAATCAGCGATGATCTTTGCTTTCTGTTCTACAGTTAAAGACATTTCTAAATGCTCCTTTGTGATGGACAATAACAAGCCCTCAGACCGATCACAAACTCAGTTAAGGGCGTGCAAATTCTACCACAAAGACAATAATCTTTCGAGAAAAATCTAAGACAAATTTAATATGTTAATTTTGTACTAAAAATTCCGATTAAATCTTAGAGTTTAGATAAAAGATTAAATAGCATTTTTCTGTCACAAGTTCAGCAGAAGGTTCGGTTAAAACACGCTATTAATATATAGCACGAAATAGATTTTTTGTTTTTATACTCTTGAGATTTTAATAATTACTTAATCAAGATCTCAAAATTTAATAAAAATACATATAAACAAGGCTTAAGTTATAGACTTTAAGAGTTTTAGATTGACTTCCTCAACTTAATAAATCTAGAAAAGAACTCAATAAGACACCTTAGTACAAACATTTTTTCTGATATAAAACAAAAGCGATAAATATTCATTTATCCCCCTAAAAAGTTTTATTCCTGTAAATTTTGATATGGATTTTTCATTTTGTACCTTTTATTTGGGGACTTGGTTATCTTCATCATGTTAAAGATACTGGTGATTGGCTAATTTATCCTTCTAGCCATGTTTTTACTTTTATTTTTATGGATCTTTTTATGTTTTTTATTCAAGGGGCTTACGATATATTTGATTTTGCCACCTATTGGATATTTCATTAAGATTTGTAACTACTTAGAGCATCGCAAGTAAAACGCATCAAGGTACGAGTTTTTCAGGGTACATTTTTTTTACTAATCAATGTACATTTAGCAGTGTCCCCTAATGGTAAGCTTTACACGAACGTATAAAAATAATATGAAACGTTAAGAAAAACTAAATATTTGATAAATAGAAGATTTATTATTAATAAGATGGGATAAATTGAAACGTTTTGGACATAAAAAAACCACCCTAAAAGATGGCTCATGGTGGAGGTGGAGGGATTCGAACCCTCGTCCCAAAAGAATTCATCGTCGGCGCTACATGTTTAGGCAATCCTTAATCTTAACACCTGCTGCGGACAGCCACGCCACAAAGTGTCCAGTCTGATGAATTCTTTAAAACTTCCACCTCAGACGGGGCTTCCGTTCGATCTAGTGAAAACCGACCCCGATACGACTAAGCGTCACTAGAAAGGCTTAGAATCGAGGGCTCTGAACAGGTTTTTAAGCTGCTAAAGCGTAGGTTTCGTCGTTTGCGACTATTTTTATGCGACTTTTTTACGAGGCTCCGCACCTCGACATGCTCCTAGGAATCCATGCTTCTGGTCGAAACCAAAAATCACCCCCAGGTCGAGTTATTATATATTTAAAAAAAAAGAATACAAGAATAAGCGCAAAATATTCTCAATTATAAGATTAGGTTAACATTTTAAGAAATAATTTTTGTTGCGTAAAATATTTGTTATAATTCGACCTGATTTGTGCCTGGCCACTTGTTACTCATCTGACCGACATAACTACCTTTTAAACCCCCTGTTCCATTTAGAACTACATAAGATGAGCGGTTCCTTGTATAAGGCGCCGTCGGATAATTTTTTTTATGAAAAACTCCAACCCTTTTATTCCGGCACTATTTACTTGCCTTAAAGAAGGTTATAACTTTGGCAAGTTCCGTGCAGATGTAATTGCCGGTGTTACCGTTGCAATTGTGGCTCTCCCTTTAGCTATGGCTATGGCTGTTGCCTCTGGAGCCTCCCCAGATAAAGGCTTAGTTACAGCTGTTGTAGCAGGCTTCTTTATCTCCTTTTTAGGAGGTTCACGAGTTCAAATTGGCGGACCTACTGGTGCATTCGTAGTTGTTATATTTGATATTATTGACCGCTTTGGATTTGACGGTTTGGTCATAGCTTCTATTATGGCTGGTATTATTCTAGTTATATCAGGCTATGCAAAGCTTGGAAAACTTATTAAATTTATTCCCTATCCGGTAATCACAGGCTTTACTTCTGGTATTGCAGTAATTATTGCCTCATCCCAGGTAAAAGATTTTCTAGGACTTACCGTAGAAAATGTTCCTGCTGATTTCTTAGGTAAATGGGCTTGTTATCTAAGCCACTTAAATGAAACCTCTATTTTTGCAGTAGGTTTAGGTGTTTTAGGTTTTGGCATAATTGCAATCTGTAAAAAAATATCGCCACAAATTCCGGCTTACCTGGTATCTATCGTTGCTGTATCTTTAATTTCATGGGGCTTTGCGTTACCAGTAGATACAATTGGATCTAAATTCCCTGAGTTGCCTTCTGGACTTCCACTACCAACCTGGCCACAAATTTCTATAGATACCATAAGAGAATTAATTCCTTCAGCATGTACCATTGCTTTCCTGGCAGGTATTGAAGCTTTACTCTCAGCTGTAGTTGCTGACGGTATGATAGGTCACAAGCACTCATTAAATCAGGAACTCGTAGGTCAGGGTGTTGCTAACATTGCATCTGGAATATTTGGAGGCCTTCCTGCTACAGGAGCAATTGCTCGTACTGCAACAAATGTGAAAGCCGGAGGTCGCACTCCTGTTGCTGGTATTGCCCATGCCTTATTTTTATTGGTATTCCTCTACACTGCTATGGATATACTAGCCTTCATTCCAATGGCGGCATTAGCAGCTGTATTATTCATGGTTTCATGGGGCATGAGTGATGTTAAACACTTTATACAAATAGCAAAGATCTCACCTTCAGATAGAACCATTTTATTTTTAACTTTTGCTCTTACTGTCTTAGTAGATCTTACAGTAGCAATCGGTGTGGGCGTAACATTCGCATCCTTACTATTTATGCGCCATATGTCGCGCTCTATGGAAATTCGACGTCATAATAATATCTCAGAATATGAGCGTCAGGACGGGTATGATCCTGCCGATGATGACTTAGATATTCCAGAAGACGTAATTGTATTGCAAATTAATGGACCTCTATTCTTTGGCGTGGCATCTGAATTTTGCGACAAACTCAAATCTTTAGAGAAAATGCCTCGCATCCTTATTTTACGCATGCGCTTTATGCCTTACCTAGATGCATCAGGTGAAAGCTCAATTGAAAATATTATAAATGTATGTAAAGAACACCACACCTTTGTGATATTCTCAGCTATTCGCTCTCAACCTCGTACCATTTTAGAAAAGGCAGGAATTCACAAAAACCTTGATGGAGCTTTAGCCAAAGACTTTGAGCATGCTTTAAAAATGGCAAAAGACAAGTTAAAAGATCCTGAATTTTTAAAACAACACACAGATCCTTTAATTTAAACAATAACTAAAAAAAGAGGAGGGATATTCTTATACGCCCTCCTCTAAAAATAATCTTTACTTAAGCAAAGTATATTTAATACCTTAAGCTCTAAAGTTCTTTTTCATAATGCGCTCTTTATCACGAGCCCATTGCTGATCTTTTAAAGTATTACGCTTGTCATGATCTTGCTTACCTCGTGCAGTAGCAATCTCAAGCTTAGCCCACGATCCTTTCCAATACATTTTTAAAGGAATTATGGTATAGCCTGAACGTTGTACTTTACCAATTAAGCGAGATATTTCTTTTTTATTCAGTAATAACTTGCGGGTTCTTGTAGGATCACTTACAACAAAGGCGCATGAAGTTTTGAGTGGGGTGATTTGTGAACCTAATAAAATCACCTCACCATCTTTACAAGTAACATAAGCATCACTCAAATTACATTTTCCAGCTCTTAGGGATTTAACTTCCCACCCCTGTAACTCAAGTCCAGCCTCGAAACGATCTTCTATAAAGTACTCAAAACTCGCCTTACGGTTGACCGCAATGGTATTACTGTCTTTTTTCGGTTTTTTAGCCGCCATAGCAGACTCCCCATTAATTCTTTGAAACCGTAATCTAGAAATATTTAGATAATTCTGAAACAATGTGTAATTATAGAAAATTTTTAAACAAAAGTCCGATTTTTGCCAAACAACGCATAATAAGAGTTAAAAAATAGATAAAATCATAATTAGTATATTCGTAGGATATAATCTTAGTTGTAAAGGGACAGAAACTACAAAAAAAATAAAAAGGTTTAGTTATGACAAAAAAAAAGGGTGAAAACTCAACCACCGGACTTAGTAAAATTCTTTCAAATTTTACAATTTTCAAAAGGTTACTTTTATGCTTTACCTTTATATTTGTTATTTTTCTTGTTGGAACTTTATGCGTAATTAGCACTGTAAATTTGAAGATAAGTGAGGATGCCGCAGAACAAAAGCAAGGTCTTTTGTTATCAGATAATCTTTACAGTCTGCAAAATGTTCTAATTACAATGCAATCTGAAATACAGAAAAAAAATGAATGCATAAATAATATAAAAAACATTCAGACAAGCTTTAATCATAACCTTGTAAAAGATAAAGAACTACAATCAGCCCTTTTGACTTTAAATCAACATCTAAAGTCTTATATTGATGCCTCATTAAACAATAGTCAAAAAGTATCAGAAGACCTTTTCTTTAATCTAGGAAAAGATATTGTACTTGCACAACAAAAGCTTCATAGTTCAACTCTGAATACAAACGAACAAAATAAAAATTTATTGTTTGAAATTAAAACTATTTTATTTATATCTCTTATCGCTACAGCCATTGTTTCAATCCTTGTTTTAATAGCGATTAGAAGTTCAATTCAGCAGAACCTAAAAATTGTCTGGAACTCACTTTCTCTTTTAGACGCAGGTGACTTTAGGCGAGAGTATGGTAAATCCCATGGAAAAACAGAATTAGCTCGCATCAATACCATGGTTGATAAAGTTGCTGAAAATATGGATAAAACATTAAGCAAAGTGCATTCTGATTTTAACCGCATGATGGACGTTTTTGTCCACAATAATCAGCTTCTGCAAGATACTTCTGATGCAATTAGTTCCCAAAGGACAAAAGCACAAACAGTAGCATGCGCAACATCTAATCTTGAAAATACGATTTCAAAAATAACAGAATTTGCCAGGTCCACCTTATCTGAGGTACAAAACGCAGAAAAAGCTTCTGATACTTGTCGTTGTACTATGCAGGACAATATTACAACAACTCATACCCTATCTGAACGCTTACATGCTACATCAGGTGCAATAGGAAAAATAAATGAGATGGGCGATCAAATTGGACAAATTGTAAATACCATTGCAGCTATTGCCGATCAAACAAATCTTTTAGCCTTAAATGCAACCATTGAAGCTGCTCGTTCTGGAGCATATGGACGAGGATTTGCGGTCGTAGCAGATGAAATTAGAGATTTATCGATTAAAACCGCAGCAGCAACTAAAGAGGTTGCAGCTACTATAGGTAATCTTCAAATCGCTGTAAAAAAATCTGTTGATGTTGTAGCCTCCTGCGAAGGACAAATGAATAATTCCTTACAGCAAAGCTCAAAAGCTAATTCAGCTATCGAGGAAATTATGGGCATTATTGCTACCATTACAGATATGAGTGAGCAGATTGTTCAGTCTTGTCAAGATCAATCCCATATGGCATCAGAGGTAAATCACAGTATAGCTAATATCAATACCATTACAGAGGATAGCTTTGAACGTTTAACTGAGGCTATAGAAAGCGTAGCGGCAATTCATAAGTTAGCTCAAAGTCAAGTTAGTGTTTTAAATAATTTCTCTTTTTCAAAGTAAGCAAAACCAAAGCTAAAGGTCAGATTTTATACTATTTAATAATATAAAATTTGGCATGATTCTTTCATAAGGTAGTGTAAATGGCAAAACTTCGCCGTCAAAGTTCACTGCCTTAGGAGAGAAAAATGGCTTTATTTTTAAATACTAACGTTTCAGCCTTACTATCACAGCGAGCAGTAAACTCTGCTACAAAATCTCTTGACACTTCTTATGAGCGATTAGCATCAGGTTTACGCATAAATTCTGCAAAAGATGATCCCGCTGGAGTACAGACCTCAGACAGACTTACAGTTCAAATTAATTCATTAAATCAAACCAATCGCAACGCTCAAAATGCAATTTCTTTTGCGCAAACAGCAGAAGGTGCTATGGACGAAATTACCAATATGCTCCAGCGCATTAGAACACTCTCCTTACAAGCTGCAAACGGAACGTATACAAATGATGATCGCATAGCTCTTCAACAGGAGGTTGACCAGCTTAATACAGAAATTTGTCGTATAGCACGTGACACATCCTTTGGCGGAGAGGAAATATTAAATGGAACAGGATCTGTTGTTCGCTTTCAAATAAGCCCGGATCCAAATTCTCTTATTAAAATTGACCTAAGACCTGGATTTGATACAGATTCATTGGCAAATCTTGCAGCTGATATAAAAGGGGATACTTTCAGCCTATGTAAAGATGGCGTAACGACAAGCTATAAATACACCGACGTATTCTCCTTTAAGGTAAATGGAAAAGGAATCAATATTTCAACTGCAAGCAATGCCCAAATGGTCTTAGGTGGTATTGATGCCCTTATAAATGCGGTGGACTCAAAACGAGCTGAGCTGGGAGCTATACAAAATCGTCTTGAGGCAACAATTCGCAATCAAAGTAACGTTAGTGAAAATGTCAGTAACTCTCGATCGGTAATTCGAGATACAGATTTTGCAGAAGAAGTAGCAAAAATGACCTCTGCTCAGGTTTTGCAACAAGGGGCTGTTAGTATTCTGACACAGGCAAACCAAAAACCCCAAATAGCTCTGCAAATGCTTCAACAAAGCTAAATAAAAATTTAAGTGAAATTTTTATTATAATCATGCTTAAAATTGGCTTTATTTTGCTATGACTGATAAAATTAACAGAGTTTAATTTTTGAGGAAATTGCATGGCTCAGTTCATTTATACAATGAATCGCGTGGGCAAGATCGTGCCACCTAAAAAACAGATCTTAAAGGATATTTCTTTATCCTTCTTCCCTGGCGCAAAAATTGGTGTCCTAGGCTTAAACGGTGCTGGTAAATCAACCCTTATCAAAATTATGGCAGGTGTTGATAAAGATTATGAGGGTGAGGCAAGACCACAACCTGGTATTAAGATTGGTTATCTACCGCAGGAACCAGTCTTAGATCTCGAAAAGACCGTTAAAGATGTCATAGAAGAATCTTTTGCCGAAGTTAAGCAAGCTTTAACTAGACTTGATGAGGTCTATGCAGCTTATGCAGAAGAAGATGCTGACTTTGATGCTTTAGCTAAGGAACAAGCTAAACTTGAAGCTATAATACAAGCTCATGATGGTCATAATTTAGAGGTTCAAATTGACAAAGCTGCCGATGCTTTACGTTTACCTCCTTTTGACCGCAAAATTAAGGTTTTATCAGGTGGTGAAAGACGTCGTGTTGCCTTATGCAGACTCTTATTACAAAAGCCTGACATGCTACTCTTAGATGAGCCTACCAACCACTTAGACGCAGAATCTATTGACTGGCTTGAGCAGTTCTTACATCAATATCCTGGTACTGTAGTTGCTGTAACTCACGATCGTTATTTCTTAGACAATGTTGCAGGATGGATTTTAGAGCTTGACCGCGGTGAGGGAATTCCGTGGCAAGGAAACTACTCAAGCTGGCTTGATCAAAAAGATCAACGACTTAAAATTGA
>CALFLJ010000081.1 GCA_937880335.1 uncultured Succinatimonas sp.
TATTTCATAGTCCTTACCAGTCTTCTGAGCAAATTTATTGGAATTTACAATAAAATCAGTTAAACGAGAGTGTTCAGTTAAAAGACCATACTTTGCAGCTTCAGCAAAGTTTAAATCATATAAAGCCTGAACACCGCCTTCGGCGCCATCAATAAGACCTTGTTGCAAAGCGGAGAAAACCTCTGAAAAGTCAGTAGGAGTTGCAACTGCATTCCAGCAGGCAAACATTTTGATGTAGGTATCAGAGGGATTGGTTCTAATCTTAAGTCCTTTTAAATCCTCTAAGGTCTTTAATTCCTTATTTGAGTAAATTCCACGAACAGCATTATTTAAATAACCAGTTAACATAAAGCCGTTTTTAGCAATGCTGTCCTTTAAGGTACCGTAAATAAAAGGATCCTGTAGGGACTTTGCATAATAATCAGTACTTAAAAATACATAAGGTAGATTTAAAACACCCATCTCAGGACTAATATTCTCTAAAATAGCGGAATTGATAATACCCATATCAATAACGCCACCTTTAATCTGCTGTAAGTATTGATCAGCACCACCTAAAGCACCATTCCAGAAAATTTTAATTTTGACACGATTATCTGTACGTTTTGCTACATTATCTGCAAACTGCTTTAAAAGCTGACCTGTGTAACCATTCTCAGGGCTGTTTGAGGCAAATTTGTAAACCTTAGCAGATGCAGTAGTTGCAAAGGTTAAAGTAGCAACGGCAATTGAAGTTGCAATTAATAATTTTTTTTAAAGTTTCATGATTTTCTGTCCTATATTAATTACCAAAATAAATTGTGATGCCCCTGAGCTCTTAAAATAGCTTCAAAGTAGTAATAATCTCCGTACGGTAACATCGCATCGCATAACCTGTGATCGCCTGATTTTAGGCCTAACGCAACGTAAGATGCTCCATGAGAAAGTAAACCTTCAGATCCTTCCTTTGTACTTACATCACACTTGTCATGTAAGGCCAAAAGCATCTTCATACCAAAATCGTGGTATTTTAAAGCTCTATCCTTTTCTCCTAATTTATTAAGCTCAAAAGCTAATAAAAGCATGCCAGATGCAGTTACAGCTCCTGCAGATGAATCCTTATAAGGATGAACATCATCAGGAA
>CALFLJ010000082.1 GCA_937880335.1 uncultured Succinatimonas sp.
GCACTGATTATAGAACTTATAAACACATATCTGTATGCTTATTTTTGATGGCTGTATATGCTTACTTAGATTTTAGGTAGGTATTTTCAGAGGTTTAATATTAATGAAGAAAATAACAAAGAATGGGTAATGATACTGCGTTCTACGCACTATATTTTGAGCAAAAAAAAAGGAAACCTAAGTTTCCTGGTTGCGGGGGCAGGATTTGAACCTACGACCTTCGGGTTATGAGCCCGACGAGCTACCGAACTGCTCCACCCCGCGTCAACGAATGCTATGATATCAGAATATTGATCTATGTCAAGTATTTTTTTTAAATTTCACAAGTTTTTATAAAATAATTTATTTATAAAATATTTTTTCTATATTTCTTATTGATAAATAAGGATTTTAATTTATTAAATAATAAAAAATACGGACTTAGAAAAATTAAGTCCGTTAAAAATTATTTAGCCGTAACAGGTTTCTCTATAACTGTAGAGAATACTGAATTTTCTCCACCAAATGGATTAGGAACATATCGCTCCGCATTCCAGTCATTATCATATTTTACAGTTCCGTCAGCAAAGGTATATTTAAATTTATACTGATAGCTTGGTTGATCCCCAACTTTAAGAGTAATCGAACCTCTAAAGGTTCCATTTTTTTGTGGCTTTAAAGCTACAGCCTGCCAGCCGTTATGCTCGCAAATTAGATCAATACGCTCTGCCCCCTGGGCTGCCTGACGATTAACGTAAAAAACTACAGTAAGTTTCTTATTCTTTTCATTAAATCTTTTTGATACACTCATTTAACACCTCAGTATAAATATCTAAATAAACATAGTAAGTTAAGAATAGAAACATAAAAGCTGCGTGTTAAGCATTTCATGTGCTATCTGAGATTTTCACCGTTAAAATTAAGCACTTAACGCATTGTATAAAACACATTTTTTTGTTTTATAACAATGTGTCTATACGCAGTAAAAGTCTTTAAATCTGACGATATACTCAAAGCAGTGCTAAAAAAAACTGATGTACATGCCATTTATGCCTGTTTACACAAGCATTGTATCGCAAAAGAAATTAAAATCTACTATAATTTTACAATCAGTATACATAATATAATTTATTTATTATATTTAATATATAAATTATCAAAGCTCAAATTTAAATCAAAGAGATATTTATTTATTATTTTTTAATTATTTATTTATGCCATCTTTTTAAATATAATTTCTTTACTGTTCTGAATAATTAAAACTATCTACTTGTTTTTCTGACTTTTTATTTTTTTTAACTGTATTTTTGTAATTTTAGCTGTTTTTATACTTATATTACCAATATTGGATTAGTTTTTACCCAGTACTTCTCTATAAGCTGAGTTGAAAATTTACGCCTCATATAAAAACCTCGAGGTCTTGTGCTAATTAACTCTCCTAAAGGCCCTACGCAAGTTGTAAGCTTTTTCCCATTAGCACATTTAGGGCGCATCTGAATTACAGAACCTATCCTTGCAGTAATTTCTTCTACAAAGCCTGTTTTAACCATTTCCATAAGTTCGTCATAATCGTCTTTTATAAGTTTCATTTCCTCTTCAGAAGGCTGCCAAAAGAAATACCCCACGACATAGCGTCTTGCCATAGCCATTTCTCTAGGAGCACAAATTAAAACAAACAGCATTCTTGAAACCTTTGAATATAAACTTGACTCATAAAAATTTGAATTTTTCACAATCAAAGGTGCATATCCTAAAAAAGTAGATTCCAAAGGTTTATATTCCTCATCAACAGGTATTGTCTTAAGCTCTAATCCAAGATTAGGGAAATCAGGGACTGCTGCACTTTTTGCACTTGCGCCTAAACATAATTCAACTGCCTGTCCAGCCCAGCCTTTTGCGTGTAAGGAGGACTTTGGTAAATTAACATCTAAAAGATCTGCAATTTCCCTGAAATTTTTTCCAACAATATTGTTTAAATTATCTATAAGCTCAATAAAACTTTCTGGTGGTGCTATGGAAAATTTTGCTTTACTAAAGGCTTTTTTTCCACGAAAATTTTCATCTCCCAATATTTCTTCCATTTGTTATACCTTTTTTGAAAAATCAAATGATTATTAGTTTTTTATCATATTTCTTTGATCTTTTATGGGGATTAGTAATACGAAATATGAGATAATTTTAAACTAGCAAATTTTCTTTTTTGTAAGAAATATAGATAAAAAATATTGGCGGTTAAAGTGATTGATAAAGATGGATTCAGACCCAACGTCGGAATCGTAATCTGCAACCGCAAAGGTCAAGTTTTATGGGCTCGCCGAATTAGGCAGAACTCCTGGCAGTTTCCCCAAGGGGGCGTAGATAGTGGAGAATCTCCTACAGATGCTATGTATCGCGAGTTATACGAAGAACTCGGTTTAAAACGCGATGAAGTAAAAATATTAGCAATCTCGAGATTCTGGCACAAATACCGACTGCCCAAACGACTCATACGCTGGTCAGAAGAACCCGTGTGTATTGGTCAAAAACA
>CALFLJ010000083.1 GCA_937880335.1 uncultured Succinatimonas sp.
TATGCCTTGAAAGCCGTTTTGGCATCTCGTATTACATCAGATACCAGTACAAACACACCTGCACGATTATTAGCCTCCTGAAAGGCAGCATTGTTTATTTCATATACACCATCTTCATTTTTATTTAAAAACTCTCGTGTAAACTCAATATTAGAACCATCAAGCTCCTCTCCTTTTTTAAGTTTAGAAATCATACTAGCTCTTCTTTTGAGTATGTATTCTATGTAAGAGCCAGCTTTTTCCTGAGAATAGAAAACATGTACAAAAACTTTTTGTTTTTTTATCTTCCCATTTTCTTTAAATTCGATGGTATAAGGAGATGTATAGGTATTCTGTTCTATGCTAGGCTCATAACATGTTCCTGTTATAAAGGCCCGCTGTGCCTGCATAATGATTTCGTCATACTCTGTTACTTTTCTGCATGGTACGCAGGTTATAAAGTGAAATCCCGCATCAGTTATATTTTTAAGATTTGAGCGACTGTAATATCCTCTATCCATTACCGCAACAAAAGCTCTTGTATCTAAATGAAGCAGGGTACTAAAGGTTGAAACTACGGTTGATACATCAGGAATTGAGCCGTTAAACTTCTCATAAAATAAAGGTCTGTGACTTTTTTCGTCTGTAAGCATAACCACATTTATTTGCGGTAAATCTTCCCCTTGTTTTGAATGTCCAAATTTTGCGTCTAAAAATCTGCTGTAAGTTGAAATAGATGTAGAGTCCAAAGCCCAAAATCTTCTGCGACTTAAACTTGCCCTACTATAAAGGCTACTTGTGTATGCATAAAAGAAATTTAAAACATCTTGCTCTTCAATACTTTGAAATAATCTTGTGATTTTACAGGCTGTTAATTCTTCATCACAAGGAAGTTTATGTTCACGAGCATAACTTAAATAATGCTCACTTCTAAAATCACCTCCATCAGCACAAAAAATTGCTAAAGATAATAGCTTTTCAAATTTTGTTGGAAAACACTCCCTTAAGCAGGTAAAAAGAGGATCTGATTGAAGCTTATGCATTACCACATGAGATAAACCAATTTTTTTTACAGAAATAACTTTTTTATAATCTTTAAACTCAATGTTTCGTTCATCATCAGCATCGGTAAAACTAAAAGTATATTTTCCTTGCTTTTCATCAAAAACTCTTACCACTACGCAATGAGCTAACTCTTTGTGTTCTCTAATAAAATCTTCTCTAAAATCAACCTTGCCCAGACCTTCTTTATTGTTGATCTTACCTATGATTCTGACATCCGTTTTAACAGGATAGGATTTACCTTTAACTCTTACATTTTTATAGGTTCGAATATAAGTATTATTACCAGATTTTGTGCAATAGACTGGTGGCATTGAAAAAGACTTATTCATGAAAAAATACTCTGTAGGAACATAAAATTATGTACCTACAGAGTATCATTATTTTATGACTTAGTTACTTGTTATTGTTAATAAAAATTTATATTTTTCTTATTATATATATACCTACATTGCAAAGTTACGGCTAAAAAGCTCAAACTCTATAATCGTTAGTTTTTGGTTTATTTCATCATATTCTAATTGCTATTTTCCCATCGTATCTATTAAAAGCCGTTTTACAATTTATACATAAAACTTTCCTTTTGAGTTGAGGATAATGCGTAAATTACATCTTATCAATGATATTCTTAATTTTTTTAATAAAAAAATCTTTTGGGAAAGGGTTTTAACTAATAAAAAGTAAAAACGAAAAGGTCTTCAAATAGTTTAAAATCATTGGTTTTAAACGTATAACTTAGACACACCTTTTGATATACACAAGGTAACACAAGAATGCAAAAAGGATCCCCTTTTGGGGGATCCTTTTTATAAGCTTTTTCAAATCAAGGAAAAAACTGATTAGAAGGTGTAACGAGCACCTAAGCCAAAGGAGTTGCCTTCACCGTGAGTAGGGCCTAACTTCTTCCAAGCATCCTTGGTATTATCCTTATCATTGCTTAAGCCGATAATGCCCTGAGCATAAACCTTGAAGTTAGGGTTGAAGTTGTATTCAACTGCAAATGGTAACTGTGAGCAGGCATAATCCTTACCGCCATCAATCTCATAAGACTTGTACTGATAACCGGTACCTACTAAGAAGCCGTTATCGAAAGAATACTTAACAGCTACTTCAACAGAATCCCAATCCTCATCAGGTTCACTACCATATTGATCAACAGTTACGTGAGAGTATTCAGTAGCTAAGTATAAGCCCTTAGAAGCAACACCCCAAGCTAAAGAAGCGGCATAGCCCTTAGCCTTAGAATCCTCGAATACAGACTTGTCGTCCTGACCACGCATGTAGGAATAGCCAGCCTTGATGGAGATTGGTCCGAAGAGAACAGAAGGAGTGGTGTAACCTGCAATTAAGTTATAGCCCCCTTCGATATTCTTCTTATCATAAGCACCATCAGTATATTCGTTCTTAGCAGACTGATACTCAGCGCCTAATAAAACGCCATAACCATTCCAAGTGTAGGTTAACTTACCTGCAGCACGATCGTTACCTACAATATAGGCCTTACCAGATACACCGTCGCCTGGAAGAACATCAGTTGCACCAACAACAGTGTTCATTAAGGACTTGTAACGACCAGTCTTAACAGCACCGAAAGAACCAAAGTCAACACCTATGTACTGATCACGGGCAGACATACCATCTTTTTTGTTGTCGCCATCAGCAACATCAAACTCCATGTAACCAAAAGCGGTCATGTAGTTGTTGATCTTAGAACGACCATCTAAGCCCATACGTGCCCAGTTGTAGATACCTGAATCATTTTTGCCAGCCTTGCCTGCATTATTGGAGTATTAACCGGCATTCCACCACTGAGCTTCAATACGAGCATTAACCTTTAAAGTGGTGCCATCTTTGTCATAAACGGTAGCAGCAGAGGCTGCGGTAGATGCTACTAAAGCTGAAACT
>CALFLJ010000084.1 GCA_937880335.1 uncultured Succinatimonas sp.
AGATTAGATAAAAATAATGCGTCTATACTTATCTATAAACGCACTTTATGGGAAAGAGAGGTCAGTAAAAAACCTCTCTTTTTTTATATTCGTACAGTACCATAAGGCCAATGAGAAATTCCTCCCATATTGAGCAGGTAGTTATATCCCATTTGTCTTAATTTTAGAGCAGCCTCATAAGACCTTTTGCCAGAAAGACAATACAAAATGACAGGCATATTTTTATCAGGTAATTCTAAAAGCGTATTTGCTTCATTGATGCTATCAATAGGCATGTTTATAGCACCAATAATAAACCCCTCTTTAAACTCGTCTCTTTCTCTGACATCTACAAGTTTTACCTTTCCAGTTTCAATTAAAAGTTGGGCTGTTGGATAATCTATATCGGATATCCCTGGTTTTATAGTGATATTGCGAGGTCTTTTATCTTCACTTAATTGATCTTTAAAATCAGGAGTTTGTGGCCATAAAGAAGGGATCATATTAAAACCTCTTTTATTTTATTTTGAATTTAATTTTATCAAAATTTAGACACACAAAACTCGTATTTTAAGAGTCTTTTAAAGCAAATTGTAAGAAAAAAACAAGAGATCTAAAAATTAGATCTTATTTATAAAGATAAAATATCCTTGTGGATATAGAATTTTTTGTATTTGTAGTAAAAATATAAAATAAAGTCAGATTAAAATATTTATAAATAATAAACCCCAATAAGTTTGTTCAACTTACTGAGGCTCACTATCACCCTACATATGCAAGGGGATTTTTATTTAAAATTGCTTTTATTCTTATTTCCTTATACGGTTTACTATATTAGTTGTGGAGAAGCCTTCAACTACAGGAATCGTTAAAACCTGTCCACCATTGCTTAAAACCTCAACATGACCTGCAATATCTTCAATTTTATAGTCCCCGCCTTTAACTAAAATATCTGGCAAGATTTTAGCTATAAGTCTTTGTGGAGTGTCCTCATCAAAAGGTACTACATAATCAACAGATTCTAGGGCAGATAGGACGCTCATTCGGCCATCGAGAGGCACGATTGGTCTTGATGATCCTTTTAAGGCCTGAACGCTGCGATCCGTATTAACCGCTACAATAAGAATATCTCCGAGTTTTTTTGCATCTTTAAGATAGGTGACGTGACCTTTATGAAGAATGTCAAAGCAGCCATTGGTCATAACAATCTTAAGATTTCGATCTTTTAGTTTCTTTACTATTGCCTCAAGTTCAGTTTCGCTAACCACACCTTTTTTTAAATTTATTGGTTCATCATTGCGATTTAATTCTTGTTGCAATTCTTTTGGACTTACAGTGGACGTTCCTAGTTTTCCAACTACAATACCGGCAGCTCGGTTAGCAATTTCGCATGCGTCAACTATATCCAAACCTTGGGCTAAGGATGCCCCTAAGGTTGCAATAACTGTATCTCCAGCTCCGGTTACATCATAAACTTCCTGAGCACGGGTAGGGAGATGAACTGCAGGGAGATTGGGCCTTATTAGGGACATACCGTCCTCAGAGCGTGTTACTAAAAGACAATCAAGATCAAATTTAGCAATTAAATCTAAGGCCTTTTGTTCTAAATCTTGATTATCTTTTACTTTTCCTACTACAGCTTCAAATTCTGACATATTAGGAGTTAACATGGTTGCGCCACGATAACGCTCAAAGTCTGTCCCCTTAGGATCGATTAGCACTATCATACCTAAAGCACGAGCTTTTTTTATTATGTCAGATACTGTATTTAAAGTACCCTTGCCGTAATCAGAACATATTAGGACCTTAGTTTTGGGATCTATTTTATCAACAGCTGAAAAAAATTTATCTTGAGGTATATCCTCAAGAGGATCTTCAAAATCAAGACGCAAAAGCTGCTGGTTTCTGCAAAGAATTCTTAACTTGGTGATCGTAGGATGTTTACCAGAAAATACAAAATTTGGGGTGATATTTTGTTCCCTCATAATTTTTTCAAGCTTTTCTGCTGCTTCATCTTCTCCTACGATACCTATAAGTTCGCAAGGAACACCTAATGATGAAAGATTTAATGCTACGTTAGCAGCTCCTCCTGGGCGATCTTCTCTATTTGTAACTCTTACTACAGGAACTGGAGCTTCTGGCGAAATGCGGTTAGATTGACCTTTCCAGTAGCGGTCAAGCATCACATCACCGACAACTGCTACTGCATTTTTAAAGTCAGGAAGTTTAATTGAGCTCATCTTTTGTCCTCATTTCATAATTTAGAATTAAATTATTCCTTCGCGCATTAAATCATGTAAATTAAACGCTCCAAGAGGATGATTTTGTTCGTCAACGACAATTATGCCGTTGATCTTTTTATTTTGCATTATAACTAAAGCATCTGCAGCTAGTGTTGACGTTTTAGCTAATCCTTTAATGTTTGTGGCCATAACCTCGCTTATAGGTACGCTAAGGGGGATATCCTTTTCAAGCAAACGTCTTAGATCTCCATCAGTAAAAATACCCTTTAAGATATTTCCATTATCGACAATACAGACCATGCCTAAACCTTTTTGTGACATTTCAAGCAAGGCATCTTTGACACTGCAATTATCAAGAACTTTTGGTAATTCTTCGTTTTGATGCATGAGATCCTCACAGTGAACTAGAAGACGCTTGCCTAGAGCTCCTCCTGGATGGGATAGGGCAAAATCTCTCTCAGTAAAGCCTCTAGCTTCAATTAACGCTACGGCAATCGCATCACCTATAGCAAGTTCAGCTGTTGAACTTGAGGTCGGCGCAAGATTAAGAGGGCATGCCTCATGATCAACGTGAGCATTTAAGGTTACATTAGCAGAGGTTGCAAGAGAGGATTTAAGATTTCCCGTAATGGCAATTAGAGGAATTTGCCGTCTTTTTAAAATTGGAATTAATACTTTTAACTCGGCACCTTCACCTGAATTTGATATGGCTATAACACAGTCATCTTTCCCAATCATTCCTAAATCTCCATGAGCAGCTTCTCCTGCCTGAACAAAGAATGATTGAGTTCCGGTACTAGCTAAAGTTGATGCAATTTTTGTCGCTATATGGCCTGATTTCCCTACACCAGTTAATATTACCTTTCCTTTGGTTTTAACAATAATTTCACAGGCTTTAGCAAAATGTTCATCTATACTTGGAATAAGATTTAAAAGACTTTGGGCTTCTTCTTTTAAAACCCTAACTCCTGCATTGATGCATGATTGTGCAAACATTTAAGCTCCACTTCAGTTTTAATTTTGAAAATTGCTTTCAAACTTGACGTTGGTTTTTGATTTTAGCAAAAAAGATTAGCTGCTAAAACAGCTAATTTTGTTCAGCAAAAATGCTTTTTGATTAAAATTTTCCTTTTCATAGATTTAATTTTTTTATTGTTGGAAAATTTTATATTAAGCATATAACTTAAACTTGTTTAAGTTTATCTGTTTTTGTACATACAAATCCAGTCTTAATTACAGTCTATATTTATTTGGAAGCAAGGCTTTTTATTCAATTTATTTTGTCTTGATTTAGATTTTAAGATATTCATATTAGGTCATTTAAGTTTCAAATTTTTTAATTTTAAATAGAACCATAAAATTTATGCCTACATAATTTATAAAAATAGTCTTTGAACTTTTAAAATTATGTAAAAACAACAAAAGGTTTTAAACTATAGTGTAGGAGTAAGGAATTAAAATTCCCTCTCTTTTTAATTTACAAATTTTATTTGGCTAGTAAAAGTTTTACGGCGACTAAAAATGCTAGCGATTTATTTAATTTAAAATTGTTTTGTAAATTTAAGGTGAAAAAGGAACTAAAATTTTAATCGAGTTTTTGAAAACAAAAACTAGGTGAGTCAAAATATAAAAGCTAAAATAGCATTTAGGTTAGTAAAATCTAAGTAAGCAGGTTGCAATTATAATTATATTGTTAAGCATCAAAATATTTTGTAATGGCGATAAGTTGTGCTTTTAAATATAATTTCCTGCAAATAGTGCTGTAGTATTTTAAGCAAAAGTCCTCCACTTTATATTCTTTTTTTTATGTGGGGACTAATTTAAGATAGTTTAAGAAGAGATATGCCACAACATAATCAAAACATAGGTTCAGGTTTTATTGGTAAAAATCAAGGTTCTTTCCGCTTTCATCCTGTATATTATGTTGCACTGTGCGCAATTATGGCTTTGATGTTTGGTTTTAACCTAGGCCATGTATATGCTTGTAAACCTGAGATTATGGACAAATTTCTCCTTGATTCACGAGAAGTTGACAGTGTAATGGGGACTTTTTTGTTAGGATCCATTATAGGTGTATTTTTAGGAGGAAGAGTAACCTACGATGCAGGACGTCGTTTACCATTGATAGGCTCTTTTCTTTTAGGATCTTTAGCAATTGTAGGTAATTTATTAGCTCCGGCTTTTAGTTCTTATTTGGTTTCTGAATTTGTTGTAGGCGGGGCATTTGGAATTTTCTTTGTTTCTTCGCTAATTTATGTAACTGAGATTATTTTTCCTGATAGTCGGGGGTTGTGGACCTCAATGATAGGGGTGAGTGTTGTTTTAGGTGCTACAATTGGTATTTTATTAGGCGATATTATTTTCAACAATGCTCATGTATTTGCAGCTGTAATTTTAGTTTTATCTTTATTTTTATCTATTGTCAGTTTCTTTCGCTTACCAGAATCTCCTAGATGGTTGGCATTATCAGGATTTGCTGATGCCGCTTTAGCAGAACTTATAAGATTGAGAAATAATACAGCCGCAGCAGCGCGTGAACTTGCTGATATCAATGAGTGTGGACGAGGTGAAAATAGAGGAATAGCTCTTTTTTTACATTCAGGTAGTTATCGTCATAAAATTTGGCTCTTAGCTTCGGTTACAATTTTGTGTCATCTATCAAGCTTTGCTATTTTCCCTTACATGTCCTTACAACTAGTTTCAGGCTTTCAAAAGATCATTTGGGGCTTAGATGAAATACAGGCATATGATTACCACTACGGGTACCTAAAAGCAGCTATTACGGTAATTTTATTAAGCGCAGTAACGGTGGTATTGACAATAGACAGAATTGGGCGAAAAAAGCTTTTATTAAGTAGTATCTTTGCAACTGAGGTAATTTTAATTTTACTTTATTTAATCACGCTTTTTACAGGTTCTCGAGGCTTTATGTTCATGGGAACTTTGGTTTTACTTTATATTTTCACCGCTACTATAGGTATTATGGTTTTCTTCTGTACTATGGTTGCTGAAATTCTTCCCGCACAAGGTCGAGAACTTGGTGTGGCTCTGACTTTTTTTATAAATTTAGTGGGCATGCTTGCGGGATTTACCTTATTTGATAATCTTACTAGTGCCTTAGGTCTAAGGGCTTTCTTTGCTTTAGATATATTATTTGGTGCCTTATTATTTGCTCTTTCCTACCATAGTTTACCTGAGCTTAGAGGCAAGAGGCTTGAAGATCTGGAATTGAGCTCTTTAAGAGGTCATTAAATAAAACTTTCACAAATCGCCGTACTAAGGTTCAGTTATAAATTTTCTAGG
>CALFLJ010000085.1 GCA_937880335.1 uncultured Succinatimonas sp.
CATGCAGCAGCAGTGAAAAGAACATCGGTGCAACTGTTAAGAGCAGTCTCAGTTGAATCCTGAATTACACCAATGATAAAGCCAATACCTACAACCTGCATGGCAATATCGTTACCGATACCAAAAATTGAGCAGGCAAGTGGAATTAACATTAAGGAGCCACCAGCTACGCCTGATGCACCAGCTGCACACATAACAGAGGCAATACACATAAGAAGGGCTGACGGGAAGTCAACATGTACATCTAAAGTTGTAACTGCAGCCATTGTCATAATTACGATTGTGACAGCAGCTCCTGACATATTGATAGTACAACCTAAAGGAATTGAAATGGCATAGGTAGATTTAGGGAGTTTTAATTCCTCACATAAAGCTAGGTTTACAGGAAGGTTGGCTGCAGATGATCTTGTGAAGAATGCTGTTACACCTGATTTTGCAACGCATTTAAATACCAGAGGATAAGGATTTTTATGGGTGCAGGCGAAAACTAGGATTGGATTTAAGACAAAAGCAATCACTAGCATACAGGAAACTAAAACCACAACAACGTGTACATAGTTTAATAAATTGGTAAAACCACCTTCCTGAGTGCAGGATGAGTAGACCAGACCGAAAACACCGACAGGGGCGCAGCGGATAACAATTCTGATAATGCCTGAAACACTCTGAGCTAAATCGTCAAGAACACGTTTGGTTTCAATATGAGCAACTCTGAACATTAAGCCCAAGCCGATTGACCAGAATAAAATTGCTACATAGTTACCATTAATAAGGGCGGAAATAGGGTTTTCTACAGCCTGATTTACGAAGTTAATTAAAACCTCTTTAATGCCTTGTGGTGCATTAATATCTGAGGCTTGAGCTGTTAACTCGGTAAAGGTGCTAGGGAAAACTCTACTCATAGTAAGGGCTAATAAGGCAGATAAAGCCATACTTACAAGGTAGAGAACAATAATTGGGCGAAGATTGGTTTGGGTGCCGGATTGATGTTTTGCTACAGCTGATGCAACTAAAACAAAAACTAAAATAGGAGCTACTGCTTTTAGTGCTGAAACAAACAGACGACCAAATGTAGGAATTACACTTTTGTCTTCAGGATATACCATTGCCACAACAACACCGCAAATAAGACCTATTAAGATCTGTAAAATAAATGGTATGCGATTTAGCGTCTGGGCAAAAGGCGCTTTAGGATTGAGGTTTTCTAACATACTCTAATTTACAAAATTTACTAAAAATAATATGGTTTAGAACAATAACCATAAGAAAACACTTTATTATAAAAGTTTCTTAATTAAATTGCACAAAAAAGCCTGTTTTGTATAAAGTTTGTGAAATTTCAAATTATTATGGGGAAAATTTGTAAAAAATATTTTAGGTAAACTATCTGTATTTAGGTAATGTATACAGATACAGGATATGATTTGCTTAATCTTAAGCTTATGTCATTTGGTATCTTGTCAAACTATAGAAATTATGGCCTAAACTTAAGACAGCAGGGGACTTGTGAGACAGTAAAACATTTATTCCGTATCTTTACCCTGACGCTATGATAATTACTCTTAAATATAAACTAGGAAAGATTTTGCTTTGGATTTAAAACATTTCTAATACCTATCTGAATTTCTTTTAGATCTTGTCAAGACTGTAAGAACGAGAAACAGCAAAGGACATAAATTTCTTTCTAAGTCTTAAGATGTTTAGGTATGGAAATAAAGAAGGGTATACATAATATAGCCTTACCTTAGAAAAATAAGGTTAAGGATGAATTTTCTTTACTATTGCTTAATAGTATAAGTTCCTGCTCTTTAGGTTTATGAGGCGGTCAAAACCATTA
>CALFLJ010000086.1 GCA_937880335.1 uncultured Succinatimonas sp.
AGTCTTTTTTTAGATTTATCCGCCTAAAAGACAAGGTTTAAGCCACAGATCTCTTAAGATAAATTATTGTTAATAAATTTGGCTTTTTTTATTTGCAAATTCTCAATCTAAAAACATATATAAAGATATTTATATTTAGTAAAAGTAAAATTTTTCTCAAGCAAACACCTAATGTTAGATATAAAATAACTTTAAATTACAATAAGTTAAAGTTGAATTATAAAAAGAATTAAACTGATTAAAAAATTTAGTTAAACAAATCTAAAATAAAAGCTTGAGATCCTCTGTAAGTTTTCTATAATGCAAAAAAAATTTGCAAGTTTTTTACTCTTTCTCTTTTACTTTTTTTTGGAAGGAATTTTAGCCCATGAGAAATATGTCGAAGAGTCTGGCAGGACTGGCCTTGCTCACATCCGCAACCATGTCAATGGCCGCCACCGACCTCAACATCTGGAATTGGAGCGATTATATTGGTGAAAACACTGTAAGTGACTTTAAAAAAACATCAGGCTTTAAAAACACCAACTACGCTATGTTTGATAGCAACGAAATGGTAGAGGCTAGATTGCTATCTGGCCACTCCGGTTTTGATGCTGTCATGATGGTAAGCTATTACGTACCGCGCTTAGCTAAAGCTGGTGCCTTACAAAAAATAGATAAGTCCAAGATACCGAATTGGGTAAAACTTGATCCTATTCGTCTTAAGGCATTGCAGAAAATTGATCCTGACAACAGCTATGCCTATCCATATACAGAAATTTCTGTAGGCATTGGATATAACAAAAAGAAAATTGCTGAAATTTTCGGAAAAGACTATGAAATAAAATCATGGGATTTCTTATTTAAGCCTGAAAATGCCTCAAAATTAAAACAATGTGGAATTGCTGTATTAGATTCTCCGATTGAAATTATTTCAACAGCAATGCATTATTTGGGAAAAGATCCTACCTCAGAAGTAAGATCCGACTATAAAGAGGCTCAGGAGCTTTTAACTAAATTTGCCTCTAACGTAGCATATTTCCACTCAGCTCGTTACATAAATGATTTGGCATCAGGTGAGATCTGTGTGGCTGTAGGTTACTCAGGAGACATTCTTCAGGCAAGCCAAAGAGCAAAAAATGCAGGCAAGGGTGTAGAGATTGAATATACCATCCCGGACGAGGGATCTCCTTACTGGTTTGACTGTTGGACAATCCCTGTAAATGCAGATCATTATGATCAGGCTCATAGCTGGTTTAACTATTTAATGGAACCTCAAGTAGCATCTAGTATCTCAAAAGAGATTCGTTATGTTCTGCCTGTAACTGATGCAATGAAACAGCTTGATCCTGAACTAAAAAACAATCCTTCTATTATCATACCGCAGGAAAAATTCGAGAAAATGTACTTCCTCGTGCCTACAACCTCAAAAGTTTCCCGCATAACTAATAGAGTATGGAATGCTATGAAGTTAAATTCCGCACGTGAGGAAATTGTTTCCGAATGGGAATAAGAAAAACTTAAATAAATCATCTTCATAAAGATGAAATTTTAGTTTTTTACTCTTCGTCAAATCTGTTTAATCCCTGGAAAAGAATATAAGAAAATTCGCCAGGGATTTTTTATATAATTATCAATTTACTCCCTTTTAAATATCTTAAATAAGTCTTCAAGTCTTAGTCATAAAATGACTTAGTTTTAAATAGGAGCCTAATATTTAGATCATATAAGGACAGAAGCATTTACCTTAAATGTTTATACCTTAAAAGGAGGATATCCTACATCCCCCTCCCATATTTAAGTACTACCATTTCATCCTGTAGAAACTGTCACTTTACCTTAGGCTTTAAAAATGAGGTTTTAAGCTTTGTCATGTGCTTTAAAAATTAAGGGATTATTCTTAAAAAGAAAAGAGCAGTAAAAGTTTTCCTTAAGTTACATAAATATGTCCTAAAATTTAATTAGTATAAGCTTTCGTTAAGAGCTGTAAATTCCATTTTGCAGATTTTCTTTTTTTTAATCACTTTATCTGAAACTGCCACACAAACAATAAATCCCACGATAGCTCCTACTTAAGTTTGCAAAAACTTTAAATACAAGCCTCTGAAATAACGTAAAATTGATTTATGCTGCAAGAAAAAAAAGCTAAAAAAAATCGTGTAAAAAGGATGACAATATTACAATTATTTTTACTAAAAAAATCTTCTATAAACTTATATTTAACTTAAAAGGTATTAGGAATAATTATCAATTCTTAATTAATAAAAAGGAATTAAGAAACTAATATTTAGATGTTAAAAAATTATAAGTTATCTGACAATTAATAATGCAATAGTAATCTTAAAATAAAAATTACTATTGCATCCTACAGATAAAAATTTAGAAAAAATCAAAAAACAGAAAAAAGATTTTGATAAAAAAGCTCATTCTAGATGAGAAGCTTATCAATTATGTTCTCAGCTTAAGAATTAGCTAAAAAATTATATTTCTATATAAATAGATTTCGTAAGATTAAAACTTTGATTTAAATCACAAATAAATTAACAATTAGTTAATTTCTAAAATAAGACTTTAAGTTAATTTACTTATACGCATTAACAATAAAATGTTACTTGTAAATTAAATATAGTT
>CALFLJ010000087.1 GCA_937880335.1 uncultured Succinatimonas sp.
CGAAGCTGTGATGTATTAGTTGATGAAGAAACATGGAACAGACGAAAGAAGGAAATCTCTTATGAAGATAAGATAAGAGAAAGCCAAAGCCCATGGCAAGAGTTATTTAGAAAAACAGTGACTCAACTAAGCGAAGGCGCTGTGATGAAAGATGCAATCAAGTTTAAGCGCATCACACAGAACCTTCCTCGCCATAATCATTAAGCATCAAGTATTAAGGTCTTTTTACTAGCTAAGAAGACCTTATTTTGTTATTTTGTAGCGTAAATCTATTTTTTGCTGATACAAAAAAACAAATATTAATAAATAGACTAAAATTAAAAAAAGTATATTAATAAAAATTATAAAAAAAGCACATTTAATATGATTCCAGAAGAAAGACGAGAAAAACTTATAGAGCTAGTAGATAAATTTGGTGTTTTAAGTATACCTGAGTTATCTACTAAACTTGATGTTTCACAAATTACGGTGAGACGAGATATAAAAATATTAGAAGAGGAGAAAAAACTTCAAACAGTCTTTGGTGGAGTGAAGACTTTTTCTAATAAACGTATAAGCTCTGAGCCTAATCGTTTGTTCTTTGAGAAAAGAGCGATTTCAGAAAAAGAAAAAATTGCAAATTATGCTAGTACCTTAATTCCTGAAAATAGCTGTATTTTTCTGGACGCAGGAACTACAACTTATTTTTTAGCAGAGAAGCTCTGTCAAAGAGATGATCTCACAATTATTACCAATGATTTTTATATAACAGATTTAATTTTAAATAAGTCTGATAATCAAATTATACATACAGGTGGCAGAGTTGCTAAATCCAATCATGCTTGTATTGGAAATTTTGCAGCTTTAGCTATACAAAACTACAATATTGATAAAGCTTTCATTTCAGCAACCTCCTGGAATATTCAGGGAATTACTACCTCAGATGAAAGCAAAGTTGCTTTAAAAAGGGCTTTGTACAATCATACTAAAGATTGCATCTTGCTATGTGATTCTGGCAAATATGGTACCGAGGCAACTTATGTAGCACTGCCCCTCTTAGCTTTTAACACTATTATCACGGATGATGGTTTAGCTCCAATTGAGGCGCAGAGGATATTAGAAAAAAATATAAATTTAGTAGTTTTAAGATAAATCCTAAATTTTATATTGGCTATTTCATTTTTATGTGTTTTACAGAATCTATTGCAAGTTTAAAATTTCCATATAAAAAATTCTCTTTTATATGGGGGATAGGTATTAATCTTGCAAAAGATCTGTTCTACTAATCTTCCATAAGAATATAAAGAAGAATCTTGTCGCCTATATCTCCTTTTGCATCAAGTGCAGCCTCTAATGTTAATATAACTGCATCACAACTATCTTTAGCATTAGCGCCCTGAAGATCTGAAAACGCATATATTATTCTTTCAATATCACTTTGCGACATCCTTTGTAATCTTTCTATTAGTAAATTCTGATATATGCTATCAATTTCAATGACTTCCTCTGCAGTAAGTCTTTTTTTACGTGGGAAATCTATAGTCTCAGCATTAAAGGATTTTAAAATCAGATCGGCATATTTTCTTAAATAAGACACAGATACATCTTTGTATATCATTTTTGATGCTCGGGTAAGTTCTTTTATAGATATTTTCGTATTAGCACCTAATCCTTGAAGTCTGCATAAGCCATACTCTCTTCTTGCCTTTAAGTACTTTAATGTATTTAGACTATACTCAAAAGCAAAACGATGTTCCTCAGGGGAGAGGCGAGTTAATCCTCTGTACATAACAGTATAAAATGTTGATATACAAGCATTTGATACTACATTTAGTAATTCATTTTTATCTTTTATCTGACTTAAATTAAAACCCTGTTGAACTAATTTGTTATATGTATAGTTAAGAAAAAATTTGTTTGTGACCATGTTCTGTATTACATATGCTATAACATCTGCTTTTTCGCCAGTAAGACCAAATTCATTTTTGGCAATTTGATATGACTTAGTTCCGTCCTTATAAACATTAATACATGAGTCGATAAAATCTTGCCTGTCAAAGGCTTGAGAGACAAATGATATTGTTAGAAATAAAATAGCAATTAGAAATTTTTGCATAAAATTAACTAGCTCTTTCTGATAATTCCTATTAAAAGGGTAATCTATATTTCTAGTATTTCAAGTTAGGACTATTAAGAGCATTGATGTAGATCTTAAATTGTTTAAAAATTTTAAATTGGTATTAAGTCTTGGAGGTTTTGGGCTATTAGATTTACTTAAAGAAAGAGCGGGCGATAAGACAATTTTAAGTAGTCTTTAGGGGATAAACTAAAAAGCTTGCCCTCATTTTTAGACGACAAGCTTTTATGTGAATTTGAAATTAAAAAATCAAATTTTTAATTTAAAGAAAATTATGAGCGTGGTTCTTCCTGGAACATAACAGATAATGATTCGTCATTGCTTATACGACGAATAGCCTCTGCTAACATAGGTGCAAAGCTTATTACACGGAATTTACCTGTTGCTACCATTTCAGGCTTAAGTGGGATGGTATCAGAAACTACAATCTCATCGATTACAGAATTTGCAATATTCTCTAATGCATTACCTGAAAGAACAGGGTGAGTTCCATAAGCGGTAACGCTACGGGCACCGCGTTCTTTTAAAGCTGCTGCAGCTTTGCAAAGGGTTCCGCCGGTGTCAATGATGTCATCAACAATAATGCAATCACGATCTTTAACCTCACCAATTAGGTTCATGACCTCAGATACATTAGGGCGAGGACGACGCTTATCAATAATAGCAATATCAGCATCATTTAAGAGTTTTGCAATAGCACGAGCTCTTACTACACCACCCATATCAGGTGATACTACACAAGGATTTTCAATTCCTGAGCTTAACATATCGGCAACGAAGATCTTTGATGAGAAGCAATTATCAACTGGAACATCAAAGAATCCCTGAATTTGTTCGGCATGTAAGTCAATAGTTAAAACACGGTCTACACCTACTGATGATAAGAGATCAGCAATTACTTTAGCGGTAATCGGAACACGAGCTGAGCGTGGACGACGATCCTGACGTGCGTAACCAAAGTAAGGAATAACAGCAGTAATACGACCAGCTGAAGCACGACGCAAAGCGTCAATCATAACGAGTAGTTCCATCAGGTTATCGTTTGCTGGAGCGCAGGTAGGCTGAATCACAAAGGTATCACTGCCACGAACGAACTCGTTTATCTGTATATGGACTTCTCCATCAGAAAAACGGTCGCAGGTTGCATCAACCAATTTGCTATAAAGACAGGAGGCAATATCACGGGCTAGTTTAGGATTGGCATTGCCGGTAAATAGTTTTATATCAGACATAATTCACTCGTTGCAGTTATCTAGATACATGCACCAAAAAGAATGGAATGCGCACATTATACCTTTAAAAGATTTATGTGAGAAATAAAACTTCATTTTAAAAGGCTTTTTTTATTCAATTCTTTATCCAGAATATTTTGTAAGGTTATTTTTAGAACAACATATAAAATTTCAAATAAAGGAATTTTGTTATTTTTCTAAGGGACATTTAGGATAGATGTGGGTTTAAGGACTTTAATGAATTTATATTATATTTTCTAAATCAGAATTCATCTAAAAGGTTTTAACTTATTTAATTCATAAATTTGTTGCCAATGAATTATTTTAATAAAACAAATGATTTTTAAGTTAAAAATTCCTAAGAGATCTAACAAAGTAAAACCTTGCTTAAAAACAGATATAAATTTTTTTTTTTCAAAATCTATATCTGTCCCATTAGATAAGAAAAACTCTTAAATCCCTTTAAAAACAGGGAGTCCATTCGGACAGAAGATGCAAGAGAGTATAACTCTTTTGCAAGTTGTCACAATCCCTTTAAAAACAGGGAGTCCATTCGGACCGTGTCAACACTTTTTTATTTTAATTTTCAATAGTTTATTTTAATTGTTTTTGCAAAAAATTATCATAAAAAAGTTAACTTATCGATAGTTTAAAAACTACTTCTTTAGTATCAAATATAAATTATATTTTTATATTTATAGTTGTTTTAATCTCCTAGCAATAGAAATAATTTTAAATGAAATTGTATATGTTAAAAAATATCCCATGTAAAGATTTTGAATCTTTGACACGGGATCTTTATGAATCTAAAAAAGGTTTTTTAGAGAGCTTCGAGCTCTTTTTTAGCTGCAGCCTTAGCTAAAGCAGCATTGCGAGCTTTACGTTTTTGCTTTCTTATAGTGGATAACCAGGCAAAGAAAGTAAATGTAGCTACGATTATTACAATAATTGTAGCTAAGGCATTGATCTCAGGGCTCAAGCCTCGACGTACTGATGAGAAGATAAGCATCGGTAAAGTGGTTGAATCAGGTCCTGCGATAAAGCTTGTAATAACCAAATCGTCCATAGACATGGTAAATGACAGCAAGAAGGCTGCAACCTCAGCTGGCATAATTGCCGGTAGGATGATAGCAAAGAATACCTTAATTGGGCCTGCACCTAAGTCTTTAGCTGCCTCTTCAATGGAGACATCAAGCTCAATAAAGCGAGATCTGATTACAACTGTGGCATAAGCTGAGCAGAATGTTACATGTGCAATCCATATGGCAATGATTCCTCGGTCAGCAAAAACAGGGATAATATCACCTAAGGTTACAAAGAGTAACAGTAAGGCCAAACCTGTAATTACCTCAGGCAGAACCATTGGAGCTGTCATAAATAGCATAAAGGCAGTCTCGCCTGTAAAGCGCTTTACACGAACTATAACAAAAGCAGCCAAGGTACCAATAATTACAGATGCACAGGCCGTTAAAAAGCCTACAGTAAGTGAAATACCTACAGCTTTTATAATTGCCGCATCTTGAAATAAAGCCTCATACCAGCGTAATGAGAACTCAGTCCAAACAGTTACCATCTTATTGGCATTAAAGGAATATGCAATCAAGGTGATAATTGGCAGATACAAGAAAGTAAGTGCCATGACTAAAACTAGAACTCTAAAAAATGCTGATTTTTTAGTTCTCATCAGGCCCCCCCATTCTTACGCTGATTCTTTAAGAACCAAATAATTGGAACAGACAGTATAGCTAACATGGTAATAGCTACAGCAGAGGCTAAAGGCCAGTCGCGATTATTGAAGAATTCCTGCCAGAGAATACGTCCAATCAAGATACTTTCCTTACCGCCTAAAAGCTCAGGGATTACGTACTCACCCATAGCTGGGATGAAGACAAGCATTGATCCTGCAATAATTCCTGATTTTGTCTGCGGTACCAGGGCACTGAAGAAAGTTTTGATAGGACGGCATCCTAAATCATAGGCAGCTTCAATAAGTGAATAATCTACTTTCATTAAGGCTGAAAATAAAGGCAGAACCATATAAGGCAGATAGCAGTAGACAATACCTACATAAACTGCAAAATCGGTCTGAAGCATATGAATAGGAGCATCAATAATTCCTAAGGTCATAAGAATGTCATTTATAAGACCATCCTTTTTTAAGATAGTCATCCAGGCATAGATTCTCACAACAAAGGAAATCCACGATGGCATGATAATGAGCATAAAGAGCACATTACGCGTAGTATTCTTACAGGTAGCTAAAGCCCATGCTATCGGATAGCCAATTATAAGGCAGCATAAAGTAGAAAATGCTGCAACCTCAAGTGACTTTAGGTAAGAGCTAAGATACGTACCATCAGGATCTGTGAAGATGTTTGTATAGTTCTCAAGATGCAAAAGAATCTGCATCGCACCATCTTCAAAGGTGATGATTGGAGAATACGGCGGAATTGCAATCTCAGTGACAGAAAAAGAGATTTTAAAAATAATTAAAAATGGCACTAAGAAGAACATCAACATCCATAAATATGGAACAAGTATGAGTGCTCTGTCTCGCCAATTATTCTTTTTAAATCTCATAAAAGTTGGATTTTTTCCAACTTGAGTATGAGCTACTGCCATGATAAAACCTTCCTCTTAGGTTAAAAGGTTAAAGCAATGCAGGACTCAGGATCCCAGCTTAGATAAACATGATCATCCCAGGTAGGTAAACCTACATTAAAACGATCCACATTTGGCAAGGTTGAGGAAATCACACGACCTGAATTTAGGCGTACATAATAAATAGAAATATCTCCAAGATAAGCGATATTCTCTACCACACCCTCACACCAGTTGGTCTCTTCCTCAGGTTTTTCATGAGAGATGTAGATTTTTTCTGGACGCATCGCAATTGATAACGGCATACCGTCGGCCAGATCCAAATCGTGCATAAGCTCAATTGGACGGGCAAAATCCTTAGCTGCAATTAAAGAGTGGGTAGAATCTGAGGTAATTAAGGTACAATCAAACATATTGACCTGACCTATGAATTCAGCACTAAAGCAGCAGTTAGGGTTTTCATATATTTCACGAGGGCCGCCAATTTGGACAAATTCACCACGATCCATAATGGCAATACGATCTGCCATAGTCATGGCCTCTTCCTGATCATGAGTTACCATAAGGCAAGTTACGCCTACTGAGTTAATGATATCAACCAGTTCAAGACGCATCTGTTCACGTAACTTCTTATCTAATGCACCCATAGGCTCATCTAAGAGTAAGAGTTTTGGCTCCTTTGCCAGGGAGCGAGCTAAAGCCACACGCTGACGTTGTCCGCCTGAGAGCTGATAAGGCTTACGTTCTACGTAGTCCTCCATGTGCACAAGCTTTAGCATCTTTTCAACACGTTCTTCGATGATGTTTTTAGCTAAATGTTCCTGTTTAAGTCCAAAAGCAATGTTTTGCCATACGTTCATATACGGGAAGAGCGCGTATGATTGGAACATCATATTTAAGTTACGTTTATAAGGTGGTAAATCACCTATATCCTTACCTTCAAGAATAATATGACCTGAACTTGGAGTTTCAAAGCCTGCTAACATTCTCAATAAGGTGGATTTACCGCAGCCAGATGAACCTAAGAGAGCAAAAATTTCACCTTGGTATACGGTCAGATCTACGTTATTCACCGCCACGAAGTTATTAAACTCCTTTGTGAGTTTTTTTATCTCTAAAATCGGTTTTTTATTTTGTTTAACCGGGGAGATCTTCTGTCCGGGTTTTTCTCCGGGACGATGAGTGTTTTTATTGGAGGAGACAACACTTGCCTGCTCGTTTGCCTTGATTTCGGCGCTATCCTGAGGTTTTATTTCCACTGTTTATAGTTCTCCATAAAAGGGAAAAGGTTAATCAAAGTATTCTGAAACCTAGGAGATCAGAACACCCCTTCCGGACAATTACCGCTTAGCGGTTAATTCCTCTACTTTTGAATTTTTATCATAGCAAAATACTTAATCATTAAGCGATAAGCTATGTCTCAAAAAAGGCTTTTAAATTCAAAATTGTGTGTATGATAAAGTAAAATATTCTCTGATCAAGTAATTTTTTATTAAATTTAAATAAGATTTGAATTAACTTTATAACATACTGATTTAAAAGCTTTTTTTATATGTGGAATTTTGTAAGTTAGACGATGAATATTATAAGCTTTTGGAAATTCCAGCCTTTGTAGCTTTATTGTTAAAATTAAAAGGAAAATTTAATTAAAGAAAACTTTAATTTATTGAAAGGCAATGATAATTAGGTCATAAAATAAGAAGTATAACCAAGATAAGATCAGATTTTATTAAGACAACATGTTTATTTTAGATTTTGTCAAGTATGCATTGCTTTAAGCTTAAAGGAATATAAATTTAAGAAATATCATGAGATTTTAGAGTTGTCTTTGCATGCTAATTTAGCTTTTAAGTAGTTTATGTATCTTAAATTAAATTTTTAAGGCATAAGGATGAAGGTAAAGAGGTTTAATGAGTTTCTTTAGCGGGTAACAACAGCTATACTTTTAAAAGCTTAAAATCCTAGGTCAAAAGTCCTAAGATATATAGAATTTCAAAAATTGGTTTAAATTAGCGTTTATTTCTTAAGCTACAATAGGTAAAACATGGATGAATTAAGTCTCTCTGAAAGTACTCAGCTTTATTTTGGCCGAGGTAAAGAGCTTGAAACTGGGCGTTTAGTTAAGTTTTACGGGGGCTCTCGAGTCTTAATTCTCTATAGCGAGGAGGCATATAAAATAAAGGGACTGGCTAATAAAATCAAGCGTTCCTTAGAGCAGTCAGGTCTTGATTTTATTGAATGTGCCAATGTTTCCAAAAATCCTCGTTTAAGCGTAATTGAGGATGGAATTGCCGCTTGCGAGAAAATTGATGCAGACTTTATATTAGCTGTAGGAAATGGTTATTGTTTTTCTGCCGCAAAAAGTATTTCCGTAGGTGTTTATCATCCAACTCAATTAAAGGAAATGTTTAAAAAGGATTTCCAAATTGATAAAGCTCTGCCTATAGGTGCAATTGTAACTGTGCCAGGTTGTGGATTTGTTGCATCAGGTCAGATGTCTATGACCTTGGTAAATTCTCAGGGAACATTAGATTTCTTTGTCCGTGAAAGCGACAAACTTAAACCTCAATTTGCGATTTTAAACCCTGAACTTTTAAATTTCAGTAGAAGACAGTTATGTGAATCCATAATTAATATTTTAGCTAGAGTAATTGAACGTTATTTAGCTCCAAAGGTTGCATCAGAACTTTCAGATCGCATTTGCGAAAGCATCATCTCAACTTTAGTTTCAATGTGGTATCGCCTTAAAGATATGCCTGGAGATTACGAGGCATATGCCAATATAATGTGGTCAGGTATTATGCTAAATGCGCAAATTTTCTCAAACTTACCTGACAATCCTGTATTAGAGAAGGTGAAAAGAGGCGTAGGTTCCCTTTATGACTGCTCACGTACAGAGGCCTTGTCACTAATTTTACCTGCTTTCCTACAGATGGATATGGTGGCAAGTCCTAACCGCCTGGCGCAATTGGGAAATCGTTGTTTCGGTGTGGAACTTGATTTTCAACATCCTGAAAATACTGCATATAGAACTTTAGAGATAATTCGTAAATTTATCAAATCCTCAGGCTTACCTCAGTGTTTTGAGGATCTGGGGGGAAGTCCTTCAGATCTGCCTCGTTTGGTTGACTTAATTTTAAAGCAGTCTCAGTTTGACGATAATGTTCAGGAGAATGAAAACGGGGATAGAGTTACTCAAATGATAACCCCAAAGGTGCGATTTGATCGCACCGGGGTTGAGATTTTATTGTCCTTAATTCTTATGGAAAACAAGGGCTGTGTTTAGTTTTTTTCTTCTTGATTTATGCATAAAAGAAGTTTGTCCATAAGATTTAGCATCTGGGTAAAGAAGTCGGCGTCAACATGCTCTGTTGGGCAGTAGAGATCCTTTCCTTTGTAAGTAACGCTAATTGATGGGGCATTAAGATTATAGAAAGTATTAACAGGAATAGGACTTTCCGTTTTCAATGATTTTAAAGCCAAATCAATGCCAACTGGACGAATAAAGCAACCATCATTTGGCTGGCATTCGTTCTCAATATCAATAGTCTTAGTGTCAGGAAGATTATTAAATTCCTCAACAGCCTGATTTATATTGATATAAAGTTCACGATCTTCACTATGATTTCTACGGAGTAGTTGCTGTGGTATAAAATCCTTACCAAAGAAAACTACGATTGATGGACGCGGTAATTTTGTAAGTTCAATTAAACGTTCAATAATGGTTTTAGCTGTATCATTTGTGCTTAAGCCATCTGATAGACATTTTTGCAAAAGACCGTCTATAGCTGAGGTTAGATTACCTTTATAATGGCGAGATGCCCTGTAGAAAAGATCTGAGTAAGATATAACCTCAGCCTCTCCTATCATAGGTTCAAATTCTCTTTCCATCATTGTGTCAAAGCGACAGTGTCTTTCATCTATCAAATTAGCTGCCTGCTCTAAGGCATAAGCTGCAGTTTTCTTTAAAATTTCGACTAAATCGACCAGGTCAATATTGATAAAAGGGAAAGAGAAACTTAATACAGCTGAGCTTGGAGTATTTGCTGAGCGGTTATTATGTGTTCTTAGATAATTGAAAGTAGGGAGTAAAGGTCGTGAAGCTAAATCATCAGTTAAGTTTGGATTAAGCTCAATTTCAGAGATAAGCTTTGATGCCACAATGGTTGGACTAAAGCCTGTGAAAGGACGCTCAGGATTTGCTCCTTTGCCTAGTATATAAAAGCAAGTTTCAATCTTACCCATATTACCTGTATAAAGGCGAAAACGATTTTCGTCATTTGCAAGGGTTTCAGGTCGGAAGGTTAAAGATAACTTTAATTTTATTTTTTGTTCTTTTATAAGATCATTTATATAAGGTAGGCATTCACGTATGCCCTGATGAGCATTCAGAGACTGAGATGAGATAACAAATAGAATATTGCAGGGCAACATCCACAATTTATCAGAAAGCTCTTTTAATAAAACCATCACACCTGCAGTCGGAGCTTTTGACTCAAAAGATCCTAAACCATATATATTGTCCTCATTTTCAAGGCATGCTTTAGCCTCTTCATCAATATCTGCGTTTTTTAGGTGTTCTTTTAGATCATCGCTTTTAAAGGCAAATGGTTTTATTGAACCATAGCAGTCGTTATTTGATGTATCGGAATTGCACAAAACCACCAGAGTTTCAGTGGTAATGAGATCACGTCTTACAAAGGCTAATATGGAATGATTTTGATGATCACTATGCGTAACGTAGCGTAGGTGTTCGCCATGGTTTTTAAAATAAGTAAAATCGCTAATACTTTTGTGTATAGCTTCAATAATGCGACTTTCACCTGAGGTTCTTGTGATACTAGGAATAGCGATAAGCCATTTGAGTACTGAGATCGCTTCCTCTTTAAAATTTTTTATTTCTAGCAAAGTCAAACCTTATTATTTAGTTAAAAAAATCATAGCTTAGAATACAAGGGAAAAGACATTATAAATAATAACTTAATTTTTTTGCGCCAGGCTGTTCTTATAGAGATCTGTTTTTAAATTTGCTACAGCGGATTCAAACTGCTTGCGCATTTGATTTGCCTTAGCAGCGTTTCCTGATGGCAAGTCAGCTTTTAGCGGATCAACAGGACGGCCGTTTACATGTAACTCATAGTGTAAGTGAGGTCCTGTTGAGTAACCCGTATTGCCAGATTTGGCAATGACCTGTCCCATAGCAACTTCCTGACCTTTTTTTACGTCAAATTTAGATAGGTGCATATAAACTGTGGAGTATCCACCCTTGTGGTCAAGAATAACCACATAACCACCTCCACGCATGAATCCTGCAAATTTTACTTTGCCGTCAGCTGGGGCATAAACAGGGGTACCGATACTAACCTTAAAATCTACGCCTTTATGCGGAACTATTCTTTTGCGAATAGGGTGCATACGTGTCATGTTGAAAGGTGAGTTAACTTTAATCCTGCCGGCAATAGGGAAGCGTTTAAAAGCACCTGCAGTAGGGCGGTATCCACCTTCTTCATAGAAGTTTTTATTTATAGGATTTCTGTACATTACAACCTTGCCACTGCGAGATGAATTTATCTCAATGGCAATTATATTTGCTTTTGATCCTATGCCATCGGTGAGGATTCTAAAAGAATCTCCTGATTTTAGGCGTTTGAAATTAACCTTACCTGCAAAAGAATTTTTTATAGTAGAAATTTCTGTCCTAGTAAGACCAGAACGTCGAGCTGCTTTATCAAAGTTTTCATTTTTCTTCATCATACCTAAGACTAGGCGAGGTCTGGTTTTAAGGCCTTCTTGTAACTGCTTTTCAATTTGAGCCTCTTGAGCTGCAATAAGGCGGGCCTCTTCTTCCCTACGAGCCTTTTCCTTTTCGCGACGTATCTGAGCCTCCTGAGCTAAAGGCATATCCTGTGCTTTTGGAATACTAGCTAAAAGTGTATTCTCAGATAAATGAGCATTTTCTTTTTCGTAGAAAACCTTAAAGTTTTCATCAGCAGTCATACGACTAAATCGTACCTGATTTCCTTTGCCTATGCTCTTTACCAGTTCAAGAACAATATTTTTATCATCAATTAAGAAATGAATTTTTTGTCCTTGAGATAGATTTAGATCTTTTTTAGCTGCAACTGCACTTATGCGTTTTAGTGTTGCATAAGGCAGGTTTAGATAGTTGAATATTTCAGATAGGGTATCACCTTTATGAACAGTTTGAGAGTACCAGCTACCTTTAGGTCGTAGGGGGGCATTCTCTTTTACTTTTTGCTCGTTGGCTGCAATTATAGGTGTTTTGTTCGATTTTAGAATATTCTCAATGATACTTTGTTCAGGATTTATAGTTCCCTCTTTCAATAGAGATTGAATTTTACCTAGGACATTAAGATTATTCTCCTTGCTTTTATCTAAAGTATTGTCCTTAGATAAAAGTGAACTTTCCTTTGAATGCTCTCCTTTAGGATCAGACAGTTCTTTTTTATTAGCGGCAATACTTTCAAAGCGCTGTCTTAAAACAGAGGTCGGGCTATTTGCATCAGATTTTATTTGTTTATCTTCGTTTTCTGAAATTTTTACTTGAGATGGACCTTCATGAGCATAAAGTTCCTTAGCTTTTGTATCATTACTTGTCTCAAGGTAGTCCTCTGCATTTTCATCAGATGTATTAGCTAAAATACGGGCTGTTACATCAGTATCGTCATAGTTTTCCTCAGATCCGGCTGTCTGAGCAATTTCCATATCCTCTAAGGCATCAGCATCCTCAGTTGCAATGTATTTATCAGAGCTTGTCTCATCTAATTTTTTCTGTTGAGAGAAAATAGATAGTAAAGGAGATGACGAGGCGGGGACGAGTTCTCCATAAGGTAAAGCTAAAAGCACCGAGAATATGGCAATAGATAAAATGCCTACAACATGGCGACTTGAGATTGCAGTAAGGCCGGTACTTTCTTCTACAGCTACAAAGTCCTCACTTACCGTAGCTGTGCTGGTTTTGATTTTCAACATCTTAATTTTCAATCACAAGTATTTAGGCCTTTCTCGTCCTAAAGGCCTAAATACTCGTTAAGCTCCAAAAAAAATCATCCCTTATTTGCTTAAATTAAGGGCATACATACAAGTGTATTATTATACGAAAATTTGCTGTAATTATTGTGATTATTTTTAGCTAATTTCGATGATTTGATTAAATTTTTTAGTTTTTAAAAAACGTAGGCAACAAACAGGATCTCACATAGTATTGCAAGTAACAGACATATGCTTACCACATATCCCTGTTTCTTTACGGGATAGCCTAAAGCAAAATGCATAGCAATAGGTGTCCTTAAGGTTATAAAACTTCTGGGAGGACTTCTTTTAAACCATAGATCTCTTTTTTCCTTGAGTGCAAAACGCACAGCCATGGTAGTTAAAAGCGCAAGAATAAAACAAACAAAGACCTTAAAAACTGCAGACACTTTCAATCACCTAAAAATCACATGAGACTAATATTATGACATCTTTTTTTAAAGCTTTAAGTTATTTATCTAAACTCTTGGTGCTATTTCACAAACTTTTAATAAGTTTTTGATATTTATAAAAAAGTACTAGATTTTTTATGCTCCTTGGAGTATTTATCGTGTATTAGACCAAACTTTTTTTTGAAAATCTGTCAGCGTGACTAAGGAATATTTATGGATCCTGCTGTAATCACTTTAATTGCGCTTGCGGTTGTGGCCTTTCTCTTTATTACCGAGTTAGTCCCTATCGCTGTTACCGCCCTGTCTGCAACTGTGGTTCTAACCATATTTGGTGTTCTAACTGTGCCTGAATGTTTCTCTGGCTTTTCAAATTCAACTGTCATCCTCTTTGCAGGTATGTTCGTAGTTGGTGCTGCTATGATGGATTCAGGTTTGGCGCAGAGTATAGGTCAGTACGTTGTAAATAAGGTTGGAACTAGGGAAGGGCCTCTTATGGCAGCCTTAATGGTTTTAACCATATTTATGTCAGCCTTTGCGTCTAATACAGGTACTGTAGCATGCCTTATGCCTATGGTATTAGGTTTATGTATATCGGCAAAACTTCCTGCAGCGGGGCTTTTAATGGCGCTAGCTGTAGCTGCTAATACAGGCTGTAATCTTACTATGGTTGGTACCCCGCCTAATATGTTAGCTGTAGCAGCTTTAGAAAATGCCGGATTTGAAAGTTTTGGTTTTTTTGAGTTCTCCTTTATAGGAGCCCCAATTGCTATTGTATCTATGATCTTTATGCTGACACTAGGTCGTAAGATTCTGCCTAAGCATTTAGTCGATACTTCGATGATGGAAGATGAAAGCGGTCATGTGGTAGAGGGCACTCATAAGCAGCGTGTTTTAGCCTTACTTATTTTGGCTTATGTTGTAGTAGGTATGATTGTAGGCATCCCAGGTCTTACACCTGCTATGGTAGCTGTGACCGGAGCTCTTTTATGCGTTTTGACCAAATGTATTACAGAAAAACAGGCTTATGCTGGTATTGACTGGACTACAATCTTCCTCTTTGGCGGTATGCTTCCTATGGCAACAGCCTTACAGAAGACCGGTGCAGGTGAGATGGTAGCAAATGCTGTAATTTCCATGATGGGGGATGATCCATCTGTACTGGTTATGATGTCTGTATTATTCCTAATTTCCTGTGGTTTAACCCAGTTTATGCCTAATACAGCCACGGCAGCCCTGTTAATTCCTATTGGTTTATCTATTTCAACTAAAATGCAGGTATCACCTCAGGCTGTAACCATGGCTATTACTATTGCAGCCTCATGCTCTTTTGCAACTCCAGTGGCAACTCCGCCTAATACCATTATCATGACACCAGCTGGACTGCATTTTATAGACTATATAAAAGTTGGTCTTCCTTTGTGTCTGCTTTCATTTATATTGTGCGTTGTAATAGTTCCAATCTGCTGGCCATTCTAAAAATTAAAACATCTTAAAAGATGCCCCAGTAAGTTAAACAAATTTACTGGGGTTTTTATTTTTGTAGTAAGAAGGACGTGATTTTCGGCCTATTTCTTTAAGTAGGAGCATAGTGTTTTATAGATCTTATGTCCAAAGCTTGAGTTTTCCCT
>CALFLJ010000088.1 GCA_937880335.1 uncultured Succinatimonas sp.
AAACAAGCTTAGCTGTCTTTGATCATAGAGCATAAATAGCCTCTAAATAGCTTTAGCTTTGGTTTATTGTGTTTGTCTTAGCCTTGAGAAGGAGCATATGGCAAGTGCCAATCAGTAAAAAAGTGGTGATTTAGGTTGCGGAAATTAAAGCTTGGGCATTGGGCTTTTAGCTTTAAGCTTAGAGTAACTGTAAAATATCCGAAAGTTCCTTTAAGCTAGGCCTTCCCTTATAATCTGTACTGTGGCAGAAGATATATTTTGTATCTCTGCCTAAGGACTAATCGAAATTTTGGGGCAAAACAGAGCATAGCTAGCTTAATTTATAATTTGCTCTGTTCCAAGATGGAATTTAGAGGCAATAACTCCCCTATGTCCAGTACGGCATGCAGTACTAGGCACTAACTTAAAAGGATGTTTATTATAGGACTATTTAAAAACTTGTTTAAGGCACTGATGAACTTGATTGACCTTAGGCGATTAAGTTGTTACGCACCATCAACTACAAAAGCTTTTAAATGCATCCTTAACTGGATGTATAGTCTAGCTCATGCTCCTGTGTCTGGAGTATGAGCTTATTTTTTTCTGGCTAATAGAGCCTTATAATCTTTTGGTGTTAGACCTTTATAAGAAATAAGGTTAAGCCATGCGCTAGAGGTATTTCTTGGATCATAAATACCAACTTTATACTGCACGCAACACTCTTTACCTTCTTTATCCTTAACATTTTGACAAATGTCAGAACGACTAGGCATTTTTAATACCTCATCGCTGAATTTATAAGGCATTCCTGAGATTTTTCTAATCTCTTTTTCATGTTGCTTTATGAGGTCAGGGTTTGCCATAAGATCCCATGCTCGTTGTCTTATGTTAGCTTGTACCCATATCAGATAATCTGTAACATCGACCTCTGCATACATACAATTAGTGATGATATTATGTATGTTAGCATAAGCTGATAGACCCTCAGGGCTATCCATCCAGAAGGAAACTCTCCTACCAATAGCTAATGGCCTAATAGCTCTTTCAACACCAGATTGTGAAAGCTCAATATCAGGACTATCAATAAAGTTAGACATAGTATTACGAGAGTTAAACCAATAGAGAACACCTTTTGCCATATCTTTATAGATTAGGTCTGGGTTCATTTTGTAAGTTTGACGTTCTTCGTTGTAGATAAGTAGTCCTAACTTACCAGCAAGCAACTCCATAATCTTGTTTAAAATGTAAAGCAACTTCACTGAGTGAGTATTACGGGCCTCTGTTAACTCATCCTTATAAGCAACAGAAGTATAGTCAGTATGTTTCGCATTGACCATTCCATCTACAGCAAAGATTGCATTGATTAGGTAATATACTATCAGTATTGCTAAATCAGTATGCTTAATTGCCTCAGGATGATTGGCTAAAAATTTCTTTAAGTTAGAGCCAAATTGTGAAAACTCAGTATCTTTCGGCAACAATTCATCGTTATAAATTGTTAGTAAACCACTATCTTTAAGATAGACATGAAAAGGTCTTCGTCCGTGAGTGAAGCAGGACGAGTGTTGCACGTTATCAGCAAAACAGCCTTTAGAAAAAAGCGAAGCATAAACACCATAACCATCTGTCTTAACTTTTATTTGGTTTTGTTCTGCTCTCAATGTTCTGATAGGCTTTAAAAAGGAAATACAACTTTCCTTAGATCTGCTAGAAAAAGATTCAAAACAGCATTCCTGCTGCTCTTCTGTCTTTCCTGTTCTTATAGCCCATATGTAGTAATTTTCAATTTTTTTATTTTCGCCAGAACGCACTTTGCCTGTTGTTTCATCAGCCAAGATGCTTGATGATCTACTTATAATGTCGACTTTACTCTGCTGGTTTACACCATGCACCACTCTTCCTAAGTCAAGAATATGAGCATTATATGTCTGCCTTGTGCATATTCCACAGCCTTCAACAGCGTTAGCAAACATCGTATGTATAGCATTAGTTGGTGAATAAAGACATTTTAGAGCAGCGGCAACAGCAATAGCTTCAATGGAAAGAGAAACGCCTTTAAATAAAGGTATAGCCCCATTAACTTTATAGTTAAAGTTAATAGGATCTATTACCTTGACACCGTTATACTCAATAATAGTGTGTTCAGTAGCTACATTAGCAATATCAGAGTTATATTCAATCTCTCTTGCTTTAGCTTTTCTAGCAGAGTTGTTTATATCATCAACTTTAGCTACATTGCCCTCTTGCTGACTTAAGGAAGCTTTAAGATGCTCTTTATGTTTAGATTCATCATAAGACATAGGAACGTTCTTGGCTTGCTTATATTTGCGAGCATGCGCCTTAACATCTGTAGTTATGTAGTTAGCATTTTCAGGATTATTTAAAGAGTTATCTTTCTCGAGGAATGCCTTATTAGCAAGACTGAGTCTTTCTTCCTCTGATAAAGATGTATTGCTAAGTATTTCTTTAACTTTTTCTTTAGAAACATCAAACTCTTCAAATAGAACTTTGCAGACATTCAATAATGATAGAGAGCACTCAAATGAGTGTTGACAATTAGGATCTTGGCTTTTTAAGAGATATTCAGGAACTAATACCTTATGTAATTTATTGTTTGAACAGTCCATTACAGAGTTTTCACGCACTATATGACTGATCTTAAACGTATGAGTCTTATTACAAAGAGGGCATATCATATCAACACTAGTAGCTTTAGTACTAAGTCTATGACGAATTCCTTCAATGTCAGAAGCATATTTATCTACTTGTTCGTCTATAGAAATAGTTATAGGCTCATAGAGGTCGCCATTAGTATGAGTTTTGCTAACAACAATTTTGCTAACATCCTCTAAGACATCAAAAAGAACAGTGGTAACAGCTTGGGCGTTAATAGGAGCATCACTACCTTCATTAATTAAGGCAGATAAAGCTTTAATAGACTCCATATTTGATACAGAGCTTAGCTGTTCATGATATTTATTCTGATACTCTGATTGCTCTAAAAGATACTCACGTTTTGGAGCGCCCTCTTCACATATTTGTGCTAAATCCTGTACTTCTTGATCCATTAATTGGTCGTGTGAAGAGAAAGAAAGACCTTTATCATCATCATTTGTAGACTTAGATGAATTACTACTTTTTCCAGTGTTTTTCTCACTAGAATTACCTATACGCATTAGTCGAGCGTTTAGGTTAATCATCCTAGTACTCAAGCTTTTTGATACTGTTAAGTTTTGCTCAAGAGCAAGAACAGCGTCTCTAATGCTAGCTACATCATTAAACTCATCCAGTAAACTAGATAAAAGTTCTAGAGACTTGCTATCTAACGCTGTTTTGATATTTTCAAATGCGTTCTGATATTGGTTAAGCTTATCTGTTAAGGACTTACAGCTCTTCGCTAACTTATTGTTTTCTTTAGTAGCTGCATTAAGTTGAGTTTGAAGCGCATTAAGTTGTTGATTAACTTCTCGATTATGATTCATCTGCTGCTCATTTTGAGCTTCATATTTAGCCAACCTTTCTAGTTGATGATGGAGTTTCTCCAGCATATCAGAATCAAGCCCTGTAGCCGAGTTTTGAGCTACTTGTGAGCCATTGGAGGTAATAGCAGTTTGAATCAATGCCTGAAGCTCTTTGATGTCCTGAATATTCTGGTTAACAGTTTTGTTGTTAGACTTGGACTTGGACTTAGACTTAGACTTAGACTTGGCTCTAAACTTAGACATAGCTAATCTCCAAATAAAAAGGGGAAGTTACATCATAACTTCCCCAATTATATACTGTTCAATTGTTTCGTTTAATACCTTGATTTATTGATTCTTGGAATTGTTCCCGTTTGAAGTAGTTTTTCAAGCTCAGAACGCTTAATTATAGTTGGCATTAGATTGTTACGAAGAAGATATTTAAAGCGTCCTACCCTCAATCGTCTTTTAGCACAGGTAATACCGTGTTTATCAACAATGAAGATTTTGCATAAAGTAAGCTTCTCGTTGAAAGAAATTATTGTTATTGGATCTACACCATTCCAAAAAACATCCAAAGAGTTGGCATTTAATAGAGCCAACATAGTAGGAATTCCATAATTTGCACTAATAGGCTGATTAATTACATAAATACGACCCTCTTTAGGCAGCATCTCCATTACCTCCTATAAGAAACTTACATATTGCAATAATGGATTCTTCTGGATCTGCCTCAGTGGTGTAGTTAAGCTCAAAATCAAGATACTTAAGTGAAACACTTTTTAAGACAGGAGCTATGTCATCAATAGCATCCTCATTTAGCTCATAATCGCAATCATTGTCGTCAACGACTCTAGTAATTTGCTCTGCGCTAAGGCCATTATTTCCAATAAAGCTATTAGACAATTGATCAAAAGCGTAATTTGAAATTCCACATTCTTTAAGAATGTAGGATTTAGGCTTGCCTGTAAGAACGTATAACGCAATAGTCTTTTGGAGTTCCTCTACAAGCAAGTTCTCCTTATGGGCATATTCCTTTATCCCCATATACTTTTGACCAATTTCTCTTACCTTCGTAGGAGAAATGCCAAATTTAAGGCCAATTTGATACGAGCAAAGATTGCCTTGTATAATTACATCAGCAACTTGAGATTCAGTTACTTCTGTTTTATTTACCGAGTGCAAAGTAGCTGTATTCGGTACCGACATATATACCTCCACATGTCATAAAACATGTACAAATGGTATAAGAATGCGGTTCTATTTGCATCTTTCGGATATTTTACAGTTACGGAAAAACAGCTTATAGCTAGCGTTTTATATAAGTAAGCTGCCCCTAAGTCGATA
>CALFLJ010000089.1 GCA_937880335.1 uncultured Succinatimonas sp.
AATGAAGGAAATCTTGAGAGTAAGTATATAGGTGAGATTTCCATCTTTGACACCTTTACTACTGTCGATTTACCATCAGGTATGCCTGAGGATACCATGAAAATTTTAGCTGAGGCTAGAGTTTGTGGTCGTCCTTTGGAATTAAGAGAGTATACCTCAGAGCCTCCTCGTGGTCCTCGCAATTTTGATAAACCAGAGCGTGGTTTTAGAGGCGAGCGTAATTTTAATCGTGACTTTGACCGTCAGAATTCTCGTGGCCCACGTGATTATCATAATTACACAGGCGATGATCGTGGAAACCGTCGAGATTTCCAGGATAAGCGTAATTCATCACGCCGTTTTGATCGTCCTGCCTTTAGTTTTAACGACCGTTCATCTCGTCCTCGTTTTGAGCGTAATGGTAATCGCAACTTTGGTGGTCGTCGTGACGGATTTTAATCTTTAGATTAAAGAAATCTAAAAAAAAACTCAGGTTATTTTTTGTAGCCTGAGTTTTTTATTTTTATATCTTAAATTCCTTGTCTTCTTTTATCTTTTGAATAATCCTAAATTCGTAGTTTCGTGCAAAGAGGAATATGCAAAGCAAACCAATAATGGTAAGTAACGAGCCTAAAAGAGGAATAATTTTCAGATCTAAACTTAAGATAAATGGAATTCCTCCAACTAATGCTCCTAGGGCATTTCCTAAATTAAAGGCTGCTTGTATGCATGAGGCTCCTAGGAGTTGTCCTCCCTCTGAAACTTTTAAAATAAGATTTTGGAAGGGGGCTGATGTTGCAAATAATAGACCTCCGCACAGGCAGATTAGTGGAATAGCAAAATATGCATATGGCAGAAGCAAGGAAATTGATATAAGAGCTGTAGTTGAGCACAAACACCAGATAACAGATACCTTGCCGGGTTTTAGTTTATCGCAAAGCTTTCCTGAGACAAGATTAAATAATACCATGCAGATCCCCATCACAACCATGATGAAGGCAATTGAATTTAATGGTATATGTGTGACTTTCGTTAAAAGAGGACTTAGGTAAGATAAAAGGCAGAAAATACCTGCATTACTAAATAAGGTTGCGCCTAAGATAAGCCATGGAGATTTATATTTTAGAAATGTAAATTGTCCTTTAAATCCATTGTCTTTAACCGCTCCTACATCTTTAATCCAGAATACTGCTGAAAATAAAACTAAAAGTCCCCAAATGGTTACTAGGAAAAAAATAGAGCGCCAAGATAATGTTGAGGCCATAAAGGTTCCCAGAGGTACACCGAATACATTTGCTATAGTCATACCAGCTCCCATAATTGCAATAGCTCCTGTATCTTTACCTTTTGAGGCAATTCTAGTTGCAATTATTGAGCCTACGCCAAAGTAACAGCCATGAGGAAGCCCTGAGCAAAACCGCGCAATCATTAGTGTAGTAAAATCTTGAGCTGTTGCGGTGGCGGCATTACCTAAAATATGGATAATGATAAGGCCTATTAGTGTGTATTTTAATTTGTATTTGCGTAGAAATAAAAGAGAGAAAGCTCCGCAGGCAACACCTAGGGCATAGAATGAAATGGTATGACCGGCCTCATCTAAACTCAGATTAAAATCATTTGCTATATAAGGTAACAGTCCCATGGCAACGAATTCAGTGATGCCAAGCCCCAGCGTACCAAAGGCAAGAGCAATTAATCCTTTTATAATCATAAGAATCCTCGCTAGCTGTTATATTTAGGTTTATATAAAATTTTGAACTATATCACACTTTATAGCTAAGTATTTTATATAAAAAAAATTATTGAGAATTTTAATAGAATAAAAAAAATTAAAACCTCTGCTTTTAGAGATTAACTTTAAAGGCAGAGGCTTAAAACTTGGATTTTATAAGAATATGTGTCATATAGATAGCTAACTTTAAATAATAAAAAAGTTTTATTTAAGGAAAGTCACTTAGGAGGTTTTATTTTTTTTATTTTAGTTTATACTATCTCATATATCTATATGATAGTATAAGGTGTTATTATGGCTCAAATTCAATTTCCTAAACTTCCTTGCGCTAAACTTGGCATTGTTAAAAACAAAAGTGGCACTTACTATTATGTTCAAACCTACACTCATCATTACGATAAAAATAAAAAGCGTTCTGTAAGAGATAGCCAGAAAACCATTGGCAAGGTTTTAGGTGGGGATAAGTTCGGTGTTATTGAATTCAAGCAATTCTTTTTAGATGAGCACCCTGAGCTTGAAAACTTCATTACTTATTGGACTAAAGATGGATTTGACTTTAAGGTCATTGATGATGAGGCTATCTCTGCTGTTTATGATAATCCTTTAGAGAAAAAACTCGCTGGTGCTTCTTGGGCTCTACAAAAACTTATGGGCCAAAATGGTATTGGAGATGCTCTTAAGGAAACCTTTGGCTCATATAAACGCTATCTTAAATTAGCTTCTATCATTATTTATATGGTCTTAAAAAGATCTAATGCTTTACATTACTTTGAGACTTTCTCTAAAACTACTTTTCTTCCCTGGCCTAGGCCTTTAAATGACTCTCAAATTACAAGACTCTTTAAATCTGTTTCACATGATGAGCTTATGCAGTTTTTTAATGCCTTAAACAGAGCTTACTGCAGGAAATTTGGAGAGGCTTTCTATAACAATGTGTTTGTGGCTTTAGACTCTACATCCATTTCAACTTATTCAAACAACTTAACTCAAAAGGAGTTTGGTCATAATAAGGATGGAGATGCTCTTCCTCAAATAAATTATCTGTTAGTCTGTGATGAGGTTTATGGTCTTCCTATTTATGCTAAAACTTATAAAGGTAATGTAGTTGATGTTTGTATTGTAAAGAACTTACTCTCTGAACTTAAAATCATGCTTTCACATCATAATAATGAGCCTCTCTTACCTAATATTACCTTTGTTACTGATAGAGGTTATGACTCTGAGGATAATCTGCAGCTGTTTTTAAATCATGGCTATAACTTTGTAATGCGTTCTACTCTTCGCTCTTCCTGGGTGAAAGATGTTGTAAGAGAGAATTACGATAACCTTATGGATGATAATTCCCTTGACGTCTTTACCTCTCAACAAATGCATACTGCTATAGTTGAATATAAATACGACGATTTTCCTGTTGAACATAAATTAAAAAGTAATAAAGCCTGTCAAAATATCTATGTTCACATGTTCTTTGATGAAAAAATTAAAAACACTAATCGCTCTGTAATCAAAGAAAACACTGCTAATGCCAGGGACCGCTTTAACCTTGAAGTAGATAAGCTTTACAAAGACAATGACATCGTTAATCCTGCTATGCTTTCTAAAATAGATATAGGCAAACAGCAGATGTTTATTGACCGTTACTGCAAATTTGATGATAAAGGTTATGCCCTAATATCTTCTGAGCTCATAAATGAACGGGTGAAATATGACGGAATAATGGTTTTATTAAGCAATTCTGTTGATAATCCACAAAAGGCTTATTTTGCCTATCAAAAACGTCGTACTGTTGAAAGCAATTTCCAAATCTTTAAAGATCACTTGAACTTTAATCGTGTTTATACGTCATCTGATAGAACTTTTGTTGGTAAATTTCTCTGTCAAATGCTTAGTGCAAGCCTCATGATGATCTTAAACATGCGTATTAGAAATTATGAAAAATCAGAGAAAGCACAAGAGGATAAAATAAAACTGTCTTCTCGTTCATTATCAAAACTTTTAGATGAACTTAACACCATTATGCTTACCGTATATAAAGGCGGTTATTATTTTGATGTTATTTCTGAAAAATATAAAACTCTGCTTAACGCTATAGGAGTTGATGTTCCTGAGGTTAAACATAGATATGAACAAGAATCTTATGATAATGATCTTGATATTGATGATAGTTCAGATGATTACTATCAAAGTGATGATTTAGATTTTTGTGATGAAAGGGAAGAAATATAAAGTCCACCCTTTTTATGGAATGGACTTTAATATCAGAACTTAGATCAGTGTGTTATAAAAAAATTATAAAATCCAAGTTAAAATTTTATAAGCTAATTTCTACTTCAAGCGTTCAATTTTTGCCATATAGAAGCCATCAGTGCCCTCAGAGGGCCATAAATGTTTCTCATCTATAAGGCGGAATGCCCCTTTGGAGTTTTCAATAAAAGCCTGAACTTGATTTTCATTTTCTGATGGCATGATGGAGCAGGTTGAATATACAACTATGCCTCCAACTTTTGCCATTTTACTGTATCTCTCTAAAATATCCCTTTGAGCCTGTCTAATTTCTGATAAACGCTCACGACCATCTCTCCATTTACTATCTGGCATACGACGAATAACACCTGTACCTGAGCATGGGGCGTCGATTAGAACCTTGTCAGCGCTTTCATAGAGACGCTTTATAACTTTTGTTGAGTCAATGACTCTAGTTTCAATGTTAAAAGCACCAGCTCTGCGAGCTCTATGCTTAAGTTCCTGTAGTTTCCAAAATTCAGTATCAGTTGCAATTATGGTACCCTTACCTTCCATTAAAGCTGCTAAGTGTAAGGTTTTACCTCCTGAGCCTGAACATGCATCAATAACTCTTTCAGACGGTTTTGGATCTAAGAATGCTCCTATAATTTGAGAACCTGCATCCTGCTGTTCAAATAAGCCGTTTTTAAATGCAGTTGTCCTAAATAAAGCAGAATTTGATGTAACTTCTAAGGCTGTATTGCATCCTAAAACCGGTTTTGTGACTACGTGTTCTTCTGCTAAGGAGTGGGCTAATTCATCGCGAGTGTTCTTTAGAGTATTAGCTCTTATCACACGTTTTGCCTCAAGACCTAAGGCTTTACGTTCAGAAGGCCATTTATCTCCTAATTCACTCCGTCCTAATTCCTCAAGCCAGATTGGGCAACCTTCATATAGTAGAGGATCTTCTTTTGCCTGTTCTAAGCGCTTGTTTAAACCGCGTCTATCAAAGCCCTCCTCACTATCAAGCTCAGGTAAAGGCCAATTACGCTCAGCACAGTAGGAGAAAACCAAGCGACCTACGTGACGCTCAAAATCAGACGGGCGTTTTAGGTCTGAGACATAAGCATAAAAAGACATGCGACAGAACATTGCGTTTATCTGTCTTATAATAAACCCCTGTTCAACAGGAGATAGTTTGACCTTGGCAAACCAGTAAGCATAAGCTTTATCCAGGGATTTTTTCTTAACAATAACGTCATTTAAGATTGAGAATACTAATCTTAATTGGAACTCTGAAAATCCAACGCGTTTTACCTGTTTTTCATGATCATTTGGATTAGTAAAGTGCGCTTCAGGACGATAGGCGCGGCCATTTTTATTATTTGTTTTGGGGCCTTTAAAATTGCGAGAGCTAACTCGTTTGCCTGCAAATTTAAAAGACGCTTTTTTATTTTCCATAAATTTCCTCTTTGATTAACGGTGTGACCGCGCGTTATTTAGTCCAAAACCAGATTTCTTTAAAGAAAAACCTTCGCGACTTATCCAAACGTCTAAACCATTTCGTACGTTTCCGGCAATTAAGGCAGCAGCAAAACTGGCGCTTGGTACTTTTAGATCTTTGGTAAAGTATAAACAATTATTTTCATGATCTTCGATTAGAACATCATCTAATATCATTTTATCCCGATATGACTTTATGTTTTCAGGGAGTGATGAAACAATATTTAAGCTCGCCTGAGAACCTTTTAAGATCATGAAATAAGGGCGGGATCTATCACCTAAGGGATAGCCTTTTGCAGTCAAATTCTTGACTGCAAGTGTATATATTTCATTGCCTGTAGGCAAGATCTTAGGACTTAACAATTCCTTTAGGGCCAAAAATTCTTTGTAAAGGCCAATAGGTAAAACCGCATGGGTCTTTTTACCTTGACTATCTACAATAAAATTAACCTTAAGGGGATCCATAAAAAGTCCTCTTTAATAAAGGCTTTAGATAAATCTGAAGCCTTACTTATCTTTATTGACGGTAGGTCTTTAGGAAATGCTCTAAACGTTCGCATGCGTCATTGATAATATCTACAGATGGTAAAAATACCATGCGGAAGTGATTTGGTTCAGGCCAGTTAAAGCCAGTACCTTGTACTATCAACATTTTTTCTGCGCGTAAGAGATCTAAAGCAAATTTCTGATCGTCTTTAATATTAAATTTCTTATCAAGCTTTGGGAACATATAAAGAGCACCATGAGGCTTGACTACGCTTACACCATCAATTGCAGAGAGGCGATCATACATAGCTTGACGCTGTAAATAAAGTCGTCCTCCAGGAATAATAAGCTCGTTGATACTTTGATATCCGCCTAAAGCTGTCTGAATTGCATGCTGAAGAGGAACATTGGCACATAAACGCATTGCCATCATCATTTTTATACCATCTATAAATCCGGCATTGCGTTTAGCTGGGCCTGTAATCATCATCCATCCTTGACGGAAACCACAGGCACGATAGACCTTTGACAGGCCGTTATAGGTCACAATAGTTATATCATCAGCTAAAGTGCAGATACTTCTGTGAGCTACGTCATCGTAAAGAATTTTATCGTAGATCTCATCTGCAAAAATAACCAGGTTATTTTGTCTGGCAAACTCAACAATATCTTGCAGCAGAGGGGTAGGGTAAACAGCACCTGTAGGATTATTTGGATTTATAAGAACAATACCGACAGTACGAGATGTCAGTTTTTTCTTCATATCATCAAGATCAGGATACCAGGAGGCCTTCTCATCGCACATATAATGTACAGCACGGCCACCTGCGAGATTGATGGCAGCTGTCCATAAAGGATAATCCGGGGCTGGAACTAGGACCTCATCTCCATTATTTAAAAGAGAATTCATTGTCATAGTAATAAGCTCAGATACACCGTTTCCGATGAAAATATCATCGGCATCTACATTCTTAAGACCTTTTTGCTGATAATATTGAGCAATAGCTTTACGAGCAGGGAATATGCCATTAGATTCGCAGTAACCCTGTGAATTAGGTAGATTTCTTATAACATCCCGAACAACTTCTTCTGGGGCCTCAAAACCAAAGGGCGCGGTATTTCCAATATTCAACTTTAAAATACGCTGACCTTCCTCTTCCATCCTTAATGCTTCTTGATGGATACGGCCTCTAATGTCATAGCAAACATTGTCAAGTTTGTGTGATTTTTGCAGTAATTTCATAGCTTCAACCCTGCTATATAAAAAGCTCTTATTTAGACGATTGTTTTATTCTAGCACTTACTTAGGAATAAAAGCTTAAGTCTTTTTCGTGTTAAAAATCCTGTCCCATGATTTTTTCATTGTAAATTTGTTCAAGAACAAAACGTTCGTACCCTAAATGAGGGGATGCCATGCGTCTGTACTTTACTCTATCTCGGGTTTTGACATCATAATTTAATGCAGAGGTATAAAATACAAAAGGAACTCTTTTACCGGTTTTGGTTGTTATAAAGCCCATGAGATTTGATACATTCTGTAAAGAGCCTGTTTTAGCAGTTACATTCTTAGCTAAAGGAGGTTGTGATGTGGATGCTCTAAAATGCAGTGAGCCTGAAACTCCAGCTACAGGCAAAAGCTCGATAAAGTTTAATTTATCATCATTAAGCTCAATAAATTTTAAAATATTAAGCATGATGTGGGGCGAAACTAAATTATGAGGAGATAAGCCTGAGCCGTCTACGAAATAGGCGTTTGCAAGATTTATTCCTGCATATTGATGCAATATATATCTTATTGCCTGCACGGTTCGATTATAAGTTGCAGGCTTCTTATAGTATTCAGCTGCAATGTTTTTGGCTATGGCATCTGCATAAAGGTTATCTGATCTAAACAACATAAAGCGCAATAATTCTTTTAATGGTTTAGATTCAATATATGCTAATGTTGCATATTCTGTTATTGCTTGATGACTTACCTTAATATTGGAAAATTCTATTTTCTTTTGATTAAAGATTTTATACGTCCAGTCAACAGCCCATTGATCAGGATCAGATACAGCTAAAGATAAGGGAAATGGTTTTCCTTTTTTGCTGATAGGAACACATCCTGAAATTCTGTAATGATTATTTAAATAGAGATTAGCTTCAAGCTCGCAATCTGCGCCATAACGGTTTTCAGGGACACCATAGGCTTCAGTTTCAAGTGCAATTGGGGTTCCTTGAATTAAAGCTTGTACGGGCTTTCCAACCCCATTTGTTTTAAGTTGAGCAAAAGCACAGTTTTTATTGATAATTGCAGATCCTGCAGGTGCAGTAAAGCATACTGGAAGATCATTCCACGACCAGCCGGCCCCACGGCTTTGGCCTCCAAATCGACTTAGATCTAAAATAATAGAGCCTGTGATCTTATTTACACCAAGTCTTGTAAGATTATTTATAAGCTTTGCGTAATCGCTGGATTTAAAACTAGGATCTCCTGTGAAACGGATGATAAGGTTACCGTCTAAAACCCCGCCTTCTTTAAGATTTAATTTACCATCTTGCGTAAGCTTCGAGGCTGGAACCTCAAGATAGGTTTTTAATGTATAGTCATGGCCTAAATATAAAACAGCAGCAAGTGCTGTAATAACCTTGAGGGTTGATGCCGGGGTCATGAAAGTATCTATATTTTGCCCATAAACCGTATTTGAATTAGGCAAAAGATAAGCCACACCTATTTGAGTTCCTGGTAATGTGGTATTACGAGCAGAAATTGCAACTGATTGTAAAGAGGTGCCTAGAGCTAGGCTTAGGATTAAAATTTTAATTGACTTGAACATATAAACTATTACACCTTTTTTTTAACGCGACAATTATACGCAATTTGAGGACTTAAATGCATTAGAGTTAACGTAAGGTGAGTATCTAAACAGTCTCAAAGCTACAAATGTGGTAAAATCAGCGCAAATTCAGACATTTTGTCTTAATCAATGTTTCTCTAGGAGATCTTTATCTATGATCATCGAACCTAAGGTACGCGGTTTTATCTGTGTTTCCACTCATCCTGAAGGCTGTGAAAAAAATGTTTTGCAGCAGATTAACTATGTTAAATCCCAAAATCCGGTATCAAATGGGCCTAAAAAAGTTCTGGTGATTGGTGCATCTACAGGCTATGGTTTAGCCTCACGTATTAGTGCAGCCTTTGGCAGTGGTGCTGCTACTATTGGTGTTTTTTTTGAAAAGCCTGGTACTGCTAAGCGCCCAGGAACAGCAGGATGGTATAATACTGCAGCCTTTACCAAGTATGCAACCGAAGCTGGACTTTATGCTAAGAACGTTAATGCTGATGCCTTTTCAGATGAATGTCGCAAGAAGGTTATTGAGATTATTAAAGAAGATCTTGGCTCTGTCGATATGGTGGTTTATTCATTAGCAGCACCTGTACGCAAGATGCCAAAGACAGGAGAGGTTGTTCGCTCTTCCTTAAAGCCAATTGGCAGTGCTTATACCTCAACTGCTATTGATACTAACAAAAATGAGATTATAACTGCCACTTTAGAGCCTGCTACTTTAGAGGAAATTGACAATACCGTTAAAGTAATGGGTGGTCAGGATTGGGAGCTTTGGATTGAAGCTTTAGCTCAGGCTGGAGTCCTTGCTGAAAACTGCAAGACTGTAGCTTACAGTTATATTGGCACTGAGATTACCTGGCCAATTTACTGGCATGGCGCCTTAGGTAAGGCTAAAGAGGACTTAGATAGAGCTGCACTTGCAAATCGTGAGCGTCTAGCTTCTTTACATGGTGATGCCCGTGTTGCCGTATTAAAGTCTGTTGTTACACAAGCCTCATCTGCAATCCCAGTGATGCCTTTATATATCTCATTATGCTTTAAAGTTATGCGTGAGCAGGGTATTTATGAGTCTGTGATTGCTCATATCTACAGAATGTTTGCTACCTCTTTATATGGTGATAAGGCTGAGGTTGACGACAATGGTCGTATCCGCATGGACTCTTGGGAATTGCGTGATAGCGTACAAAACAAGTGCAAAGAATTATGGCCTCAGGTCACAACTGAGAACTTAAACGAATTATCTGATTACCAGGATTATAAGAAACAGTTCTTAGAGTTATTTGGATTTGATGTCGAGGGCGTTGATTATAGTGCCGATGTAAATCCTGAGGTTGAAGTTTTAAATCTAGTTAGCTTAATTTAATTCTTCTGGTGTTTATAAATTCAAGAGGGAGACTATGCCCTGACTTAAGTAAGTTGAACAAAACAACAAAACAAGTTGAGCTTGTAACTTACAGTCTCCCTTTTTTATTTGATCTCAAAATTTGATATCAGTAGATGTTGCGTTTTGTGATCATTGCGATTACGGAAACTTACCCTATAGCGACTTTCAAAGTCTTTTACCTGTAGCTTGCCGTAAAGAGTCTGACATCCATTTTTATAAAGCTTTGCAATAAAAGGTGTATTTTTTATAACCAAAATAAAACGAGCTTTGCATTCTTTTATTAGGTAACGAGATAGTCTTTTATGATCATCTTGTGTAAATGACAGTTGAGCATAAGAGCTAAATGTTGTGTCATAAGGTGGATCTAAAAAGACAAAATCATCCTTTTTCGGAGAGTTTCTTTTCAGAAATTGCCTGAAATCTTCATTGCCTAAAGTTGTTTTTTGTAATTGTTTTATTGCCTCTGGATTTTGCATTTGCAAAAGGCGTTTAGTTAGCCGACGCTTGCAATAGGATATACCGCCAAAAGGAACGTTAAATTTACCTTGTTTGTTATATCGGAACATTGACGAATAACAATAATCTCTTAAAAAAGCAAAACAAGCTGTAGTGGTGCTTAAAGGCAGGTTTAATTCAATTTCATTGTTATAAAGCTCTCGTATGACATTGTAAAATGACATTTTCTGAGCTGAGCATAGGTTTAAGATTAAATCCTCTTTACTAAAGTTCCCGCTTTGATTTTGAAGTTTTTCAAGACGATGTAATTTATCTAAAAGGTTTTCAAAAAGTTCTTGTTTAAAAATTTCGTAGGCTTTTATATGAAGTCTGTCTAATTGTGATTTAAGTCTTTCTGCAAGAGGCGCAATCAATTTTGAGTATGCAATCTCAAAATTATCTATAGATTTGTATAAATCCAAATAGTTTTGAGCATGATTATCCGTGATTTCATCAAGGCTACCCCAGATCTCATCTATAAGATAAAGCATGCTAAGAAAGTACATGTCTTGCTCTTTAATTAAACTATAAAGATGAATAAGTTTTTTTGCAGCGTCATTTATGTAGTAGTGCTGGGCATTTACTGACCAATATACAGCACCACCACCTACGAAAGGCTCATAATAATCTTTAAAGTCAGATGGAATGGCAGGCAAGATTATAGGAAGCTCTTTTTCCTTGCCACCTGGGTATTTTAGAAGAGGGGATAATCGTGAGTCTTTTATATGATTCATGCTAGAGAATATGCGGTCAAAGGACCGCATTTTACTTAAATATGGTTCTTATAAGCATCAAAGGTATTTTGCATTAGTGTAGCAATTGTCATAGGTCCTACACCACCTGGAACCGGGGTAATAAATCCCACGTGAGACGCTGCAGTCTCGTAATCTACATCACCACAGAGCTTTCCATTTTCAAGGCGATTTATACCAACGTCGATAACGGTAGATCCATCCTTAAACCAGGAGCCATCAATAAAGCGAGGCTTGCCTACAGCAACAACCGCAATATCAGCTTGCTTTAGCATTGCCTTTGTAGTTTCAAAAGGAGTGAAGCGATGTGTTACTGTAACGGTGCACCCTGCCAGTAAAAGCTCAAGAGCCATAGGGCGTCCTACAATATTAGACGCACCAACGACTACGGCAGATTTGCCTTTAAGATCAGAACCTAAAGTCCTACGTAACATGGTCATAATTCCATGAGGGGTGGCTGCACATAGGTTTGGGATACGCTGTACGAGGCGTCCTACATTAAAAGGATGGAATCCATCTACGTCTTTTGTTGCACTAATTCTTTCTACTACCTCAGATTCACTTAAGTGCTCAGGCAGAGGAAATTGAACCAGTATGCCGTCAATTTTAGGATCAGCATTTAAGGTATCGATTAGATCGTTTAGTTCTTTTTGTGTAATAGATTCATCTTTTTCGTAGGCAAAAGATTCAAAGCCACAATCCTCACAAGCACGGTGTTTATTACGAACATATATTTGTGAAGCAGGATCTTTTCCTACTAAGATTACAGCCAAGCCTGGGCGACGCCCGCCTTTTTCTACTAAGGCTTCAACCTGTTCTTTTATTTCGGTGCGAATAGAGGTCGCCATAGCTTTGCCATCGATAATTTGAGCTGTCATTTTTTATCCTAAGTTTAAAGTTTTAATCTAAAAGACCACTTATGAGCATACGTACACTGATTATAAACAATGCTAAGGCAAAAATGCGTTTTAATGCTATAGGCGAGATGTTTTTTCCAATATTTACACCAATTGGAGCACAAAAATAGGAAACCGGCACTACGCAGAGTGCAGCTAAGAGGTTTACTAAACCAAATGTACCAAAAGGAGCTCCCTGAGGGGTGGCATTTGTAAGTAACATTAAAAGCGCACCTGGTACGCAAACAAATAAAGAAACAGCAGATGATGTTCCGATCGACTTATGAGGTTCAACTGAGAACGCGTTTAATACTGGCACGGTTAAAGTACCGCCTCCTATGCCTAGCATTGAGGAGAAGCATGCGATACAAAAAGCGATAATCTGTTGTATAGGGCCTTTTGGTAAACTGTCAAATGCAGGCTTTGCTTTTGCTCTTAATAAAGTGTTTAGGGAATTTAGAAGCATTACAAAACCAAATAAGGCAGCAAGCCATTTTCCGCCGTAGAATTTGGAGGTGATAATTCCCACAACCACGCCTACGAGCATAGCAATTGACCAGCGCTTTATAATTTCAACATTCGTATTTCCTTTTTTATATTGTGATCGTGCAGCTGAGATAGAGGTAGGGATCATACAGCACAGTGAGGTTCCAGTCGCAACAACCATGGCAATGTCTGGATCAATATTAAATAAATTGGTAAAAAGAAGATAAAAACAAGGTACAAAAACAATGCCACCACCAATACCCAAAAGACCTGCTAAAAATCCTGCTATAACACCACAAAATAGTAACGACGAAATCGTCAAAGTGAATTCTGCATAAGAAATTCCAAATATCATATATGTATCCTCATTATTTTAAGTGATTGTATTTTAGCAAAATAGGAAAGATTTGACGAAATTCACAGAATTTATTTTAAAAAATGTACTATAATATAGAAATTGGATTTACTGGCTGTAAATGCTAATTTTTAATTTAAGTTATTTTATTTTTATAAAACTTAAAACTTAAAAATTAAAAATATTGTCATAAAACAATAATATAGTTTTAGAAGTAAAATTCAAACTTTTGATTTTAATAAAAAATTAAAAAAAAATTAAAAAATTAGTTGACGTCAAAGCTGATGTAGCGTATCATTCTCCTCCGTTGAATTACGGAGCTCGGTGATTAGCGCAGCCCGGTAGCGCACTTCGTTCGGGACGAAGGGGTCGAAGGTTCGAATCCTTTATCACCGACCATTAGTACGCGTCGTTAGCTCAGCTGGATAGAGCAACAGCCTTCTAAGCTGTGGGTCAGAGGTTCGACTCCTCTACGATGCGCCAGTGCAATTCAATATCTCAATGGTGGCTATAGCTCAGTTGGTAGAGTCCCGGATTGTGATTCCGGTTGTCGAGAGTTCGAGCCTCTCTAGCCACCCCATCTATATCCTCCAATTTCATTATCTCAATGGGGAAGTGGCGAAATTGGTATACGCACCAGATTTAGGTTCTGGCGCCTTAGGTATGTGGGTTCGAGTCCCATCTTCCCCACCACCTCCTTTCTCATAAATAGACAAATTTGTTGTAACTTGTAAGCAATCATATATTTTATTTTTCATATTTCTTTTTTTGCTTTAGGTCAATTTTCTTTTCTTTGAAAAAGATGTAGATCAACACATGTGATATCATGTTGCCATAAATATTTAAAATTCTTGAAGAATTTATTTTTTTTATAAAATTAAGCACTAATAAGAGAGAAGTTATGGCATTTAAATTTAGTTTAGGTTGTGTATTAATACTAACTTGTGTTGTTAATTCCGTACATGCTGGAGCTGTTTTTGAAGAAGGTAAATGCCGTTTAGGCAATGCTGAGGCCTGTTTTAATTTAGCTTATGATTACGATATGGCTGAAGGGAGTCAGCGTAATTATAAAAAGGCCAATGAGTATTATCTTAAAGCATGTGATCTTGACTATTCTTCTGCTTGCTATAATCTTGCGCAAAATTATATGAATGGGAATGGAACTCCTGAAGATCCTACTTATGCAACCGAGCTTTATGTAAGGGGGTGCGAATTAGGTTCAGCATCATCCTGTATAAACGGAGGCCTTAATTTTGAACAGGGAAATGGTGTTGAAGTTGATTATGAAAGGGCTGCTAAGTTTTATAAAAAAGCTTGTGAATTAGATGAAGGTCTAGGTTGTTCTAATTTAGGTATTTTATATGAAAATGGTAACAGTGTTCCTAAAAGTTATACTAAGGCCAACTCTCTCTACCAAAAGGCTTGTGATTTAAAAGAGGGGGCAGGGTGTGGCTTTTTAGGAGCTAATTATGAGCAGGGGCTTGCTTTAGAGGTAGATTTAAATAAAGCTAATGAGCTTTACAGGAGAGGCTGTGAGCTTGATGATGGTTATTCTTGCAACTCTCTAGGTGTAAATTATGTTCAAGGAATTGGTTTAGAGATAGATACTGAAAAAGCAAAGGCTTTATTCTTAAAGGGGTGCGAATTATCCTTTGATGAGGCATGCTCTAACGCTGATTTATTGTAATACCATGTATAAATAAGAGATTAATTCTTACACTCCTATTTAGATAGGAGTGTAGTTAAGACTTCTTAAAAAATTTATAAATCCTTTATACCCCTTAATTAAGCATACAAAGCATCTAAAATAAAATTCACAAGCCTGTTAGCGTGCACAAAAGATCTAAAAGTAGGATTGAAATAAAATCATTCAAGATTGAATGAAGAATGGGGGAACATGTTCTAACAGGGGTGGCACAGAAGATTAACATAATCAAAGCTCCCCTTTGCTTTAGCAAAGGAGAGGTCTATTAATTTAAATCTCTAAATTGTATATGCTTCCTATATGTAATAATTTTTATAATTTAAAGTTATGAGAAAAAAGATAAGCTTTAAATAAGCAAAGATCTGATATTTGTTTTAACTTATTTCTTCTCTGCATTCACATAGCATCCTAAAACCTTGAGGGATCCTGTGTATTGATGCAAATTTTCCAATATTTCCTGCATTTTTTCACTTGATACATTGCTCTCTAAGTCGACAAAAAAGATTTCCTCCCATGTATCACGTCCTGGGATTAGTCTTGGGCGTGATACTAGTTTTGTAAGATTAATTTGGGCCTTGGAAAATTCATTTAATACAGCAATTAATGATCCTGGAGTATATTTCTGTACACTAAAACTTAGAGATGTTTTAGATGGTAGAGTTTCTGGGATAGAGATTGGGGTCATTGATATAATCACAAAACGAGTATAGTTGTGAATATTATTAGCAATATTGTCGGCAAGAGGAATTAAATTGTAAACCTGTGCTGCCATATGAGAGCCTATGGCAACATGTTGTGGGTTGCTTTCATCTGCAATTTTTTGCATGGCCTCTGATGTTGCCTTGCAGTAATGAACCTTAGCATGGGGTAGATGATCTTTTATCCATTCAGAGCATTGAGCAAAAGGTTGAGGGTGGGAGTAAACATCAGTAATTTCAGATAATGCAACTTTCTGTGAAGCTAAAATTGAGTGATCTATATTGAGATAAAGCTCACCTACAAAACTAGCTTTAGTATTTTGTAAAACATCTAAAACCTCATTTATGCTTCCTGAGCTTGAATTTTCAATCGGAAGAACACCGTAATTCACTCTACCTGTTTCAACTAGACTCACAATATTTTCAAAGGTAGGACAACCAAGCATCTTTAGTTCACCTTTATAGCCACTTAAATATTCTCTTGCGGCTAAAAAAGAGTAGCTGCCTTTGTCACCTAAAAAGGCTACAGATGTATCTCTTTTTATGTCGATATTGTTAACTGTGGCAATTATATAATGTTGTTCTACGGCACAGGTGTGAGACATTATCTGGCGGTAAATATCAGTAATACAATCGCCAGGTAAACCTAATTTTGATGCTTTTTCTCTTAAAGATTTTAACTTTGCTAACTCACGTATGCTGTCAGTGATCCCTTGATTATGTTCAAGCTTGTATTGAGCAATATCACGGGCAACCTCCATACGAGAAGCTAAAAGCTTTAATATTTGATTATCTATAGAATCGATGTCTTGACGGCATTGTAAAAGATCTTTCATAAAAGCCCCGTGACCTAGGTTAAAAACATAATACAGACAAAAATTATAAACTAAAATATCCTTAAACCTAAAAGTTTTAAGGTAAAAAAAACGCTGGACGTTTGTAGTTTGCCCAGCGTTTTACTAAATTTTATATTTTATTCACGACGTGATAAAAGCTTTAAGATTTCAACGTACAACCAGCAAATGGTAACAAGCAAAGAGAATGCATTGAAAGACTCAAAGTATTTAGGTAAACCTGCATTTACACTTTGTTCAATATTGTCAAAGTCTAATACTAAACTGAAGGCTGCAATGGTGCATATAATTAAGGAAATACCTATTGAAATAGGACCTGAAGTCGGTAAGAACTGAATACCAAAAATACGTAGAACAATGTCAAGAATATAAATAACTGCAATACCAGAAATAGCACCAGTCATTATAGAACGGAAACGGGCTGTCGGAACGATAATGCGGAATTTCCATAAAGCTAACATGGTGAGTACTACAACAAAGGTTGAAAGAACAGCAGTTGCAGCTATTCCTGGGTACTTAAATTCAAACATGCCAGATAAGCTGCCTAAGGCTGCACCTTCTAAGATTGCATAAATTGGGCCTGTGATTGGTGCTAAGTTAGGCTTAAAAATTGTCACAAAAGCGACAATTACACCTAAGATTAAAGAACCGTACATTAAAACAGATGGTACAGCTCCATTTTGATAAACATAACCTATGGTATATGCAAGAGATAAGTATCCTACTACTAAGGTGATTAGTACATAGAGTATAGCTTTTGAGGTAGTACCTGAGAGGGTAGCTGCAAGATCTGCTCCACCAAAATTTATTGCACCGGCCTGGCGTGTAGCAACCGCAATGGCTGGGTTTGAAGATTGCATAGTATTCTCCTTATAAAAAATACAAGTAAGCTTATAAGCTAATGTATATGAATATTATTGTATATAAAATTCTACGAAATCTAAGGAAATTGATCAAAACTTATTAAAAAAAAACAAAGTTTATGATTATGCCTAACATAGCTTAGATTAACCTAATTTGGCGTTATGTTGATTTTATTAAAAAAAGCAAAGCTAATGAGAAAAATATTTATTATTCACAAAACCATTTTTTATTGCTATTTTCAATAGTTTTAAGTAAATCATAGCCTAGTTCTTTTATGTGGGAGGTCATAAACTTTTCACATTTATCAGCATCGTGTTCCTTTAAAGCTTGCAGAATCTCTTCATGTGAATTTACTGTGTTATCAATTGGAACGATATCATTTTCAAGAGAAATATAGCGAACTCTATCCATATTATTTTTTATGGATTCGACAATAGGCCAGGCTCTATCCACAGAGGAGGCATCTAAGATGAGTTCATGGAATTTGTCATCTAGAAAAAATAGATCTCGTAAAGCATACCCTTCACCGGCACGCTTTTGCTCAAATAATATATGTTCAAGATCCTTTATTTGATTTTCACTTATTTGAGTGGCTGCTTTTCTTATTAGTTGACCTTCAAGAGCTATACGTACGTCAATACCTTTTAAAATTTTGCTTTTGGAAATTGGTGCAACGCAAGTAGCTTTTTTCGGGTTAACAATAATAAATCCCTGCTCATTTAAACGAATCATTGCCTCTCGTACGGGCTGACGTGAAAGTTTTTGTTTAAAACAACTGGCTATATTGTTTTCTGATAAAAGATCGCCTGGCATGAGGCGACACTCAATTATAGATTGCTTTAAGAAACGGTAGATCTGTACAGTGACAGGTTCTTTTTTGTTTTCTATTGCAAAATCCGTAGAGAGAATAAAATCGCTCATTAAGACCTCAAAGGTTAAAAGATGATCCAAATTTATTGCTATTAAACCACAAATTTAAGTGAAAGTTTGTTATTTTTTATACATAAAATAAATTATTGATAATAAATTAATTTATTTTAAATATAAATCCATTATTGTTTTAAATAGAAGATCTTTTTTGCGAATTCTATTCCATTAGAAATTTTTTAATTTTTTACCTTGTTTATAAATTAGTTTAGCTAAAAAAACAAAAATTTCTTTTTTTTCTGTTTGTTATATTTTACGAATAAAAAATAGTTTATATATAAAATACATTTTTAAATAAGTAATTTTATTATGTCTATAAATTTTTAGAGGCTTAAGAGTACGATTTTGTGATTTCTACTTGAATACAAATGTTTCAAAATAAAACATACGAAACGTATATTTATGTATATAGGTTTCATTATGAAAATTATAAAACTTGCCTATAGATTTTTTCTTTAATAAACAATGTGTTATTGCAGTTGGCATACAACGTGCTTTATGTAGGTTACTCTAACTTACATGAGGAAAAATATATGAAAAATATTTCTAAACTTGCATTAGCAACTGCTGTAGCATCATTATTAACATTAAGTACACAAGCTTTAGCTTATGATGTAGAGCTGTCTGTTGGATTCGAGAATAACTCATCAGAACCATTTGGTCAGGGGGTTCAAAAGTGGAAGGAATTACTAGAAGAACGTTCTAACGGTACTATGACCATAAAAATCTTTCCAAACTCTCTTTTAGGATCAAAAGATGACATTATGGACATGATGGTAGCAGGTGAACCTGTATGTACTTTAACTGACGGAGCATTCTTTGCTGATCGCGGTGTAGCTGACATGGGAATTGTTTTTGGTCCCTACTTATTTGAAACCTGGGAACAGGCATTTAAGTTAAACGATTCTGAGTGGTATAAAGCACAGTCTGATGAAGTTCTAAAGACAGCTCACTTAAAGATTTTAGCAGCTAACTGGAAATACGGTGCACGTCACACTTTAACAACTAAACCTGTAAATAAAGTCGAAGACTTCAAAGGTCTAAAGATTCGTGTTCCTACTAACATCATTCAGGTTAAAGGTTTTGAAGTCTTAGGTGCAACTCCAACTCCTATGCCTTTAGGTGAGGTTTATACTGCATTACAGCAAGGTACTATTGATGGTGTTGAGAATCCTTTGCCGGTTTTATATAACGGTAAGTTCCAAGAGGTTGCTAAGTACTTACTTCTAGATGGTCACGTATTTAATGTTACTAACCTAGTAGTTGGCGAGGACTTCTGGAATTCATTAAATTCTGAACAGCAGAACCTGCTTGTAGAAACCTGTAAAGACGCAGGAGTTTATCAAAATGGAGTAATTGACAAGGTTGAAGATGAGCTTTTAGCTAAGTTTAAGGCTGAGGGCGTTACAATTGTAGATCCTAGCCCTGAGTTAAAGAAATCCTTGGTTGATACTGCACAAAAATTCTACACATTACCTGAGTTTAGCAACTGGACTCCAGATCTTTACAATACTGTAAAGAAAAATATGTAGTAAAAAAATCCTTTAATTTCAATAAATAAGCCGCCTGTTAACACAGGCGGTATGGGGGAGATGCACACTAATGAAAAATAATTCAGCCTTAAGGAATCTCGACCTGTTAATAGCTTCATGTGCACTAGCTATTTTAGTCGTTGTAACCTTTACTAACGTTTTTATGCGTTACCTTTTTTCAGCTCCGCTAATTTGGGCTGAGGAAGTTCAGCTTCTGTGTTTCTTATGGATGACATTTATGGGGGCAGGAGCTGCATTCCGTTTTGGCTCTCACGTCGCAATTGAAGTTGTGGTTGATGCACTGCCGAATAAATTTAAGCGCGTAATTGAGATTATAGATTATATCCTAGTAGTTCTAATTTTGTCTTACATCTGCTATTTAGGATTTTCAATGATTCCTCTTATGTTAAAGATTGGTAAGCAAACAAATATTCTTCATATTCCATTTTGGCTTATCAATATAGTAATGCCTATAGGTTGTGCTGTTATGGTTTACTGCACCACTGCATCCCATTACGAAAAATTTTTTAAGAAAAACAAGATAGAGAGTGAGGGGGCTTAATTATGGATTTTGCTGTTGGTTTAAGCTGTGTCTTACTTTTGGTCTTCTTATTCATGAAGATCCCAGTTTTCGTTGCAATTTTAGGTTCAGCTGCAACTTATTTTATTCTTCACCCAGAAATTAAATCAGTGATTTTTGCTCAAAGATTTATTTCAGGATCTCAGAATATGGCTCTTTTAGCTATACCATTTTTCGTCTGTGCTGGTGTATTTATGAATTACACTGGTGTGACTAAGAGAATTATCGATTTTTGCGAAGCTTTAGTCGGTAATGTTATAGGTGGTATAGGCCATGTTACTGTTTTTAGTTGCTACATTGATGGGAGGACTTTCAGGCTCTAACCTAGCGGATGCAGCTATGGAAGCAAAGATGCTCGTACCTGAGATGGAGAAGCGTGGATTTAGTCGTGCCTTCGGTTCTGTTTTAGTTGCAACTTCAGCTATTATTACACCTCTTATTCCTCCGGGAATTGCCATGATTGTTTATGGCTCTATCGCTAATGTCTCAATAGGTAAGCTATTTATTGCCGGTATCGTACCTGGTTTAATGCTTTGTGTTGCATTAATGATGCTTGTAAGCGTTGTTGCATATAAGCGTAATTATCGTAGTACAGTTAAGGTTGATACTTCATTTAAGCGTGTTGTGCAAACTTTCAAAGGCGCTTTCTTACCATTATGTTTACCTGTAATAATCATAGGAGGTATTCGTATTGGAGCTTTTACTCCAACTGAGGCAGGATCAGTTGCTATTATTTATTCCTTACTCTTAGGTCTTATCTACCGTGAGATGAGCTTTAAGAATATTTTAGCTGGATTGAAGGAAACTGTATTAACCTCAGGTGCAATTATGCTCATAGTAGCATCTGCATCAGCTTTTGCTTGGGTCTTAACTAAGGAAAGTGTCCCGCAGTTCTTTACAAATCTATTTGTAGAGTACATGGACAGTAAGATAGCCTTCTTACTTTGTGTCAACGTATTCCTGCTTATTATCGGTATGTTTATCGAGGGTAATGCAGCAATGATTATATTAGTCCCTCTTTTAGTTCCACTTGCCAATCACTTTGGATTAAATGAGATTCATTTTGCAATGGTTGTGATCTTCAACTTTGCTCTAGGTGCTTTATCTCCTCCAATGGGTACTTTGATGTTTGTAACCTGCTCTATTACTAAAGTACCTATGGGAACATTTATTAGAGAAGCAGTACCGTTCTATATTCTATCTGTAGTTTGTTTGCTGATTTTGACATTCTGTCCAATATTTACAACAGGACTTGTAGATTTAGTTTATTAGTAAAATTAAAAGGAATTAAAAATGAAGACAATTATTATCCCAGAACCAGGAAAAGTTGAAATTATTGAAACTCCAATGCCTACTCCTAAAGAGGGCGAGGCCTTGCTCAAAATTTTAAAGGGAGGAATATGTGGAAGTGATCTTGGAACTTACAAAGGAACTTTTGCGTATGCCTCATATCCAAGAATCCCAGGCCATGAATTCTCAGCTCGCATTGAAAAATTAAATGGTGATGCTAGCGCCTTTGGTTTGAAGGAAGGAATGATTGTGACATGTAATCCTTATTTCAACTGTGGTAAATGTTATTCTTGTAAAAGAGGTCTAGTTAATTGCTGTGAGCATAATGAGACCTTAGGAGCTCAGCGTGATGGTGCATTTAGTGAGTATATAACCATGCCGTTTGAGCGTATTTATGATGGAAAGGGGTTAAAGCCTGACGTACTTGCTGCTATTGAGCCTTTCTGTATTTCATATCACGGTGCTGTAACTCAAGGTCATTGCAAAAAAGGAGATAAGGTTTTAGTAATTGGGGCTGGTACTATTGGTACTTTAGCTGCCGTTGCAGCTAAATCTCAAGGGGCTACAGTTTATATCGCAGATGTAGCTCAGAAAAAGATAGATTATGCCTATGAGAACTTTGCCCTAGATGGAAAGATCTTAAATGAAGGCGCTAACTTTATTGAAAAGTGCATGGAGATTACAGAAAACAAAGGCTTTGATGTATGTATTGAGGCAGTAGGTTTACCTGTAACTTTCCAAAGTGCTATTGACGCTTGCTGTTTTGGTGGCCGTGTTGTTTTAATTGGTGTTGGTAAGAAGAATCTTGATTTCAACTTTACTTTGTTACAGAAGAAAGAGTTACATGTTGTTGGTTCAAGAAATGCTTTAAAACAGGACTTTTTAAATCTTATAGACATTGTCAAAGCTGGAGGCATAAAACTTGAAAAGGTAATTACCAATACCTACAAGTTTGATGATGCCGCTAAGGCATTTGCTGATTTTGCAGCTCACGGCAATGAAATGTTAAAAGTGGAAATTGATTTTGAAGCTTAATTAGACAAATTCAAGCTTATCATTTAACAAAGTAAGAATTTATTATCAAATAAAACCCTGTATTATTTTTTGTGATATAACTGGTAGTATACAAGTTGAACATCGCAAATCTGTTCAGGGTTTTTAAATAATTTAAATGCTAAGGAATAGTGTTATGCAAACTTTAAATTTAAAGCTAAAGCCTGAGGCTAAATCTGATTTACCTGTTAAGGCAATACAGTTTGGTGAGGGTAATTTCCTGCGCGGCTTTTTAGATTGGATGCTATTTAAACTTAATACTCAACATTTATTTAATGGTCGCGTTTTAGCAGTACAACCTACACCTAATGGAAGGGTTCAGCCTAAACTTCAAAATCAAGATTCCCTTTACACAACCATTTTACATGGTGTAGTAGAGGGACAGGATTGTGAGGTAATTGATATTGTAAACACTATTGCAGATTGCTTAAATCCTTATGATGATGAGCAGTGGCAGAAACTAAAACAGGTCGCCTGTGATTTAAATGTTCAATTTGTATTTTCAAATACAACTGAGGCTGGCATTAGCTACGTTAAGGAAGATATTTTAGGAACAAAAGCTCCAACCTCTTTCCCAGCTAAATTAACCGCTATTTTATATGAGCGTTTTAAAGCTCATAAAGGTACAGATTGTGCCTGCGGAAGTGGTATTACCATCATGCCATGTGAGCTTTTAGATGATAATGGCACTAAGCTTAAAAATATAGTTTTAAAACATTGTGATGATTGTAATTTAGGTGATGAGTTTAAGGCTTATATAACAGAAGACTGCACCTTCTTAAATACTTTAGTCGATAGAGTTGTTTCAGGATTCCCAAAGGACAATAAAGAAGAGTGTGAGCAAAAACTAGGTTATGTTGATGAGCTTATGACCTGTGGTGAGATTTTCCATTTCTTGGCAATTGAAGGTGATGATAGTGTTAAGGAACTTCTGCCTTTTGAAAAAGCTGGTCTTAACGTAGTTGTTGCATCAGATATTACCCCATATCGTTTACGTAAAGTAAGAATTTTGAATGGAGCTCATACCTCAAATGTTCCGGCAGCCTATCTTGCAGGTCTTGAGACTGTTTATGACATGATGATTGATAAGGTTACAGGTCCGTTTGTCCGTTCTGTAATTTATGATGAGATTATTCCTGCTGTTAAATTAGAAAAACAGATGTTAACCTCCTTTGCTGATGATGTTGTAAACCGTTTCTTAGATCCAACAATGCATCATCAGTTGGCTTCAATTTTAATGAATTGCACATCAAAGGTAAAAGCCAGAATTTTACCTACTATCTTAGATGCAAGATCTCAGGGGATTTTACCTACTAAGCTCTGTTTTGCTTTTGCAGCCTATATTGCTCTTTATAAGGATGCAAACTCTACTTTGCCTGTTGCTGTAAAGAGAGAGGGGGGTAAATGTGGTGAGTTTAATGATGATAAGTATGCAGTAGAGTCTTTGTCTAAAGCCTGGTCCTATTATAAGAAGTCCGAGACTACAGCTTTAATGGTTGTAAAAGCTGTTTTATCTGATGAAAACATATGGGGGCGCAACCTTTCATCTGATGTTGATTTAACAGCCCTAATAGCTAAATTGCTCCATGCAATTATTTCAGATGGTGTAAAAGCCACTATGTTAGATATACAGGATTAAGCATATGCAAGCTCTTGTTATAAATAAAGAAGATGTAGTAGCTGTAGCATTAGAGAAGATAGATGCTAAAAGCAAGGTATATCTTCATAATTTTGGTGAAATAGAGGTTCTTGAGGATATTCCACGTGGTCATAAATTTTCCATATATGATCTAAAAGCTGGTGATATGATCATTAAATATGGAAATCCAATAGGTTATGCTAAGTGTGATATTAAGAAGGGATCTCATGTTCACACTCAAAATGTTAAGACTAATTTAGGCGGAAAATCTGATTATAGCTATCAAAAACAAGCAAGTCCTGATTTAAAGATAGTGTCACGTACCTTTGACGGATATGTAAGAACTGATGGTAGTGTGGGGATTCGCAATGAGCTTTGGATTATTCCAACGGTTTTTTGTGTAAACCAGATTGCACGTGAGCTTGAGCAATATGCAAAGGATAAATTGGGAAATTACGAAAATGTTGATGGAGCCTTAGCCTTATGCCATCCTTTTGGATGTTCTCAAATGGGAGAGGATCAGGAGACAACCCGTAAGATTCTAGCTTGTTTATCTCATCATCAAAACGCAGGTGCTGTTTTATTTTTAGGTTTAGGATGCGAGAATTCTAATATCGAGGTAATTAAAAAATATTTAGATTTAGATGACGATCGTCTTGCCTTTTTAAATACTCAGGATGTTGAGGATGAGTTAGATGCAGGATTTGCTTTAGTTGATAAACTTTTAGAAAAAGCAAACCTGTCTACTCGCAGTACAGTTCCTCTATCAAAGCTTCGTATAGGCCTTAAGTGTGGCGGATCAGATGGTCTATCTGGAATTACAGCTAATCCTCTTATTGGTCGCGTAAGTGACTTAGTTGTAGCAGCAGGAGGCACATCAGTGATGACTGAGGTGCCTGAGATGTTTGGCGCTGAACAATTGCTTATGAATAGAGCTAAAGATGAAAACGTCTTCTTAAAGACTGTTGATTTAATCAATAACTTTAAGCAGTACTTTATCTCTCATGGCGAAACAGTATCTGAAAATCCATCTCCAGGTAATAAAGCTGGCGGTATTACAACTTTAGAGGACAAGTCTTTAGGCTGCGTACAAAAAGGTGGCAAGTCCATAGTATCTGATGTAATCAGCTATGGTGAGAGGATAAAGAACTCTGGCTTAAATCTCTTGCAGGGGCCAGGTTCAGATGGTGTATCTTGTTCTGCTTTAGCAGCTTGCGGTTGTGATTTAATTTTATTCTCAACCGGGCGCGGAACTCCTTTTGCTACAGTAATTCCGACTATTAAAATTTCAACTAATACTGATCTTTATAAGCGTAAAGGGGGTAATTGGATTGATTTTAATGCCGGTGAAATCGTAGAGGGAAAGGATATAGATGAGCTTGCTCTGGAGCTTTTAGATTACATTATAAGTGTTGCCTCAGGAAAGGAGACTGCGTCTGAGAAGAGGGGCTTCCATGAACTTCTAATTTGGAAGGATGGCGTTACCTTATAAAGATATTTAATAAAAAGCTTATTAACATAATCTGTTTAATCCCTGGAAGTAGGGTGCCCCCAGTAAGTTGAACAAATTTATTGGGGGCACCGCAACAAGGGAATTAAAACAGAGGTTGAAATTTAATCTACAAACCAGCTCTTATTTTTACATTTTGTAATAGTAAGCTCTAGAGATTCGCGTGTTGCATTGATGTGTTTTAACATCTCTTTTTGACATAAATCAGGATCACGCTTTTCAAGAGCATCCAAAATTCTTTGATGAGATATGGATGTTACATCCATAGGAATAACTTGATCTTCAAGTGAGAGGAAGCGGACGCGGTCCATAACTCCCTTTACATTTTCAATAATATTCCAAGCCCTACTCATACCAGCTGTTTTTAAAATTAAAGCATGGAAAGCATCATCGTAGGCGAAGTGATCTCTAATGCTGTAATCTCGTGCAGACTGTTTTTGTTTTTCAAGATTTTTGTGTAAATCCTCAAGGATTTCATCAGTCATATTTTCAGCTGCACTTCGTATGAAGAAGCCTTCAATTGCGCAACGGATCTGAGCTCCTTGTATAACGTCACTCTTACTAATAGGCGCCACTTTAGTGGTACGTTTAGGAGTTATGATTACAAATTCATTTTCTGACAATTTAATTAAGGCTTCACGAACTGGCTGGCGTGAGATTTTAAATTGAAATTTACTTGAGACAACATTTTCAGAAAGCGGATCACCTGGTAATAATCTGCATTCAATAATAGCTCGTTTTAAAAATCGGTAGATTTGCTGATTTAGTGGCTCTTTACTATTGTCTATGGCAAATTCTGTTGAAAGATAAAATTCGTTCACAATTAGATCCTCTTTGGTGCCTTTTTGGCACATAGCAATTTTCTCTATTATTTCATAATAATAGAAAATTTAAACCGGTTTTATGCAAAAAATATTTCTAATATTTACATATATTTCATGTATTTTTGAAAATTTAAAGCTAAATAATTTTTAAATAAAAATTTTTAAGGTCTAAAAGCAACATTTAAGATGTGCAAACATGCCACAATTGTTACTTTTTAATAAAAAATTTTGTAAGCTATGTCTTGAATTAAGAGCGAAAAGACTGAAATTATTCTAAAAAAATATTAAAATTGATAGTTACTAATGCATTAAAGTGCACAGAATATATTTAATAAATTATAAATATCTGTATTAAAGGAGATAGACATGGGTAAAGGTTTAGTTCTGGCCGGCGAGCCAATGGGCTTATTAATTGCACAGAGTGAAGGCCCTCTTGATAGTGTTCAAGGTTACAGTTTAGCTGTAGCTGGCGCTGAATTTAACGTTGCTACCGGTTCCGCTCGTTTAGGTCACAAAACCGCATATCTTACCAAGTTGGGAGATGATCCTTTTGGTAAGCTTATTACTCGTACCTTAAGAAATAATAAGATCGATGACAGTTTAGTTATCTTCTCTGATGAGAAGCGTACTGGCTTTATGTTAAAGAGCAAGGTGTCTAAAGGCGATCCTGAGATTTTCTACATGCGCAAAGGTTCTGCTGCATCAACATTATCTGAGGAAGACGTTGAGAAGATTGACTTTACCCAGTTCTCTCATATTCATTTAACTGGCATTTTACCAGCATTAACTGATTCTACCCGCGCTGCAGTTAAGCTTATGTTAAAGAAAGCTCGTGAGGCTAACTTATATGTTTCCTTTGATCCTAACCTGCGTCCTCAGTTATGGCCTTCTCAGGAAGTAATGGTCAGTTACATCAATGACTTAGCATCTAAGGCCGATATGGTTTTACCAGGCGACGGCGAGGGCAAGATCCTCTGCGGAACTACTGATCCTCATGAGATTAATAAGTTCTATCGTGGCTTAGGCGCTAAGACTGTTATCACTAAGTGCGGTCCTAAGGGTGCATTATGCTCTGACGGTGATCGTGAGTTTATGATCCCAGGCTTTATTATTGATAAGGTTGTAGATACTGTTGGTGCTGGCGATGGCTTTGCTACTGGTGTATTAACAGGCCTTATGGAAGGTTTACCTCTTGAGAAGTGTGTTGAGCGTGCTTGCGCCATTGGTGCAATTCAGTGTACCTTTGTTGGCGATAATGAGGGCTTGCCAACTCCTGAGCAGTTACAGGCCTTTATTGATACCCACAAGCGCGTTGAGCTCTAATATTTAAGGTCAAAAAAATGTCTAAATTTGAAGTTTTTAATAAGATTGGTGCAATCAAGATTGTTCCATTAGTATCTATCACTGATATTAACGACGCAGTTCCTCTGGCAAAGGCTTTGGTTGCAGGTGGAATTCCTGTAGCTGAGGTTACTTTCCGCACACCATTAGGTGGCGAGGCAATTAAGCTTATGGCTAAGGAAGTTCCTGAGATCATTGTAGGCTCAGGTACTGTTCACGATATTGACCATGCTTGGGAGACTTTAGATAATGGTGGTAAGTTCGTTATCACCCCAGGTTTTAACCCTAAGGTTGTTGACTGGTGCTTAAAGCATGATTTACCTGTATGTCCAGGTACTGTAACTCCTGCAGATCTTGAGCAGGCTTTAGATTTCGGTCTTGATACTGTTAAGTTCTTCCCTGCCGGTGCTTATGGTGGAACTAAGACCTTAAAGGCTTTACAGGGGCCTTATGCTGACCTTAAGTTCGTTCCAACTGGTGGTGTAAGTCTTGATAACCTCCGTGAGTATCTCTCTTTATCTAACGTAGCTGCAGCTGGTGGTAGTTTCATTCCTCCGTCAGATCTCATGAAGGCTAAGGATTGGACTGGTATTGAGAAGTTAGGTAAGAGTATCAATGAACTTATCGCTGACTTAAAGAAATAATTAAGCGTAGCAATTTATACTCTTTCAATAATTAGTAGAAATCTCTGGTGACAACTCATACCCAAACTTTGTAGATCATAGTTTCTAATTTTTGACTATCTTCTTAGGGTAAGGG
>CALFLJ010000090.1 GCA_937880335.1 uncultured Succinatimonas sp.
GACGTATTATTGCTATCACAAATAAAGAAGTCCGCGATCGTTTAAGTAAGCTTAACGCTTATTACTTTGGTGTAGATAGTGATCCTTTTTATAATGCTCTAGTTGTATTCGCTGTTTTGGTTGATAGATCTATAAATAACCATATGTACGATGGCCCCTTGATTATGGGAAATCTTTTAAATGCAGCTCATGCATTAGGATTAGGTAGTTGTTGGATCCATAGAGCAAAGGAAATCTTTGACTCAGATGAGGGTAAACAAATGCTTAAAGATTGGGGAGTTCATGGTGACTACGAGGGGATAGGCTTTTGTGTAGTCGGCTATTCTAGTAAAGATGCTCCACTTGCAAAACCTCGAAAGGATGACTTTGTAGTTTATGTTAAGTAAAACTAATAACTTTTACTAATTTAAATTTTATTATCCTTATTTTTTGCTATATATAAGGCAGGCTTAAATTTTAAGGATTTTTTGATGCAAATTTACGATGATGATTTTGATTTGGCTGATGGCAAGTTTGACATAAGTGAGCTTATAGAAATTCAAGGCGATCTCTTTGCTCATTTTGTCAATGAATATCCTCAGGATGATTTTGCAGATTTTGCAACCAATTATCTTAAGTCAGAGTGGAGATGTCGTATTGACAATTCAGATGCAAAGATTTGTGCCCTTGAGGCACGAGATTTAATCTATCTTATGATGAGAATTGATCGTTATAAGGTAAAAGATGGAGCATCACTCTCTGAATCTCAAGCGTCTTTTATAGGTGAATTCTACGCTTATCTTCAGACAATAGTATCTTTGTCCTCAGCTATGATTGTTGAACGTCTTCCTGTATTAAAGCTTGTCTCATCTCTTAAGGAGATTGAGGGAATGGAGCTTGATGAAGCATGTAGCTTATTTGAAAAAGATCTTAAAACACCTCTTATAGCCCCTGACGATAATTTAAACCTCCCTTATTAAAACTAAATAGACAGTTGAAAAAAAACTGTCTATTTTTATCTAATCTTTAAGATTAGTTCTTGTTTTTTTAAACAAGTAAATAATCTGTTTACAGCGTAGAATGCTCTTTAACAGTGCGTCTAATATATATTTATTATCTTTGTTAATATATTTCTATTTATAATCAATGTGATCTTTTAAATATAAAAATAATTTGCAAAGCACACATAATTTTTTATAAATCAAGTCGTATAAAATTCAATAATATAATCAAATTGATCCGAATTAAAAAATAATTTTAAATTCTAAACCACTTATGAGCCTCTTTTTCTAGCGAAACCTTAAAAATAAAATGATCTAAATATGATCTCAATTCTATACAAATAGTAAAGTTTTGAATGGAACAAGTCTTTTTAACATGTTTAAACAGAAATTAAAAAAATGTATATCTTGGGAACTTTTTTTTAATATAGGTATTTAAATAAGGTGTATTAGATGTATAATGCAAATGTACCTAAAGATAGGTGCAAACTTGACTTAATAGTCAAAATCAAAATTTAAATTAATAAACAAAGTGGATTTTATATCATGAAGAAGACTTTATTAGCTACTGCTATTGTTTCAGCTTTAGTAGCATCTACCGCAGCTTCTGCTGCTACTGTTTATGACAAAGACGGCACTACCTTAAAGGTAAATGCTCGTATTGAGGCTCAGTGGTACAACGCTGGTAGTTCCATGAACTATTCTGGCGAGAAGGCTCCAGGCAACAACGATTCTAGTATTTACAACTGGGCTCGTATGGGCTTAGACGGCCGTTCTAAGATCAACAACTACATGACCGCTTTTGGTTACATGGAGTTTGATGTTGATGACGGCGATGTAACCTCTGATGGTTTAGGTGCTCGTGATCAGTACATTGGTGTTGATTTTGGTGCTTTTGGTGCTGTTAAGACTGGTCGTTACAAGTCCTTATTAAATCAGGTTGTTTCTGCAACTGATGTTTTAGCTGGTGATGGTGAGTCTGGCAAGACCTTTGTTGTAGGTGATTCTCGTAATGCTGGTAAGTTAACCTATACCTGGAATGGTTATGGTATTTTATTAGGTGCTGAGTATCAGTCTGCTAAGGATGGTTACAAGGATCACGCTGTTAAATTTGATGTAGAGAGTGGTTACAATTTAATTGCTGGTTACACCACTCCTTCTGTTCTCTTCGGACCAATCTCCATCAAGGCCGGTTATTCTTACATGAATGGTCAGGATGATAAGACTGGTTATGATTATACATTCATGGCTGCTAATAATAATGCCTATTCCACTGATGTAGATAATCAGAAAGCTTGGGCTGCTTCTTTAGCATGGGGTAATGCTGCATCTGGCTGGTACTTCGCTGGTGAATATTCCTACAATAAGACTCAGTTCAATACTGATAGTGATTTTGAATTTGATGACTTAAAGACTTCCGGCTTTGAGGTTGTTGGCAAGTATAGCTTCGATAATGGTTTATCCTTAGCTACCGTATGAGAAGTGGGAGCAGGGTGATCGTGTCGTTAAGTCAGGTCAGGTTCCTGTTGTTGCAGAGTATAACTTCAACTCTAACTTCAAGGTTTATGCCCAGGCTAACTTTGGTGTAACTTCTACTAAGGATATAAACGGCAACGTTATCAAGGAAGTTTATTATAACATCGGTGAAAAAGACAAATTCGCAACTGGTGCTGCTCCAACCTTCGGTGACGGCAATGCCTTTGCAGTTGGTGCTCGTTACACCTTCTAATGATTTCAATATAAATCCTGCTATTTTATAAAATAGCGTTGGTGCCCTAGGTTCGCCTAGGGCCCCTTTTTTGAAATTTAAATCCAACGTAAGATGCCCCAAGCTATGCGTTGGGTTTTTCAATTTTGGTTGGGAGTTTATTAGAATGGGTAATGAAATGGGGGTGCTGAGGCTATTCAATATAAATCCTGCTATTTTGCAGTTATTGTTATTTATTTTATTTATACGCCCCAGCGCTATTTAAAATACACTGTCTAAGATAAATTTCCAAGATCAAAGCCTTAATTTCATGTAAATTTGCGAGACAAAACAAGTTTTGCAAAATTCTCTTCTATTAATTTAGCTTCATTGCGATCATTTAAAAATTAAAAACAAATTTTGTTTTGTGTAAGATAAGTGTTTTTCAAAAAGGATTTTGTGTCTATCTCTGTCCCTTTTTGAGAATAGGGGAATATTTTTATTAAAAGATAAATTTTATCTTATCTCTTTAAAAAATATTAATAAAACACCATATATAAGAAAACTAAAGCCCCTTTTATGGGGCTTTAAGAAAAGTTTAGCGTGGCAGGATGAAACGACTGTCATCTGGACGTTGACGGAATAAAACTGCTACACGTCCAACTACTGATACAACCTCAGCTGAAACTGCATCTGCAGCACGCTGAGCTTGTTCCTTGCGGTCATCTCCTGCGTTAAGCTTGATTTTAACTAATTCATGATATGCTATTGAATTATCGAGTTCTTTTAATACTGACTCAGATAATCCATCAGAGCCTAACATGACAACAGGTTTTAAACTATGGGCCTGGGCCTTAAGAAATTGACGTTGACGAGAATTTAATGCCATAACTACCTACGGATAAGAATTTTTGTTAGCAAAGTTGCGCTAAACTCAAATTAAAACTTAATATATAATATATGTTGTTAAATTGTATAATAAACTTAGATATTTTTGAAAGCTTTTAAATTAGGATATTAAGCTCTTGCCTGCTAAAAAACGAACTGCCAGCTCAACTCGCTGGTTACAAGAACATTTTTCGGATCCTTATGTAAAACAAGCCCACAAGATGGGATTGCGTTCTCGTGCTGCATTTAAGCTTGAGGAACTACAAGAAAAGGACCATTTAATCCGTCCGGGTAATATTGTTGTGGACTTGGGAGCAGCCCCCGGTGGCTGGTCTGAGTATGCTGTTAAATGCATTGGAGAGCAAGGCCATGTTATAGCCTGCGATATTTTACATATGCGTCCTATTCGTGGCGTTGACTTTTTGCAAGGTGACTTTAGAGAGGATGAGGTTTTTTGTAAACTTTATTCTATGATAGGTCAGGGTGCACATGTGGTACTTTCTGATATGGCACCTAATATGTCTGGTAATAACGCCATTGATCAGCCTAGGGCCATGCTACTATCTGAGCTTGCCTTAGATATGGCTCGACGTGTACTGCGTATTGGGGGAACTTTTGTAGTTAAGGTATTCCAAGGCGTAGGATCACAGGAATACTTAAAAGAACTGCGTCATGACTTTACTCAGGTTAAGGTGCGCAAGCCTGAGGCCTCACGTGATCGATCTCGTGAGGTTTATATGGTCGCAACAGGATTTAAAGGCCATCCATTAAATGGTGTTAATCCAGCTTATGAATTTGCACAAGAGCCGGAACAAAATCCGGATATAGAAGGGAATGTATGACTAAAAATCTGATCTTATGGCTCGTTGTTGCCATCGTTTTGATGACACTCTTTGAGTCATTCAATTCATCCGAAAGTACAGGACGAACTGAAGATTACACAACTTTTGTTCGTGAAGTTCAACAAGACCAGGTCCAAGAAGTTGTATTCGACGGTCATGTAATCAATGGCCTTAAGCGTACCGGTGAGAAATTTGTTACCGTTATGCCTTTAAACGATCCACAGCTTTTAGATACCTTGATTGATCATAATGTAAGAGCCTCTGGCACAAGGCCTGAGGAACAAAGTACTCTTATGACAATCTTTATCTCCTGGTTCCCTATGATCCTCCTTATTGGCGTATGGATATTCTTTATGCGTCAAATGCAAGGGGGCGGTAAAGGAAATCCTTTATCCTTTGGTAAGAGTAAAGCCAAGCTGTTATCAGAAAATCAGATTAAGACAACCTTTGCTGATGTTGCAGGTTGCGATGAGGCTAAGGATGATGTTAAGGAATTAGTTGATTTCTTAAAAGATCCCTCTAAGTACTCAAAGTTAGGTGGTCGTATTCCTCGTGGTGTACTCATGGTAGGACCTCCTGGTACTGGTAAGACTTTGTTAGCTCGTGCAATTGCAGGTGAGGCTAAGGTTCCGTTCTTCTCAATATCAGGTTCAGACTTCGTTGAGATGTTCGTAGGTGTTGGTGCATCTCGTGTACGTGACATGTTCGCTACAGCAAAGAAAAATGCTCCTTGCATTATCTTTATTGACGAAATCGATGCTGTAGGCCGCAAGCGTGGCGCAGGTATGGGGGGTGGTCACGATGAGCGTGAGCAAACCTTAAACCAGTTATTAGTTGAAATGGATGGCTTTGAAGGGTTTGAGGCTGTAATTGTAATTGCTGCTACCAACCGTCCTGATGTTTTAGATAATGCTCTATTACGTCCAGGTCGTTTTGACCGTCAGGTGGTTGTAGGCTTACCTGATGTAAGAGGTCGTGAGCAGATTCTAAATGTTCACATGCGAAAGGTTCCTTTAAGTAAGGATGTTGATCCGGCTGTTTTAGCACGAGGCACTCCTGGTTTTTCTGGTGCTGAACTTGCAAACCTAGTAAATGAGGCAGCATTAATGGCCGCCCGTACTAATCAGCGTGTAGTTTCTATGCACGAGTTTGAATTAGCTAAGGATAAACTCCTTATGGGTGCTGAGAGACGTTCTATGGCTATGTCTGAACATGAGCGCATCAACACCGCATACCACGAGGCAGGTCATACCATTGTCGGTAGACTTATGCCAGAGCATGATCCTGTATATAAGGTTTCAATTATTCCCCGTGGTCGTGCTTTAGGTGTAACTATGTACCTACCTGAGCAAGATCGTTATAGTCAGTCAAGACAGTATCTTTTATCAAATATTTGTACCTTGTTTGCAGGTCGCATTGCCGAGGCCTTAATGTTTGGTGATGATGCAGTTACAACAGGTGCATCTAACGATATTGAAAGAGCTACCGAAATTGCTCGTAAGATGATTACCCGTTGGGGATTCTCAAAGCGCTTAGCTCCAATGATGTATGAAAAGGACAATGATGGTTCTATGTATTTAGGCGGTCAAACCTCCTCAATGCAGCATATGTCAGATAAGACTGCTTTAATCATCGACGAGGAAGTTACAGAGATTATCAATTCCTGCTATAAGAAAGCTGAGGACATACTTAAGGCTAATAAGGATATCCTTGAGAATATGAAGGATGCTTTGCTTAAGTATGAGACTATTGATTCTCTGCAGATTGATGATCTTATGAATCGAGTTCCGGTAAGAGCTCCTACTGTGGATTATGATCCTGCTAAGAAGGATAATGAACCTACCAATAAAGATAATAATTCTGCTAAGAAAGATAATGACTCTGACAATAGTAAGGATGTATCTGAAGGTCCTAAGGATAATGATAGCTCAAATAATCCTCCTAAAGGACAGGATGAGAGTTCACAAAAGGGAACTGATAGTACTTTACTTAAGTAGATAACAAAAAGGAAAACACTAAAAATTAGTGCTCCTGAGAGTCAATATTGTAAATCCGATGGCAATCCATCAGATGAAAATAGCGCAAAGTCTAATTAAGTTTTGTGTTTAGTTAAGGTAGGGAGGTAAATCTTTCCTACCTTTTAAATTAATTATTAAGGTTTTTTGTAAAAGAGATTTAGCATAAAGGTAATCTTTAAGATATTATTAAAAAAAACTCGTTAGCCGTTGATGCTATTTTGACTTTTTTGTGCTAAATCTAAATTTAAGAATTAGCAGGTAGTCGATCGTTGCTCTTCGGATAAATTTGACAGAAGATTATATTAAAAGGCTGTCAAAATAGATGCTTCTTTAAAAGAGAAGAACTTTTCTAACAAATTTAGAAAGGAGGCGATGCAGGCTTTGATATAGAGCTAAAGCATCGAACAGATATGAAGTTAAAAATAGCAGAGCGTAGTTTTGACCTTAGTATTACCAAAGTCATGGGTACTTTAGTAGTAAATTACGATGATGATAATAATCTTGAAGAATTACTCTTAAAAGCTCATAGCATGTATGCCTCAGGAGCTGAGTTTGTTGAGGTTGGTGTATTTAAGAAAGAAGATGATAGCTTAGATACTCAAAAAGAGCAGGAACTGCTTTTGCCTTTAATTGAGCTTCTTGCAAGTAAAACTCGTCTTATAGTTGCTTGTAATACCTCAAATCCACAAACTATGAGAGCTGCTGTAAAATCAGGTGCAGCTATGATTATTTCTCCTAATTCTCTTAAGACAGAAGGGGCTTTGGAGGTTATCTCTGAACTTAAGGTTCCTGTAATCTTATGTTTCCCTTTTGATTATGATTACAAAAACGAAACTAATCCAGATCCGATATCCTTGGTATCTGAGTTTATTTTTGAGCGTATTGATGCTTGCTTAAATGCCGGTATTTCTCGTAAGTTAATATTACTGGATCCTACATTAGGAGCCAAAGCTCCTGTAGAGCTTAGAGTTAAGCTTTTAGGTAGACTGCATTCTATGCAAAGCTTTGGTCTTCCTGTTTGTTCAGCCCTTCCACAGTCATTGCCTGTTTATGATGAGTTCTTGCATGATAATAAGGTAATCACACTTACTTTGGGATTGTTCTGCTCTAATAAGGGGGCAATTCAAATTGTTCGTACTGATGATGTGGCAAGCATGGCCTTAGCTTTAGGAACATGGCATCTGTCTAATACCAAGACTAAGCCGTTTAAATTATCAAAAGCTATTATTCGTCGTTTCCGTAATTTGCGTGATAAATTAAAAGAGCGCAGAAAGCGTTAAGAAAAAATAGGGATTATTAATGCAAAGAAAATATTTTGGTACCGACGGTGTTAGAGGCCGTGTCGGTAAATATCCTATCACCCCTGAGTTTGCAATTCGCCTAGGTATGGCCGCAGGAAAGGTCTTAGCAAAGGAAAATGGTAGGGTAATAATTGGCAAAGATACACGTCTTTCAGGCTATATGTTAGAGGCAGCTCTTGAGGCTGGATTCTCAGCCTCTGGCGTATCTCCTGTTATGTTAGGGCCTATGCCGACACCAGCTGTGTCCTATTTAACTCGTGCGTTTAGAGCAGATCTTGGTGTTGTAATAAGTGCTTCACATAATCCTTACTACGATAACGGAATTAAGTTCTTTTCAAGTGAGGGAACAAAGCTTCCTGACGAGGTTGAGCTTAAGATAGAAGAAGCATTAGACTCAGATAATCTTAATATGGCATCTCCATCGAACTTTGGTCGTGCTTATCGTCAGGATGATGCTCCTGGTCGTTATGTAGAGTTTTGTAAAAGCTCCTTTGCATCTCATTTAAGTTTAGAGGGCTTAACTATTGTTTTAGATTGCGCTAATGGTGCTACTTATCATGTAGCACCTTTAGTATTCCGTGAGTTAGGTGCAAATGTTATTACCATTGGTGATAAGCCAAATGGCGTGAATATCAATGATGGCGTAGGTTCAACCCATCCACAGGCTTTAGTAGATATGGTTTTAGCTACTAAAGCTGATTTGGGAATTGCATTTGATGGCGATGGTGATCGTGTTTTAATGGTTGATAGTCACGGTCAGATGCATGATGGCGATGCTCTTATGTATATTATTGCCTGCGACAAAAAGATGCGTAATAAACTTGTAGGCGGTGTCGTTGGAACTTTAATGTCCAATTTAGGCTTTGAATTTGCACTTAAACGTAAGAACATTGATTTTATCCGTACAGCTGTAGGTGATCGCTATGTAATGGAAGGCTTAATTGAAAAAGGCTGGAGATTAGGCGGCGAGAACAGCGGTCATATCATTTGTCTTGACTATGCTTCAACAGGTGATGGTATTGTCTCAGCCTTACAAGTATTAAAAGCCTGTTTACATCAGCAAAAAACATTAGAGGAGCTATCCTCTGATTTATTTATGTACCCTCAGGAGCTTATCAATGTCCGTTTAACTGCAGGTTTTGATATAAACGATGAGGTTGTTCAAAAAGAAGTTGAAGATGTAAAGAAGTCCTTAGGTGAAAAAGGCCGTGTACTTTTACGTAAATCAGGTACAGAACCTGTAGTAAGAGTAATGGTTGAGGGGCCTGATCGTAATGACGTTCACACCAAAGCTCAACGCATTGCAGATGTCATTATTCATCAGGCAGAAGGCGAAAGCGCTTGAAAAAAGCTTTTATAACTTGTATTATGCACGCCTAGTAAGGTACGTGTGCGTATTTGGGATTCTAATTTTATGTACGAAGCTGCGATTGTTATTTTTTTATTAGTTTGTATTGCCATTGTCTCCTTAATCTTGGTGCAGCAAGGAAAAGGTGCTGGTATGGGTGCTTCTTTCGGAGCTGGTGCTTCTAATACCGTTTTCGGTTCAACTGGTTCTGGAAATTTCTTAACTCGTTCTACATGGCTTTTAGTTGTAGTATTCTTTGGTATCTGCCTATTTTTAGGCTGGTTACAGAAGGAGAGTCATCAAGAGCGTAGTAGCTTTAGTAATATTGAGGCTGCTCCTACTGAAGTAGTTCAGAGTGCTCCTGCAAATACAGATGCTCCTAGGGTAAATCCTGATGTTCCATCTGCAGGAACTGATGCCCCTGCTAATAAGTAATTTATCAGTAAACAAAAAAAAACGATCAGGTTTTAAGACTTGATCGTTTTTTTTTAAGGTTACTTATTAACAAAAATTAAATGTTTAGTTGGAGTAACTATTTCATCAAGAGGCATGTCCCAATGTTCAACAGGAACACTGTCAACTAGTTGAAAGTCATAAGCTACACCAATTGTTAAACATTCAGCACTTAGTTTCTTTAACGCCCTGTCATAATAACCACCGCCCATACCTAAGCGATTGCCCTGCATGTCAAAAGCTACAAGAGGGACTATCAAAACCTCAAGTTTATCAAGCCCTGTATAATTCTCAGTTAGAGCCTCAGGTTCAAGAATGTGGAAACGATTTTCTAAAAGTACATCGTTTTTTCTATAAATATAAAAATCCATAAGACCTTTATGGTCAGTATCAATGCGTGGCAAAACCAAGGTGTGCCCTTTTTCTAGGAGCTTTAAATTAAGCTCTACAGATGATAATTCTCCTCCTGTACTTAAATAGGAGCCGACTAGGCGCTCTTGTCTTAGTTTAGGATGGGAAATTAGAGCCTTTGAGATTTTATATCCTGCATCCTCAATATCTAATTTAGATAAATTACGGCGATAATTGAGTATGCTTTGACGTAAGGCAGAACGTTTTTTCTTATTTTCTAAGTGCTTATTTTCCATTTAGATTACGCTTTAATATGTGTGAGATGCGAGATATTCTATCTTGGCAAGCTCTTTCAAAAGGTGTTGCTTGTGAAAGATATTTTAAGAGTTTTCCTTCACTTTCAAGTGCAACTAAGACACTAGCTTGAGTAGGTGAAAGATTAGGATTTTCTCTTAGAATTCGGGAGCTTTTTTGACGCAATGAATCTATGGCTTTTAACAGGTCATCAATCTTATCCTCATGTACTTTTAAGGTAAAATTTATCCCGAATAAAGAAAAAGACACATTTTTTTGTGGAATTTCGTTAGCGCTATGCATAAAAGCCCCCTAGATTATAATTATATTTTAGGCTATTGAAGAAAAATCACCAACTTTTATGAGTTAGCATAAAAAAATGAGATAATACTACTAATCTTATTTTTCTAAAGGAAACTTATGAGCGAGAAGCTGCAGAAGGTATTATCCCGTATGGGATTAGGTTCAAGACGTGGTCTTGAGAAAATGATTTTTGAAGGTCGTATTACCTGTAATGGCGTACAAGCTAAAATTGGTGATCGAATTGATGCTGATAACACTACAGTTAAAATTGACGGTAAGGTTGTACTATCACCTAGTACAGTAAAAAAGCCTGTGTGTCGAGTTTTGATGTACCACAAGCCTGAGGGAGAACTTACAACCTTAAATGATCCTGAGGACAGACCAACGGTTTTTGACCATCTTCCAAAGCCTGAACAGGGAAGATGGATCTATGTAGGTCGTCTGGATATCAATACCTCAGGTTTACTGTTATTTACAACAGATGGTGATCTAGCTAATGCTCTTATGCATCCTCGTCACGGGATTGAGCGTATTTACGCAGCTCGTATCTACGGTGAGGTAACAGATGAGATGTTAGATAATCTGCAAAAAGGAGTAATGCTTGAGGATGGCAAAGCTCATTTTGATAATATAACCTATGTAGGTGGTGAGTCTCGTAATGCCTGGTATCATGTTTCTTTAAAAGAAGGCCGTAAGCGAGAGGTAAGGCGTTTATGGGAGGCTGTTGGTGTTAGGGTAAGCAGACTTATTCGCATAAGCTATGGTGGCATTGCTTTGGATCCAGCCCTTAAAGCAGGTCAGTATCGAGAGCTTAATTTAAATGAGCTAAATAAGTTGCGTGCCATTGCAAATCTTGAGCCTTTAAGCACAGCAGATATGCCTGAAAAGCCTTTTGCCGGAGGTGGTGCGTACCGCTCTGATAGACGTCGTGCTGTAAGTTTGGATAATAAGCGTAGACTTCCAGGTAGTTTAGGTAATGCTAATTTTGAACGCTCCAAAGCTGCAGTTTTAATGAATGCCAAGGAAGATGAATTTGACGTGCAGTTACAGGCAAATCGTCCAAAATTAGAGCGTTTGTCAAAGGCAAATCCTAATTCACAAAATCATAATAAGCAAAAGATGGGCGGAAATTTTGGAGAAAATAGTCCAAAATCTCGTTCTAAGCCTTATGCAAAAGGTAAGGGAGGCTTGGGTAAATCTTACAGTGGAAAATCATTTTCAACTGATGAAAATTTCTCCTTTGGCAGTTTAAAAGGCGGATTTGGAAAGTCAAAAGCTCATGGATATAATCCCTATGCGAAAGGATCAAACAATAATAAAAGGGGAAAGGGGGCAAATGGTGAAAGACCTTTTGCAAAAGGCCCTTACGGTAACAAGGGAGCTAAAGCTGCAGGCAATGCCCATAGAAAGCCCTCACATCACAAGAATAGACCTGATCGGTAGCTTTTAACCTAAAAATTTAATATAAAATAATATTTCTCACATTGCTTATTACAATGTGAGAAAATTTAAACTTGATTTAACATATAAAGAATATTATTTACCATAAATTTTTTTAAGAATAGAAAAGTGAACATTATCAATGAGCAAAAAAAAGCTCTACCTTCTTTTAACTCCCTATTTTTTTTACTTAAAAAAGCTTTTGTTAGAGGTCTTTTAAATGGATCCTGCTAGCTTTGTGTTCGACTTTAATGTTGACTGGATTTTTGAGCCTACAGCATGGGTAGGTTTACTTACATTAACTGTAATGCAGGTGGTTTTAGGTTTAGATAACCTGCTTTTTATCGCCATACTATCATCAAAGCTTCCTCCAAAAAGAAGTAGACAGGCCCGATACATAGGTTTGGGTGGATCTCTTATTTGCCGTTTAATCCTAATGTTTTTTGCGGCATATTTAATCGCAATGAAAGAACCTTTGTTTACAATCTTTGGTTTGGATTTTTCCTATCGCGATTTAGTTATGCTTACAGGTGGATTGTTCCTTATGTATAAATCCACAGAAGAGTTACACGGTAAGCTTGAGGGAAATGAGGCCGATGAGGTATCTGTAACTAAGGCTGCAGGTCAATCTTTAGCTATGGTATCAACTCAGATTATGGTCTTAGATGTCCTTTTCTCAGTTGATTCAATTATTACCGCAGTCGCCATGACAAGTAATATGGTGATTATGATGATTGCTGTAACCTTAGGTATGGGACTTTTAACCTGGGCCTCAGGAGTTATCTCAAGATTTGTGTCAAGACACCCTACAGTTGTCATTTTATGTTTAGGTTTCCTGCTTTTGATAGGTTTTAACCTCATCATGGAAGGCTTACACTTTGAGGTTCCAAAAGGATATCTATACTCAGCTATAGCCTTCTCCATCCTAATTGAGGTCTTCAATCAGGTTTCACGACGTAATGTACTAAAGCTTAAATCAGGATCCATGCAAAGCCGTGAGCTTGCTGCAAATCTGGTACTACGCCTTTTAGGCTCAAGAAGTGATCAGGTGGAAAGCATTCGTGAGGCTATCTATCAGAGAACTGGGGCTAATGTTTTTAACAATCAGGAAAAGGAGATGGTATCTAGGGTACTGTCTTTATCATCCTTGCCTGTTAAAGCAGTTTTAACCGCTCGCAACGATTTGCAGATGCTAAAAACAGATGCAAATCCTGAGTACGTTATAAATCAGGTAATGCGGCACACTAAAACTAATCTCATAGCCTATCGTCACGGACAGAAGGATCAGCCATTAGGCTTTGTATCACGTTCTCAGGTATTAGGTCTTATAGTTGAAAACCGCTGTAACAAGGATGAGATTGAACAGATAATCCAACAGCCACTGTTCGTTCCTGAAACTGTAAATATTTTAAAGGTTTTAGAAGAATTTCGCTCAAGCAAGAAGTATATGGCCTTTGTTTTTGATGAGTTTGGTAATTTTGAAGGTGTTGTAACTCTACATGACATTATGGAAGAGTTTGCAGGAGAAATGCCTGATCGTACCGAAACTCCTGAGATTGTATCACTAGATAAGGTCAGCTTTAGGGTAGATGCTGAAAGTGTTTTGGCAGACGTGGCAAGAGTTACTGGTTTGAGTTTGCCTCGCTCTGAGCATTATCAGACTATAGCCGGTTTTATCTTAGATTATCTGCAAAGAATTCCTAAAAAGGGGGAAAGCATTCTGTATGAAGGGTGGAAAATAGAGGTTATTTCCTCAGATGCAACCTCAATTACGGTGGTAAAACTTACAAAGCCAAAATACAAAGCTCAGGAGCTGCAAAAGGCCTAATACTGCCTTTTTGGCTTGATTTTTTACCTTAAAAATGGTATAAATAGTGCGCTTATTTCAGGATTTGTAATAAGGCTATTTTCAATACTTCAAGTTTAAGCTTTGGTTTGATAAATGAGCCTTAAGTCCTTTAGCATAATTTAAAATATCCTAAGCTAAGGATATTTTATTGCGGTTGAGTGTTCCAGCCGATACGGATTTATACCGTATTTAAATAGTAATATTAGTAAGTTTATCTGCTAAAAATACTAAAAGCTTATGTCATAATTTAAAATTTGACAGATTGCAGTTCACAAAGACGTTTAACGTCAGAATAAAACCGGTGGAACTTATAAAAGGCCCCAGATTGTAGGGCCTTTTTTTATGGAAAAATTTTATTGAGGGAACATGGCAGGAACCATAGAAGATAAAGTAACTGAATTAGTTGAGCCTTTAATTTCATCATTAGGTTTGCAATTGTGGGGCGTTAGGTATCGCCAGGGCGGCTCACGTGCATCTTTAGAGATTTATATTGAGGCCGAAGACGGAGTCAGTGCTGATCAATGTGGAGAGGCCTTACAGGTCTTATCTCCGGCTTTAGATACAGCTGATATTATAGGACCTGCTTATGTACTTGAGGTTTCCTCACCTGGTTTAGATAGAATTTTCTTTAAAGCCTCTCAGATGGAAAAATACATAGGGGAGAGCGTTAAGCTTGAACTAAGAATGCCGGTACAAAGTCGTCATAAACTTAAGGGCAAGTTACTTGAGATTACTAATGATGGAACTGTCAAAATTGAGGATGAGCTGAACGGAAATATGGAAGTTGCGTTTGCTAATGTATCTGTTGCTCGACTTATTCCGACATTTCCTGAAAAAAACAAAAAGAATCCTAAAAGCGCATCATAGAAGAGGTCAATAAAAAATGGGAAAGGAAATAATTGCCATTGCTGAGGCGCTGTCCAATGAACGCGCCATTGATAAGGAAAAGATTTTTGAAGCTTTAGAGCTTGCTTTAGCTACAGCTACAAAGAAAAAATATCCTGTAGATATCGCAGTTCGCGTCACCATCAATCGCAAGGAAGGAAGTTATGATACCTTCAGACGCTGGGAGGTAGTTGATACCGATGGGCCTTTAGATAGTCCGTCATCACAGGTATCCTTAGCTGCAGCCTCAATTGATCATCCAGGTATTCAGCCAGGAGATATAGTAGAGGAGCAAATTCCTTCAGTTGAGTTTGATCGTATCACTGTTCAAACTGCAAAGCAGGTTCTCTCACAGCGTGTGCGTGAGGCTGAGCGTGAGCAGGTCATTTCCGAACAGCGTGATAGAGTGGGACATGTTATAAATGCAACTGTAAAAAAACAGACCCATGATCACATGGTTTTGGACTTAGGCAATAATGCTGAGGCTACTTTATATCGTGAGCAGATTATTCCTCATGAGTCCTACGGCCGAGGCGATCGTATTAAGGTTTTAATGCAAGAGATCCGTAATGATCCATCAAAGGGTCCTCAGATCATTTGTACTCGTACCTCCCCTGAATTCTTGCGTGAGCTTTTCCGCATTGAAGTTCCTGAGATTGGCGAGGACGTAATTGAGATCATGGGTGTTGCCCGTGATGCAGGATCTAGATCTAAGATTGCAGTTCGCAGTAAAGATCGCCGTGTCGATCCTCGTGGTGCATGCATCGGTATGCGTGGTGCCCGTGTCATGGCTGTATCAAATGAGCTATCAGGTGAGAAGATCGATATCGTTTTATACGATGAGAACTTAGCTCAGTATGTAACAAACGCAATGGAGCCAGCTGAGGTATCCCGCATTATTATCAATGAGGATGCCCATGTAATATCTATTGCTGTAGCTGAGGAAAATCTCGCTTTAGCCATAGGTCGTAATGGTCAGAATGTACGCCTTGCTTCCCAGCTTTTAGGTTGGGATATAAAGGTTATGACCTCAAAAGAGCTTGAGGATAACTTACAGGCAGAGGTAGGTAAGTTAGTTAAAACCTTTGAGGAAGGCTTAAACGTAGATGAGGATTTTGCTATGGCCTTAGCTGATGCTGGTTTTAGCACTCTTGAGGAAGTAGCTTACGTTACCCCATCTGAGTTTAGTTCAATTGAAGGTTTAGATGAACAAACCATTGAGACCTTACAGGAAAACGCTCGCAAAGCTATTTTAGAGCGTGATGAGAATTTAGCTAATAAAGAGCTTGAGGCTTTGACTAAACTTGATGGGATTGATGAGGATTTAGGTCGTAAGCTTATAGCTCATGGTGTAAAGACTCCAGATGATCTTGCAGATCAGGCCACAGATGATCTTTTAGATATTGAAGGTTTAGATGAGGAAAAAGCTGGCGCTATTATCATGGCAGCCCGCAATGAGTGCTGGTTTAAGGACGAGCAGTAGGGAAGGAGAGTTAGTTTAATGAGTGATACACAAAATAATTCCGGAAAATCCGGCCGTTTGTCCTTGGGTAAAAAAACTCACAGCACTTTAACATTACAACGTGCTGGCGGTTCTAAAAAAACCGTACAGGTAGAAGTTCGTAAACGTAAGGTTGTTATTGATCCTAAAGAGATTGAGGCTAGACGTTTACGTGAGGAAGAAGAAAAACGTCAGGCCGAAGAGGCTCGTAAGGCTGAGGAAGAGCGTAAGGCACAAGAGGCCGCCCGCGCTGAAGCTGAGAGAAAAGCGGCTGAGGAACGCAGAATGGAAGCTGAAAAACAGCGTAAGGCCGAGGAAGCTGCTCGTCGTCAGAAGCAAGCTAGTGCAGCCCCTGCTAAATCTCACAAGGGTGAGGATAAGGCAACTGAGGAATTACGTCGCAAGCAAGAAGAAGTTTTAAAACAAAAAGCCTTAGCAGAAGCTGCTCGCTTAGCTGAGGAAAATCGTCGTTTGGCTGAGGAAAACGAGGCTCGCTGGGCTCAAGAGGCTACAGATGACAGTATAAACGAGGAGGACTCTAAGAAGTCTAAGTTCGTACGTGAGGCTGAGGACCGTCAGGAACGCGAGGCTGAAAATCGTGGTCGTCATCGTGATCGTGGCAATACTGAGCGTCGTCAGAGTACTCGTAAGCGTGAGGAGACAGAACAGCCTACACGTAATCAGAATCGCAATCCTAAAAACCGTTCTCGCGGTATTAAGGGCGCAGCTAAGCTTAATCAGCAACAGCATGGATTTAACAGACCTGCAGTGCCGGTAAACCGTGATGTTGAGATAGGCGAGACTGTAACTGTTGCAGAACTTGCAGCTAAGATGGCAGTTAAGGCCTCTGAGGTTATTAAGACCTTAATGAAATTAGGTGAGATGGTTTCCATCAACCAGGTCTTAGATCAGGCTACTGCACAGGTTGTAGCTGAGGAAATGGGCCATAAGGTTATTCTTCGTAAGGAGAATGAGCTTGAGGAGCAGATTATCTCTGACTTAAAGACTAAGGCTGAGGCAACTCCTCGTGCCCCGGTTGTAACCATTATGGGTCACGTTGACCATGGTAAGACCTCCTTACTTGACTATATTCGTAAGTCAAAGGTTGCCGCAGGTGAGGCCGGTGGTATTACTCAACGTATCGGTGCTTACCATGTTGAAACCCGTGGCACTGGTGTTACTTTCTTAGATACCCCAGGTCACGCAGCCTTTACCGCAATGCGTGCTCGTGGAGCTCAGGCTACTGACATTGTAGTTTTAGTTGTTGCAGCTGACGATGGTGTAATGCCTCAGACTATTGAGGCTATACAGCACGCTAAAGCTGCAAATGTTCCTATGATCGTAGCTATCAATAAGATTGATAAACCATCTGCAGATCCATCTCGTGTAATAAACGAATTGATGCAGCATTCAGTAATTCCTGAGTCTATGGGTGGTGATACTCAATTTGTTGAAGTTTCAGCTAAAACCGGTTTAGGCGTTGATGATCTTATCGAGGCTATCCTGTTACAGGCTGAAATGCTTGAGCTTACAGCTGTATCTGAGGGTATGGCACAAGGTGTAACCATTGAATCTCGCTTAGATAAGGGTCGTGGTCCTGTAGCTACAGTTTTAGTTCGTCAGGGTACCTTAAAGAAGGGTGATGTTATCCTTTGCGGTTTACAATTTGGTCGTGTTCGCGCTATGCGTAACGAAAAAGGTCAGACCCTTGATTCTGCCGGTCCTTCAATTCCAGTTGAGGTTTATGGCTTATCAGGTGTTCCTACTGCAGGTGATGAGGTTACCGTAGTACGTGATGAGAAGAAGGCTCGTGAGGTTGCCTTATTCCGTCAGGGTAAGTATCGTGAAATTAAGATTGCCAAGCAACAGAAGAATAAGCTTGAGAACATGTTCAAGGTTGATACCGCCTCTGAGCTTAATGTTGTTCTCAAGGCTGATACTCAAGGTTCTGTTGAGGCTATTTCCGATGCCTTGCTGAAGCTTGGTACAGAAGAGGTTAAGGTTTCTATTGTAGGTTCAGGTGTAGGTGGTATTACTGAAACTGATGCTACTCTAGCTACTGCCTCAAATGCTATTATCATAGGCTTTAACGTTCGTGCAGATGGTCCGGCTCGTCGTATTATCGACTCTGAGAGTGTTGATCTACACTACTACAGTGTTATTTACGATCTAATCGATGATGTCAAGAAGGCAATGTCAGGACTTCTTAAGGCCGAGGTTCGTCAGGAAATCATAGGCTTAGCTGAGGTCCGTTCCGTCTTCCATCATCCTAAGTTTGGTAATATTGCCGGCTGTATGGTTACTGAGGGTACTGTTAAGCGTTCAGCTCCTATCCGTGTATTGCGCGATAATGTTGTGATCTACGAAGGTGAGCTTGACTCATTGCGTCGTTTCAAGGATGACGTAGCCGAGGTTAAGCAGGGTTCTGAATGTGGTATCTGTGTTAAGAACTACCAAGACGTACGTGAGGGAGATCAGATTGAGGTCTTCCAGAATGTTGAAGTTGCCAGAACTTTAGACTAGGAAAATTATGCCTAAAAGTTACGGAAGAAATGAGCGGGTGGCAGCGTCCATCCGCCGTGAAACTGCCGATATCCTGCAGCATGAATTAAAAGATCCTCGTGTGAAAGACGCCACTGTTACTGAAGTGGATGTCTCTCCTGATTTGCGCTCAGCTCGTATTTACATCTCTTTTTTAACAGATGATGAAGAGGCGATTAAAGCTGCAATGAAAGGGCTTAATAATTCAAAAGGATTTGTGCGCTCTACTTTAGCTGGTCGTTTAAATCTTCGTTATATGCCAGCTTTAGAGTTTAAGTATGACGACCTTCCTTCTAAGAGTATGCATCTTGATGCTTTAATTAAGAAAGGTTTACATAAAGACTAAAAAAAGTCTTTATTAGTGTGCTTTAGGAAATTTATCTTGGGGCATACTTTCAGACTTAAGGCTTGTTTCCAAAAAGTTATTTGGAGACAGGCCTTTTATGTTTTTGATAGCCTCTTTTTAGCTTACAAAATTTTGATTTTTTGCGGTTAAGCATGTAAATTTACTTTTGTAAGTTTGCTCTTATTTTTCTTTAAGTATTCTTTATGTTCTAGGATTTCTTTTCATTATAAGAGATTTCTCAGCTGTCAACATTTGGTGTATTGTTTAGAGAGAACATTTATCTTAAAGTAGTTGATATTTGATTGGATTTTAGGGCTTTATCTTGCTTTAACGTAAGCTAAATTTCTTCAATAAAAAAATATTTTGAATTTAAGCTATATATAAAATCCCGTTATAAATCATTATTTGATAAATAACGGGATATGAGGCTTAAAGATTAACCTCTGTGCTCGGTAAGGTTTACTTTTCTTCTGATTTTGGATTTATCTCTTTTAGATAAGCATAGAGAGTGTATTTGGAAATACCTAGCAACTTACAAACCTGTGTACCACTATTGCGAATTAAAAAAGCCCCGTGATCATCTAAAAATTTAAGAAAATCTAACATTTGCATTTTATTCATGCTTTTGTAATCTGCATGTTTGCTTAGGGCATACTTTTCAATTAGATTATCTAAGATATCTCCAACAGAGTTTACAAAGTGTTCCTCAACTTCCTCACTTTCATCTGAGGTTAGGTAATTTATATTATTCTTTATAAGCTCCATTTGGGTTATATCCAGGTTAATGCATAAAGCTCCAATGACTTTCCCTTTGTCGTCTTTAAAATAGACTGATGAGGAGCGTAAGGTTTTTCCATTAGGCAGATGGGTTATATAACCGAATTGAGCATCAGTCTGTTCTTTACTTTTAGAGATTGCAAATCCAATATTAGTACTAGGATCCCCAACTTTTCGACCGGTTACATGACCATTTTCAATAGCAATAATAGATTTATCTAAGCCTCTTTTATGATCATGAAGCACAACCTCACAGTTTTTGCCGAATTCTTTGGCTATACCCTTCATTATTAGCTCTAACTGTGGCTGTATTTCTGATAAATTTTGCATGGTACCTCTGGATTTTTTGTTTTCAATTTCTACAACTAGTATACCAAACTTTTAGTTAGTTATCAAAATAATTGTTTGTCATTCAAACTATAATTTTGTTTTATTTTATCTCATCAAATTTTTGTTTTTCTCAGTTTAACTAAATAAAAGTTTGGTAAGTTTATACGCTTTATAGGTGGCAGAATTAATTAACGTATTGTAATATAGGTTAATTCTCTATAAACACCTTGATTATTCTAATTTGATACCAAACAAAAATTTAGTGATATATGTCAAAATATTTGTATGAAAGTCTTACATTTGATAGAATATGAATTAAGATAAAATCAAACTTTTTGTTAGATTTTGTTTTATTCATCGTTGGAGGCAATCATGCAACACGGTACAGAAAACATGGCTTTCTTCATAGGAGGCTTTATTGTTTATGTTATTGCAATGATTTTTATTGGTACTTATTGTTCAAGAGGAAAAAGATCTGGTAAGGATTACATAACAGGAGGGAACTCTTTATCTTTCTTTTTAGTTTTTGGCACAATGGGTGCTACTGTAATTGGTACAGGATCCTCAATTGGAGCCACCGCAAACGGATTTAAGTTTGGCTGGGGCGGTGCAGCTTACGGTCTTGGTGCAGCTTTAGGTATTATCGCCTTGGCCTATTTGGCCTGGAAGACAAAGCTTCGTGCTAAGAACTTTATCACCATGGCTGAGGAGGCCCAGTTTCACTACAACGGCAATATGAAAGTTAAATACGTTATGGCTATTATGATGTATTTAGTTGAGATTGTTTGGCTTGGCAATCACATAAATGGTGGTGCTACCTATTTAAGCTTTGTTTCAGGTATCGATTTAACCTTAGCAAAACTTTTAACTGTAGTGGGCTTTGGCGTTTATGTAATTATAGGTGGTTATTTGGCTGTAGTTTGGACTGATACCATCTAGTTAATTCTGCTTTTAGTAGGTTTTGCTGTTATTGCTGCAATTGCTATCCCTCTTTCAGGTGGTTGGGAGGCTATTTCCACAACCATGGCATCAACAGGGCATGAGGCTGGATTGAGCTTCTATGGTATTGATGCCTTAGGAACTATGGCTCTTATTTCATTAACTTTCTCTATCTTCATTCCTTTCTTTGGTACACCAACTTATAGAATTCGTGTTTACACAGCTAAGGATGAGAAGTCTGGTATTAAAGGTTTACTTTTATCAGGAGCAATGCTTTTAGGTTTCTCTTTAATCCCAGCTGTAATCGGAATGGCAGCTTATACCATTGCTGTTTCAAATGGCGAGACCTTTGTATTAAATAATCCTGATTTTGCCTTTACTTACATAGCAACAATGATATTAGGCCCTGTATTAGGTTTAATGTTCTTGATTGCAGGTTTAAGTGCCACAATGTCATCTGCAAGTTCTGACGCAATCGCAGGTGTAGGTATTATGGTTCAGGATATTTATCCTATGATTACAGGTAAGGAGATGTCCCAAAAAACCGTAACTTATGTTTCTCGTATCCTAACCTGTGTAACCTTGTTATTAGCATTCGTAGCCTGCTTATTTGCAACTGATGTTATGAGCTATATTACCAATGTAATTGGTTCTATTATCCCAGGCGTATCTGTTGCTATGGTTTACGGCGCTTTGTATAAAAAAGCCTCATGGCAAAGCTGTCTGGCCTCAATTGGTTCAGGTTTAATCTTTGGTGTTCTTTTCTTAACCAACCAGGACTTTAAGAGCTTAATTTTAGAAACATTCACAGGACCTGCTATTCCTGCAACTTTAGTAGCCGTTGTGTTTGCTCTTGTAACAAATATCTTTACTGCACAAGAGAAATTAAGTGAAAAAGAAAGACTTAACATTGTATATGAATCTCGTGGAAAGAAGGCTTAAGTTTAGGAGTTAAACATGTCAAAGATTTTAGTTAAGGGAGGTTTAATTGTAGATGGCAGCGGGGAGCTGCCCTACAAAGGAAACCTGCTTATTGAAGATGATAAGATTTCAAAATTATCAAAAGAGGAAATTTTAGGTGATTTTGATAAGGTTATTGATGCTAGTGGAAAAATAGTTTCCCCAGGCTTTATCGATATCCATCGTCATTGCGATGCCAAACCATTTAATAGTGAAGATTTTGGCGATTGCATGCTGTTGCAAGGTATAACCTCAACTGTAGTTGGAAACTGCGGTATTTCTATGACTCCAGCTCCTGCAAATCGTGATGATGCATATGCAATGTATAAGTTTCATGAGCCGGTTTTAGGACCAATTGAAGCTGGTTTCGTTACAACTTATGATGATTATTTAAATGCTTTGGATAAAGTTAAATTGCCACTAAATTTTGCATCCATGATAGGCTTTGGTTCGCTAAAGATTTCATTGAAGAATTTTTCTGATGCTCCTTTTACTAAAGAGGAGATAAAGGAAGCTTATGATGTAATTGATAAGGCTTTGTCAAGTGGTGCATCAGGAGTATCTGTGGGTATTATGTATATTCCTGAGTGCTATACCTCAACTGATGAGTATGCTCAAATTTTATCGGCCGTAGGCAAGCACCATAGTGTCGTTACTGCTCATATAAGAGGAGAGGGCGAGAGTATGGTAAAGAGTGTTGAGGAGATAATTGAGATTGGCCGCAAGGCAAACTGTGCAGTTGAGATCTCTCATTTTAAATCCTGTGGCATGAAAAATTGGCGTAAAGATATATTTAAGGCCATTGAGCTTATAAACTATGCTCGCGCACGAGGTCAGGACGTAAGCTGCGATTTCTATCCTTATGAGGGCGGTTCAACTTCACTTACTACCATGGTTCCACCAAAATTTGTAGCAGGTGATATGAATAAGGCTTTAAAGAAAATGGGAACTTCAGATGGTGTTGAAGAATTCCGCAGGATGAGCCGTCAAACTTACGATGACTGGGATAATTTTGCAATTACATTAGGATGGGATCGTATTTTGATCTCAGGAGTAAGCAAAGAAGAGAATCGTAAATATATAAATAAGAACGTAGTAGAGTGTGCAGAGGAATTTGGTTTTAAAGACGCAGAGGAATTTGTTTGCCACTTACTTAACGATGAAAATGGTAACGTGGCAATTATAAATCTTAGTATGTGTCAGGATGATATTGATACTGTAGCTAAGCTGCCTTACTCAATATTTATTTCTGATGCAATCTATGCGCAAACAGATACTCCTCATCCTCGCATGTACGGAGCCTTCCCTAAGGCTTTAAGAGATTATGTAAAAAATCGTAGTATCCTGCCTTTGGAAACATGTATCTCAAAGATGACAGGTTTAAGTGCAAAAAGAATGGGGATTTTAAATCGAGGTCTTTTAAAAGAAGGATATTATGCCGACATCAATATCTTTGACTTAGATGATTTTAAAGACAATGCTACTTTTGCCGAACCTACTAAAAAAGCATTAGGTCTTTATAAATGCTTTTTAAATGGTGTTGAGGTTGTAAGTGAGGGGGTTGTTTTAAATCGAGATGCAGGATCTGTAATTAAAGCTTTGCATTAAAGAGAGTTTTATATGGATTACACAATTGAAAATACCGAAAATTTAATTTCACCTTCATTGGTTTTTTATGAAGAGATTATTGATCTGAATATCAAGAGAGCTCTTTTAGATGCCAAAGACGTTAAACGTCTTTGGCCACATGTAAAAACTCATAAGACCATAGAGCTTGTTTCAAAGCTTATTAAAAATGGGGTAACTAAATTCAAATGCGCTACCATTTCTGAGTGTGAAATGGTGGCTACGGCAGGTGCCACAGATGTTTTATTGGCATATCCTGCTGTAGGGCCTAATCTTGTTAGGTTTTTAAACATCAAAGAGGCTTTTCCCAAAATTCATTGGTATGCTCTTTTTGATGATTTAAACCAGTTAAAGCGCATGAACGATATTGCTCAGACAAGAAACACTAATGTTGATTTTTTCATCGATGTCAATGTAGGTCTAAATCGCACCGGAGTTGAGCTTTCAAAAGTATGTGATTTTGCCAAAGATAGTAAAGGCTTAGCAAATGTAAGCTTAAAGGGTTTACATTGTTATGACGGACATAATGGAATTAGTGATCCTAAGGTGCGTTTTGAGTCTATCTCAAACTTGGTAACACAGAAGAAAAATTTACAAGAGTCATTACGTAAATTAGGCTTTGATGTCATGGTTATTTCAGGAGGCACACCAGAGTTCCCCTGCTATGAGAAACTTTCGGACTTTTATATGTCGCCTGGTACTTTATTCTTACAAGATCACGGCTATCAAGATTTATTTAAGGATATGGAATATACGCCTGCAGCTTGCGTGCTATCTCGTGTCATAAGTCATCCAAATGATGATTATTTCACCTTGGATTGTGGAACAAAGGCCATTGCATCTGATCCTGTGTTAAGAGGTGTTATAGCAGGACTTGAGGATAAAGTAGAGAGTATTTTACAAAATGAAGAGCATTGGGTCTTTAAAATGAAGAAAGGATATGAAGACTTAAAGCCTGAGGTTGGAGATGTGGTTTATGTAATTCCTACCCATGTCTGTCCTACATCAGCTTTATATCCAAATGCTTTGATTGTAAGAGATCACAGAGTTTGTGGTTCATGGCAGATTTTTGCAAGAAATAGAAAGGTAAATTATTAGGAGATAAAAAAATGAGAAATGTATATGATATTTTAAAAGAGAAAGGTTTAGAGCTTCCTCCACCTCCTCCAAAAGGCGGTGTTTATACGCCTGTAGTTGAGTTTGGTGAGGGAGGAAAACTACTCTATTGTTCAGGTTGTGGTCCTAATTTAGGTAATGGTAATACCGTAGTTGGTAAATTAGGTAAGGATTTAACTTTAGAACAAGGTCAGCTTGCAGCAAGAAACTGTATGTTAAATCTTTTGGCAAATCTTCAAGATAAGATTGGCGATTTAAATAAGATAAAGCGCTTTGTAAAAGTTTTAGCATTCGTAAATTCTGCTGATGATTTCTGTGAACAGCCTCAAGTCGTAAATGGTGGTTCTGAGCTTATTCGTGACCTTTTTGGTGAAGAGCGCGGATTGCCTGCAAGAAGTGCCATCGCAGCAAATTCTTTGCCAGGTGGCATTGCCTGCGAGATTGAGGTATTAGTTGAAATTGAATAATTAGCAAATTTTAAATCAGATCCCGGCTGAATTTTGTCGGGATTTTTTTGTCTTAAATCAAACCTCAATATATAAATATAGTGTCACGTTCTATATTTATCCCATCTTTTAAAATCTATCTTTAAAAATTTGTT
>CALFLJ010000091.1 GCA_937880335.1 uncultured Succinatimonas sp.
TTTACGAGCGATTAAGTATAAGCAAAAACATAAAACTTCATTAGATAATATTGAGGTACCGACATTTTGTGATCGACGTTATCAGTTTTTAGCGATAAAGTCAGTCTGTGAGAGGTTTACCGGTAATTTTAGAAAAGCTCTGTTGGTTATGGCCACAGGAACAGGTAAAACTCGAACTGTGATGGGGCTTATAAAGATTTTAACTGAGCATAACTGGGCTAAAAATGTATTGTTTTTGGCAGATCGTAATGTTTTAGTTGATCAGGCTTACAAAGCATCTTTAAATTTATTAAAGTCTTATTCTGCCTCTAATATTAGCCCTATAAAGCCAGAGAAGTTTAATTTAAACGACCGAATCATTTTCTCAACATATCAGACTATGATAGGAAAGATTGATGAGGCTAAAACTGAGAATGGTGGCAGGCTTTTCTCTCCGGGGCATTTTGATCTCATCATAAGTGATGAGTGTCACCGTTCAATATACAATCGCTACCGTTCTATCTTTGATTATTTTGATGGATTATTCGTAGGATTAACAGCCACACCTAAAAACGATATAGACATAAATACCTATAAGGTCTTTGGTTTAGACAACGATGAGCCCACTTTTAATTATTCAATTGATGAGGCTGTAAAAGATGGTTATTTAGTCCCTTATAAGGTTTTAAAATTTGAAACTGATTTTGTCACTCGTGGTATTAAGTATAGCGAGCTTTCTGAGGATGAAAAAGAGCAGTGGGAGGAAACCTTCTCTGAGGAAAATGGCTATATGCTAGAGGAGATCACAGCTGGGGCAATAAATAAATGGGTAATAAATAAAGATACTATTAAGCTTGTAATTAAAAAGCTTATGCAAAGTGGTTTGAGAATTAAAGGTGGCAGTGAGTTAGGTAAAACCATCATTTTTGCTAAAAATCATAACCATGCAGAGGCTATACGTAATACCTTCTATGAGATGTACCCTAGTGTAGATATTAACTTCTGTCAGGTTATTGATTATCAGACAACACAGAAGAACCACACTATAGTTGATGATTTTGCTAAGCAGGATTTAATGCCTCAAATTGCAGTTTCAGTTGATATGTTAGATACAGGTTTTGATGTTCCATCGTGTTTGAACTTAGTCTTTTTTAAACCTGTATTTAGTAAATCCAAATTTTGGCAGATGATAGGTCGTGGAACGAGATTATGTAGTGAGCTTATTGATGGTGAGGATAAGTCAGAGTTTCTTATTATCGATTGCTGCAAAAACTTTGAATATTTTGAGGCTCAGATGGCAAGATCTGAAGGTTACGTTCAGCGTTCTATTGATCAGAAATCTTTCTCAACCCGATTGAATATAGTTAAGCTATTGCAAGCACAGTCTTGCGCAAATACGCAAGATAATTCTTTTAAAGCTCAGTATGTAAATGATACGGTAGGGGATTTATGTAATATTGTAAAAAATAAGATCCCCCATGATTCTTTTTCCTCATTTATTCATGCAAACTCTCTTGATGACTTTAGTAAGAAAGAAAGCTATCAGAACCTAAATGACGACATAATCAAAACTATTGTAGATAAGATTGTGCCTCTTATTCCTCCGTGTGCAGAGGATAATATAGAGGCTCGAGCTTTTGACTTATTTATCTACAATATGCAGCTTTCTTTTATAAAAGGTGATGATAGGCTTTTTTCACAGCTTATAAATAGAATGCAAAAAATAGCATCTGATCTATTAGATGTAGATACCGATTCTGTAAAACAGGTAAGAAACGAGCTTTTAGCTCTACAAAAAAAAGAAACGTACGATACGATTGGCATAAAAGAATTAGAAACTATAAGAAAACTGTTGAGACCTCTTGTATATATGATTGAAAAGGCTTCAGGTGAGGTTAAATTTATAAATTTAGTAGATAGTGTTAAGGTTGATGAAGAGGATCGTGATGCTATTGAGCTTATAAATACCAATTTTCAGTTAGAGCCTTATGAAAAACGTGCGCGTCGTTACCTGCATGAGCATGAAAACGAGGGAGTTATAGCTAAACTTAAGGATAATGTTCCTCTGACAAAAGTTGATATTAAAGAATTAGAAGTGATTTTGTGGGAAAAAATTGGCCAAAAGGATGAAGCTGATGCGCCAAGGGAAAATCTTGTGGCATTTGTAAGGAAAATCGTAGGGCTTAATAAGGCATCTGTAAATAAAGCTTTTGTAAAATTTATAAACGAAAATAAATTAAATGAGCAGCAACGTTATTTTATAGATAAAGTTGTAAGCTATATTGAGCAAAATGGTTTTATTGACAATCAGGTATTCCTGGAGGCTCCTTTTGACAGGTATTGTATAGATGATCTTTTCCCGTCAGATAGACTTTTAGATGACTTTTTAGAAATAGTTTCAACCTTTAATGAGAAGTCAGTTTTAGAAGAATATTCCAATACCATATAAAAAATAGGAAGGTTGAGGTGCAACCTTCCTTAATACACTGCAAATGTTTGATACCACATAAGATCGCATAAGTTAGCATAAGCTAACTTGGTATTTATATTACCATAGATTTTTTATTTTTTTCCATAAATGTAAAATTTTTTTTGATTTGCTTTAATTTAAAATTCCGTTTGCGGTAGTGGTCAAACTTTTGAGCTTTAAGATTTATAATCTTTATTAAATTGTCTAAAATTATTTGTAATACTTATTTTTTTTTCTCTCTCTCAAAGGTTATTTTATGAGATTTTTTAAAATAGTTTTTTTAGTTTGTAGTTTGTTTGCTACTCTGTTTACATCAAGTTACGCCGCAGCTGCACCACAAAAGATTTTAGTAGCATATTTTTCTCGTGCAGATGAGAATTACAATGTAGGTAATATTACGGAAGGCAATACTGAAATTGTAGCAAAGTTTATCGCACAGAAGACTGGAGCTGATTTATTTAAAATTGATCCTGTAAATCCTTATCCTACAAAGTACGATGATTGTACAAGACTTGCCCGTAAAGAGCTCTATGAGAATGCTCGTCCTGCAATTAAAGAGCCTTTACCAAACCCTGATGATTATGATCTTGTTTTTATAGGAGCTCCTAACTGGTGGCGTACCATTCCTATGTGCGTTTATACTTTCTTAGATAAGTTCTCTTTAAATAACAAAGACACTGTTGTTTTTATAACTCATGAGGGAGCAGGTTTAGATCAGATTCCATCTGAGATAAAAGAATATTCAAATGCTAATATTATAAAGAATTTTGAGATGACCGGTGTTATGGCACAAACTGATCGCGTTAATGCTTCAAAAATGGTTGACGGCTGGTTATCAAGTCTGAAACTTTTGAAAAAATAAATCCTTAAAAGCATAAACTTTATTTAAGTTAACCCCCGCTATTACATAAGTTCTAACGGGGGGACGATCTTCTCTTAACTAAGACCTATATCTAAAGCCATCATAAGAATAAATCCGCCAAGAATAGAAATAGTGCCGGCATCTGAGTGGCCCTTGTCCTCCTGAGACTGGGGAATTAGTTCCTCTATTACTACATAAAGCATAGCACCGGCTGAGAAAGATAAAGCCCAAGGTAAAATCCAGATCATACTGGCTGTGAGGATTACAGCAATAACAGCTGCAATAGGCTCAGCAATACCTGAAATTGTTCCTTTTATAAAAGATTGCTTTTTAGTATATCCGTCTGAATAAAAAGGTAGTGATACAGCAGCTCCCTCAGGAATGTTTTGTATACCCAAACCTAGGGCTAGAATTAAAGTTGCAGAATACATTTCAGGGCTGTTTAAAGTTAAAGCAGCTGCAGCTGAAACACCAATACATAGTCCCTCTGGGATATTGTGAATAGTGATTGCAATGAAAAGAAGGGAGTGTTTATTTAATCTTATATTAGGACCCTCAGGGGTATTTTGCATTAGATGCTGATGGGGAAGTGATTTGTCAATTATAAAAAGAAAGACAACACCTAAAAGAAATCCTCCTATCACGGGCATAATTTCTGGCATATTGAGACTTTTTGCCTGATCCATTGCAGGTAGTAATAAACCAAAGACAGAAGCTGCCATCATAATGCCTGCAGAAAAACCTAAGGCAATTTGAGTTAATTTTTTTCTATTTCCTTTGCCTATTAAAAAAACAAAAGAAGAGCCTAAGGCAGTCATTGCAAAAGTAAAAAGTGATGCGCTAAGAGTAAGAAAGATAGGAGCAAAAGTCATAACAGGAACCTAAAGACAAAATAGAGGTTTTAAATTCTACCAATTAAAATCATATAAAAAAATTAAAAATTGTTTTTGATTTTGATTGTCAGATTTAATTTTAATTTTTTTTATTTTAGTAAAATATCGTTACTAATTTTATAAATTTTGTGCCCGCAAAATTTTTTAAGGAAAATATTTTATGCATAACTTTGATCTTTTAGTCCCCTGTCACTTAATGTTTGGTAAAGATCGTATTAACGAGTTACCTAAAGTAATGTCGCAGTTTGGAAAAAAGGTTCTTTTAACTTATGGTGGAGGTAGTATCAAACGTACTGGTCTTTACGACAAAGTAAAAGAACTATTAAAAGATTATGAGGTCTTTGAGTTATCAGGTATTGAGCCTAATCCAAAGATTTCCTCAGTCCGCGCTGGAGTTAAGATTTGTAAGGAGCAAAACATTGATGTCATTTTAGCTGTAGGTGGTGGCAGTGTTATTGATTGCTCAAAGAACATTAGCGCAGGCTGGGGATATGATGGTGATCCTTGGGAATTAGTTTTGGATTGTTCTAAAGTTTCAAAGACCCTGCCTATAGTTACTGTTTTAACCCTATCTGCTACAGGATCTGAATTTGATAATAGCGCTGTTATCTCAAATCCAGAAACCAATGAGAAAATGCCTTTATTTGGCTTTGGTACATTAGATCCTAAAGTATCAATATGCGATCCTACCTATACTTTTACGGTTCCTGCAAATCAGACTGCAGCAGGTGCAGCTGACATAATGTCCCACACATTTGAGTCATACCTTGTAAAAGACGGTAATGAACTATCAGATTCTATGTGTGAGGGCATGCTGCGTACGGTAATTAAATATGCACCAATTGCAATTAAAGAGCCTGACAACTATGAGGCACGAGCTCAGCTTATGATGGTAAGTTCCTTTGGTTGTAACGGTCTTTTAGCCATAGGTCGTACTCCATCTCCATGGGTATGTCATGGTATTGAGCATGAGATTTCTGCTTTTACGGATATTACTCATGGTTATGGTTTGGCTATTATTACCCCACACTGGATGCGTTATAGCTTAAATGAGGATACTAAAGAGAGATTTGCTCAGTATGGAGTAAGAGTCTTTGGTCTTGATAAGAATGCTCCAGCCATGGAGAATGCTAAAAAAGCAATTGATCTTACAGCAGATTTCTTCAAGTCTATAGGTTTACCTTCAACTTTAAGTGAACTTGGTGTGACATCTGAGCATTTTGAGGAAATGGCAGATCACGTTCTTGCCAACTGGATGCCTCTTGATACTGCAATTGTAAAAATTGACAAAGCTGCAATTTTAGAAATTTTAAACAATAGTCTATAGAAATATGGCATGGCTTAAGCCATGCCATAAATAGTTAATCTTTAAATCCTAGTCTTACTAGGATTTTTTTTGTTTTTATCAATGGCATTAAAATCTTTGATGAAATCGGAATAAAGAAATGTACTAAAGGTCCTGTTGTTAAAGCTGCAAACAAAGTTCCCTCTCTGACACCTTCTATAGCTGTGAAATTAGTTAAAAAGAAAGAAATAACAATTGCTGTTGATACTAAGAATATATCAAAGAAGGTTTTAACAAAGCTAAATGAGCGATTTACCAAAGGGTGGAAAACTTTAATGAAGAATTCTCCTGGAACCATGCAGACACTAGCTACTACTGAAAATGATATAGCGGTAGCTAAGATCACAGTTCCTAAGACCATTAATATCCAACTTAGATAATAGGGCATTTCATAAGGTAAAAATAATTCAAGAGTCCCCATAGAGAGATCAATCATCCAGGAGAAAATGAAGATAACAGGAATTTGCATTACAAGATCAAACCAGTATTGTTTTATCTTGCGATTTATAATCATTATTTGCAGGATTATGAGTAAGATATTAAAAATCATGGTGGTATCACCTAAGGTTAATGGAGAATGGAGTGATGTCACATAATTTGGTGAGGAGATAGGGGTAGTACCAATTTTTGCTACGGTTATAGTACTAATACCAACGCCTTGTAAGACAACAGAGAAAAAAAAGATGATGTAACGTCTTATACGTTCACCTAAAGACATTTTTTCGGCCATAAAAGACTCATTTGATGGTAATTTAGAGGAATAAAAAGAATTAACCGAAAAACACATGGTTTTTCGGTCTTATTAGTTAGTACTTAAATCTTTAAAGATTAACGGGCGCGGAAAGTAATGCGACCTTTACTCAAATCGTAAGGAGTGATCTGAACGGTAACTTTGTCACCGGTAAGAATACGAATATAATTCTTGCGCATTTTTCCAGAAATATGAGCCATAACAATGTGACCATTTTCAAGCTGTACGCGGAACATAGTATTAGGCAGGTTCTCAAGTACGGTGCCCTGCATTTCAATATTTTCTTCTTTAGCCATAAACTCTTTTTGTTGTGTGTCAAAGCAGTCAGTATAAAATCACCGACCATCAATTAAAACTTACTTATTATATAACAAGGTAAAAAAAAACTCAGTAATTTTCGCATAAAAAAAGTTTTTATGGGCTTTTTTTTAGCATTTAGTTGCTGTTTTTATAAAAATATTAAAACAAAACCTATTAAGGTGCTTATAGTTTTTTTAGATTTTAAAGATGTTAAAACTTGATAATGGCACAATGAAAATGTCGATAAGTTAGGTTTTGTGCATATGTATGTAAAATGTTTAGGCTTTAGTTAAATGATTTTTTTGATTATCTTTAGGTGAGATTGTTGATCTTTTAAAACCTTGGCCCATTTTCTTTAAATTTGCTCCATAATTATGTCATCACTCTCTTTTACTGTGTCAATATCAAAATTATACATACAATATAGCTAAACCATCCTATTGTTGTAATTACAAGAACAACTAAGACTTTAACTGATTTTAAGTATAATCTGTATAAATAAATAATAGAAATGCTCGATGTAATAATGCATGCTATGAAAAAAAATATACTTAACAGACAAATAAGAAATTCAAAATTTTTTAATTCAATTCGAGGAAAATATAGAAGAAGTATATAAGTGCCTATAAATAACCATCCTAACATGCCGACATAATATCCACACTTAGCACATTTAAATACATTATTATTCACTGTTGTATCGCTTAACTTTTCACGCATTGAAATAAGTTTTAGTTGGCAAAGGAATAAAGCCAGAGACGATATAAATGATACGAATGGAGCGAGAAATGCTAATAAAATCCACATAAGCTTTGCCTTAACCTTTTAATCAGACTTTTAAATTTCTAGACATTTTAAAATGCATTAGAATATTGGATAGTTTTGTTGTTTACGTGGTTCTAAATGAACCTTGTAGTTCTGATAAAGCTTATAGGCCAAATCAGGGTTATAGAATAATATAGATTTAACAATCAGATTTTAGATCGTGAGTTTGAATATTGAAAAATGAGCCATTGTTATCTAACAATTCTACAACAGAACTTTTATGCTTATTTAGGCTTACAGGGTGGTTAAGCATACTTTGTCTTTTTTGTATCTGATCAAATCTGTCTAATGAGATGGCACTAACTGCGATTACGGAAAATGCCACTGCAATTGCGTATATTTTTTTATTTGTTTTAGATGAGAAACTAAAGTATAAAGGATGACAGAGAAATGATAGACCAATCTGCAATGTTAAAACTAAGTAGGGTAGAGTAATAAAAATAAGTACCATGTATACGTCATATACACGCAAAAAATAGTATTGGCCATCGAAAGAGTATAGTCCCAAAATACTTACCAAAAAAGTTAGAATATATAATCCAACAGTTATTAGCAGTTGATTGTTGGATTTGAGTTTATAAACCTTCTTAATGTAAACGGAGCATAGGTAAAAGCTTGTGCATGGAATTAGTAATGCATAAGAAATAAACAGGCAGATTGCCTTTGCAGGGAAGAGTTCAACGTGAATTTCAGCTGCAGGAGAAAAATTACATTCGTATACATCAATGTTTATTGCAGTATGTGTTGCGATAAAGAAAATAACGTAGTTTATAAACAAAACTCCCGATAGTTGCGCAAACAGAGCTTTTTCCCTTTTAGCTAAAGCTGCAAAAATACAAAATGATGGAATTATGTAAATAACATAGAATTCGATGATGTTTGCAGGATAATGCAAACCGCCTGAATTATTTACGTAGTAAGTAGTTCCTTGTGGAAGCATTGTCAGGGAAAATATAGCACAGATTATAACTGTTAAAGCAAATATGAAATAGCATAATCTGTTTGAAAATGCAGGATCTTTTATAGGGAAAATAACTAAAAAAAAAGGAAAAATACATACAGCAAAGAAAAAAAAGGCGATAAACATTGCTAAGGAAGCAAATCCACCTAGAGCAGAATCTATTACTCCGCCGGTAAAATAAATAGTTGCAAAAAAACAAAATAAAGCTATTAAAGGTAACAAAATAAATCGCAAAGAAACGATCAAAGCATTTTGCCTATAGCTTTCTGGGTCTAATTTAAGAAATTTCATTTTTATTGCGCCACTTTTTATTTAAAGAATAGAGTGTGACCGTTTCAAAAAATAAATCACTTTTTTTAATGTTTTAAATGCAAAAGTTTAGTTCTTTATTTTTTGATAAATTGTCTTTAATCTTTGAGATTTAAGAATTTTTATATAACAAAATCACCATTTTTAGAGTTTTCATAAGTCTATTTTGCAACTTTCTGAAACTTTAATCTTTGATGCATAACGCATATTCAATATAAACTTTAAATTGATTTTTTATAATATCACAGTTATTTTTTATCTATAGTCTCAAACAGAGCCTGTAAGTTCCTTATGAACATATGCCATGATCTGCATTATGATCTAATAATGTGTGTGCAATTTAATCTGCAAATTAAGCCCTAGGATAAAAAGACTCATCATATGAGAGCATAGTTAAGACTAGTATAGAGGACCCTTAATTTTGCCTTATCTTTAGTTTTATAAAAAGCATTCAGCAAAGAATATTAAAATCGACAATTCTGTAACTTTTCTCTTACTTAACTAATTTAGAAGAATTAGCCTTCCTTTTACAATA
>CALFLJ010000092.1 GCA_937880335.1 uncultured Succinatimonas sp.
TCTTAAAAGACGCATAGCAAACGCTCTCTCCCAGGCAATCTGATTGCGCATTTCCTGTTTAGAGGACCAAAAACTTACAAAGGCTTTTAAATCTTTGGTAGTGTAATTTACATCCGATAGTCCAACCATTAAAGCCGCATCTTTAAAGCTTGGACCTGGATGCCAGTCCTTATCAAGACAAAACGGCTTTTTAGGCAGATCCAAAAGCTCTTTATCAACCAAAGGAAAATCGATAATGGCTGATACCCAGGGGGCATTAGCTATACGTCTTTTGATAAAACCAAGATCTTCAAGTTCAGTTAGGCAAAGTTTGACCACATCAAGATTTATTTGAGAGGGAAAAAACTTACTATCTGAACTTAAAAGCTTTGAGATCTCCATAAGATCTAAAGTATTTTCTCCAATCTCAGCTTTAGGGCGCATGTAGAAAACATATAAAGTGCGGGCAATGTGACTTAAAGCTGAGTTTTTAAGAGATTTTAATTCAAGTGCATTCACTTTATTTCATCTCAGGTACAGGAGTTTTGACCTCTTGTTTATTTAAGTAGGCCTTTACATTTTCTATAACCAAATTAGCCATAGACTGACGAGTTTTTACTGTAGCTGATCCAAAGTGAGGGTAAAAAACTACATTTGGTCGATTGTACAGTTCTCTTGGAGCACAAGGTTCGGTTTCAAAAACATCAAGTCCGCAACCGGCAATTATCTTTTCATCGAGGGCCTTAATTAATGATTTCTCGTCTACGAGCTTACCTCGTGCAACATTGATTAAAAATCCCTGAGGACCTAAAGCTTTTAAAATATCCATATTTACAATATGGAAATTTTCCTCTGTTAAAGGCATGATTAAAATCAAAGCCTGAGCCCATAAGGCTAAGTCTTTTAAATTGGAAAAATAGGTAAAATCACAGTCTTCGTGCTTATGACGTGCTGTATATGCAATTTCACAGCGACAAGCTAAAAAGCGGCGGGCAATTTCCTTACCAATGCGACCTAAACCTACAATTCCAACCTTCATTCCTAAAAGAGAGGTGGTAAGAGGCATAGATGATTTAAGCCATCTTTCATCTTCTATAAATTTATGAGCCTCAACAAACTGACGTGCGCAATTTAAAAGTAAGGATAATGCAGTATCGGCTACATCATCTTTCATAACATTAGGAGTATGTGTAACCATTATTTTTCGACTTTTGGCCAAGGAGACATCAACTCCATCGTAACCTACACCAAAAACTGAGATTTGCTTTAGGTTAGGCATACGGTCAAGGTAATCCTTTTTTACCTTACTGCCGCCTGATATAACCAGAACCTCACATGTTTTTAAAGCTTCCTCATAAGTAAGTTTATCACTATGACGACGACTGACAAAAGGGGCTAGACTTTGAAGCTCATCTAAAAAATCTTTTTGTAAAACAGCATGAGCGTCTTCTAAAATCACACAAGGTTTATCCATTTCCATACTTCCTAAGAGGCATATTATCTAGTTGTTATTTGTACAAGCTTTACTTTTAATGAGCTGACAAAACGCTATGTACAATATATTATATTGAATTTCTCAAAATAAAAATTAAAACAAGACTATACTTTAGAAAGCTTAATCTAAGAAAATTCTAAATTTTAGATTTTTACATTTGAATTCTAAAATCGCAAAGATCCTTAAATTAGATTTATGTGTTTAATGGAAGTGAACATGTTGATTTCGCATGAAGTGCTAAAAGATAATTTAGATGGGATGTACTGGGATCATGGTGACTTAGCACCAAAGCAATCTCCAAATTTGAAAAATAATGAAACAAGGGCTATAAGTGCTTTTAAACGTGATTTGCCATCTGTGTGTTTTAACTATTTAAGATGCTTTGAAAATGTAAAGGTAACATTAGTGCAAACCGAAATGGCTTTACATGGTGTTGAGCCTTTTGGTATTGATAAGGATGATTTTTTAAAGATTGAGCGTTTTGGACAGACAGCATCGAGAATGTGTGAGCTTATATTAAATCATGAGTTTGACTGTTCCTCAAAAAGTCTTGAGCTAATCTCTCAATGTTTATGTGCAAAAAAACAGGATGCCATAAGTGTAGAGCACGGACTTAAATTTATTTCTGAAAACTTTAGTAAGAAAAGGGAATTAGGGGTAGTTGCATTTTTATATCTTTTAAGACAAAAGCCATTTGATTGTGGTAACGAGATAAGTGCAGCCTTATTTATGGAGGGATTTTTAATTTCACAGGGGTTTGAACATATTGTTATTAGGGAAAGAGCTATAAATGACTTTAAAATACGCCTGTGCGAATTTAAAAAATCAGGTTGCGCCTCACATCTTTTACGCTTTCTTGCCATGAGTCTTGACTGCAAAAAAATAAGGCATGAGCGCTTTTCAAAGCAAAAGAGCAAAACTAAAAAGCCTCTTATTTTTTTCTAAAAGTACATAAGGCACGATTTTTAAGATCGTGCTTTAAAAAAAAATCACCATAAATTTTTTAAATAATTCACCATAACAAGAAAAAATTTTTTAATAATAGTTGATTGATTGCTCAACTATTGTATAATTATTTGTAAATATGAATGATTGCTCAACTATTGCTTTTTACCGGGGGATTTATGTTATCTCATGTGAGCGCTAAAGATAAAAGGTCATTGCTCTATGCTCTTTTAGTAATGATTACTTTAATTTTTTCAAAGTACTCAAGCTTTAAGCTTAATTTCTATCTTGAGATAGCGTTGGCTATAAGTGCTTATCTGTCTATTTCTTATGAGGTCATAATAAGTGCCCTAAAAACTCTGTTTAAAAGATATCGTATGTCAGAGGAATTTCTGATGATGATTGCAACTTTCGGGGCATTTTTTCTTGGAGATTTCCCTGAGGCCTTGGCGGTGATGGTTTTCTATCGTATTGGTTCAATGTTTGAGCATTACGCAGCAGGAAAGGCTCATAAGGAGATAAACTCATTAGTTAACTTAAAACCTGATACTGTAAGGGTTATTAATGATAATGGAGATGAGGAAATTCTAAAGCCTCGCAAGGTCAAAATTGGTCAGACTATACGTGTTTTAGCCGGTGAAGCTATAGGCCTTGACGGCTATTTGAAAAATGAAACCGCCTCCATAAATACCGCAGCTCTTACAGGTGAAAGTGAACCTAGAATTTATAAAAAGGGAGATGAGGTACCATCAGGATGCATAAATACCTCATCTGTTATAGAACTTACTGTAAGTCGTGACAGTAAAAACTCATCCATCACAAGACTACTTAATTTAATTGAGGATGCAGCTGCAAATAAATCTCGCCCTGAGGCTTTAATCCGTCGTTTTGCAATCTGGTATACACCGGTTGTTGTAAGTGCTGCCGCTATTTTAGCCTTGTGTCCTTTAGTAATACCTAATGCCTCATTTAGTGACTGGTTAACAAGAGCTTTGGTCTTTTTAGTGGTAAGTTGCCCGTGTGCACTAGTTCTCTCTGTTCCTCTGTCTTTTTTTGGTGGATTAGGAGCCTTGTCTAAAATAGGTGTTTTGGTAAAGGGGAGTATTCATATTGAAAGTCTGTCAAAACTATCTGCCATAGCTTTTGATAAAACCGGAACTATTACAGAAGGAAAATTTACGGTAAGTAGGATTAACGCTGTAAATGCAAGTTCTGATGAAATTTTAAGTCTGGCATACTCACTTGAATCTCAAAGTACCCATCCATTAGCTTTAGGTATTGTAAATTATGCAAAAAGTAAGGGGGCTATGAAATATGAGGTTAGAAATCTTGAGGAGAGGGCTGGTTTAGGTCTTGAGGCTTACGTTTGCGGTCATAAAATAAGCCTAGGTCGCTATGAATACGCAAAGAGTATATGTAACGATAAGATTGAGCGTAATGACAACGCAGGTACTGAGATATATATTGTCAAAGACGGTATATTTCTTGGAACAATCGAACTTTACGATGATCTAAAGCCTAAGGCCATAGAGACATTTAAGAAACTTAAGGAATTAAAAATAAAAACCTGCATGATCACAGGTGATAAGCATAAGGCTGCGCTTACTATTGCTAAAATGCTTGATCTAGATAAGGTTTATTCAGAACAGTTACCTGAGGATAAATTAAAGAATTTTAAGAGTTTTAAACATGAGCTTGGAATTTCAGCCTTTGTTGGTGATGGCATCAATGATGCCCCGGTTTTAGCTTCCTCAGATGTAGGTATTGCCATGGGGCAGTTTGGTTCAGCCTCAGCTGTTGAAGCCTCTGACGTGGTGATAATGGAAGATGATCTGTCTAAAATTCCTTCTGCCATAGAGATTGCCAAAAAAACATACGCTCTGGCAATTGAAAATTTGTGGTTTGTAATTTTAGTCAAGGTTGCCATTCTTTTATTAGGAGCCTTAGGTATAGCTAATATCTGGCTGGCTATTTTTGGTGATGTTGGTGTGCTTATGCTGTCTGTTTTAAATGCTATGCGTACTTTAACCTTTACAAAGCAATCTGCATAAAATATTTTAATTATCTTTAAAAATAGCATCACTTAAATTGATTTAACATGTATAAAAAAGTCAAACTTAGATGGTATGAGATCATTTTAAGTTTGACTTTTGTTTTTAGACAAAAGCAATCCTAAGATATTCTAATCTTGAGATTTTGTTTTATATCTTGTCGTATCTATAGTGGTGGTTGGAATTTTATCCGTATGCCTTAAATATTTTTATATTTATTTAAGTGCTTGTCTATTATATTAAATAATATGTCTATTACTTTGTACGAAAATTACTTGCAAGAAGGCTATATTTAATATACATGGCCATATAATCTATGTAAGATCTATGTTTGAGAATATAAAGCTTTAAGCTTTTAATAGGTGTTTTATGCAAAAGAGATCATACGATATAAGAGGAATGTCCTGTGCAGCTTGTGTAAGTAATATCGAGCGTGCAGTTAAAGCTATACCTGGCGTAAGCGAGGTTAATGTTATGTTGATGAAAAATCGTATGACTTTAATTGCAGATGAGAATCTTGTTAAAGATGACATGATTGAAAACGCCGTAAAAAATGCAGGTTATGGAGCCTGTCCGGTATCAGATGCTAAAGAAAGTTTAAAATCTGATGATAAAGAGGCTTTAAAACAGAAAACACAGCTTATTTTAAGTGTTATTTTAACCTTGGCTTTGATGATTTTATCAATGACCGACCTTATAAAGATTAACGCTTTATCTAAAGCTGTAACTGAAGCTTTTTTAACTTTAGGCGTTATGTTTTTTCAGCGCAAGTATTTCATAAGTGCCTATAGAGCTTTATTACACAAGAATTTCAATATGGATACCTTAGTAAGTTTAGGCTCCATATCCTCTGTAATATTTTCTATAATCTCGCTTGTAAAACTAGATGCTTCTATGGATTCTCACGTGCTTATGCACGATTTCCCTCTGTATTTTGAATCTGCCGCAGGAATTTTAACTTTTGTTGCGGTGGGCAAATATTTTGAAGAAAGATGTAAGATTAAAACGTCTGATGCTGTTTTAAAGCTCTATGATCTTGCCCCTAAATTTGTGAATGTAAAGAGAGGGGAAAAAGAGATTTTAGTACCACTTGATGAGGTTAAATTAGCGGATCTTGTTTTAGTCAAGGCCGGAGAGCAGATAGGTATTGACGGTGTTGTCGTAGAGGGGAGTGGGTATTGTGATGAAAGTGCTCTCTCAGGTGAAAGTGCCCCTGTAAAAAAAGAGATTGGCTCTAAGATTTTATCCTCAAGTGTTTTGATTGAAGGCTTTTTAAAGGTTGAAGCTCAAGCTGTAGGTGAAAATACCACGTTGTCTAAGATTATATCTTTAGTAGATGATGCAGCCAATCATAAAGCACCAATTTCAAGAATTGCAGATAAGGTGGCCTCCTATTTTGTTCCCTCTGTAATGACTATATCTTTATTAACCTTTATTTCATGGTTTTTCCTGCTTGGAGCAACTTTTGATGCTGCTATAAATTTTGCTATAAGTGTATTGGTTGTATCATGCCCATGTGCTTTAGGCCTAGCTACCCCTGTTGCGATTATGGCAGGAACAGGAAAGGCCGCCTCACATGGAATTTTATTTAAAACTCCAGAAACTTTGGAGAATCTTAAAAACGCTACAGCATTTGTTTTTGATAAGACCGGAACTTTGACCTATGGTCATATGAGAGTAAATAGAATTATTTC
>CALFLJ010000093.1 GCA_937880335.1 uncultured Succinatimonas sp.
TGTAGCTGAAATTGCCAAAGCGACTGCGGTACCTAAGATATGCTTAGCTTTCATATTTTTCTCCAAAAATGTTGTTTTTATAAAAGCATGTTTATGCTGTTTGTAATTGTAATAAATGGTTTAAAAAAAACATCTTATAAAATTAAAAAGTGCGACACACTTCACTAAAGTTATCTGATCACATGCAATTAAATTGAACAAGATCACATTTTTTAAGATGTTTTTATAAAAATATTTTTATTTCAATAAGTTATTTGTATGTTTGAGCTAAATTTGAGTAAAATGTGAAGCGTAACATATTTTTTATACTAAGAAATGTGGTCTGATCACTTTATCATTACCAAATCTATTCTATAATATGAATTATTGTTGAGGTCAGATCTGTTATAACGCATCCGTAAACGTTTAACCTCAGATTGGATCGTATTTTTATCATATAAATTACAGCATAAGGATATTTTCATGAACCCAGCGGAGAACGCCAAATCCCTGGCAGATCAAACAGCTGATCTGATCATAAAAAGAATTATTGAAAAGGGACTTGAGAAAGGCTCAAAACTTGACAACGAAAAGATTCTTTGTGAGAGCTTGAATGTTGGGCGCAGTACTCTAAGAGAGGCTGTAAGAACTCTTGTTTCTCGTAATATTCTTACAGTAAGACATGGTTCTGGCATTTATGTAAGCGAAAAACTAGGCGTGCCAGATGATCCTTTAGGTTTTACTTTCGTAAAAGACAAAAGAAAGCTTGTTTTTGATTTAATTGAATTTAGACGAATTGTTGAGCCTCCCATAAGTGCAATGGCAGCTATGTACGGTACTGATGAGGAAATTTCAAAGCTAAAGGAGCTCTCTGAAAATGTGGATAGTCTTATATTAGCGGGTAAACCTCATACTGAGGCTGATGCAGCCTTTCATTCTCATATAGGAGCTATGAGTAGAAATAGTGTGATGCCTAAAATTGAACCTATCATCTTCAATGCAGTATCATTGTTTATTCAAGTTACAGGCTCAATTTTAAAGTCGGAAACCATTGTTGATCATAAGAATTTAGTTGATGCTATAGTCTCTCACGATCCAATAAGGGCATCAGATGCCATGCTTTTACATATTATTCACAATAGAGAAGTTATAGAAAATATGATCAAGGATTTAGATCAAAAAGATAAATAGCATTATTCTTACAAAAAGAACCTTTTCTCTTTTTGTTTTTATCTCTAAATTTTAGATGCTGTCTTAATCTGAAAATTAAGACAGCATTTTCTTTTTAGTACTTTTTATTCTTTAAAGAGCGTTTATGCATTCTTAACAGAATATATGATGATAAAGAGGTAAAGGTTGCAATTATGCACAGGTAATCAAAGTAAAAGAAGACTGGGCTTTTACTAAAGTCAAAGTAAGGAAAACCTGTAAGTAAAAAAAGCCTTTCTATTAGATCTGTATTTAAGAAGGCATAAATTCCGTAAAATCCACATAGAAACATCATTACAGTTAAGAAATGATAAAGTCTTCCACGTCCTAATGCATACGTCATGGAACCTAGATTTAATCCAAGGTGAGCTGACATTAAGATTAAACTCCAGGCAGAGGCACACATATGAACAGAGATTGCCTCAGAGGGCATGGGGAATTCGAAATAGCGGAAAATAACATTAGATAGCATCAAGCCACTTACG
>CALFLJ010000094.1 GCA_937880335.1 uncultured Succinatimonas sp.
GCTGCATGGAAGACGCTGTTTTAGCTGACTCCATCAATGCAATGGGAGCTATTGCAACTCCTTTACCTTTCAGTGAGGTTTATACCGGTATGCAACAGGGTACTTTAGATGGTGCTGACTATCAGATCCCTAACGTTTTAGCTGCAGCCTGGCAGGAAATTTGTCCTTATATGTCTTTATCTGAGCACTTTACCATCCCTGATGTAGTTTTTGTAAGTAAGGTTTGGTTCGACGGCTTATCAAAGGCTATTGTTAAGGCTGGTAATGATTTTACTAACAAATGGAATAATGAGATCTGGCCTAATGCTATCGAGGTTTCAACTGAGAAGCTTGAGAAAACCGGCATGAAGATTAACGAGGTTAACAAAGAGCCATTTATGCAGGCTGTGTCTCCTGTTGTTGAGAAGTTCTTAGCTAATGCAACAGAAGAGCAAAAGAAACTTTATGAGTTATTAGATAACACAAAGAAGAAGTACTAATAGGAAATTAGTAAGACAGCCGGCAAGTTGTTTGCAAGGCCCTGCCGGCTAGATTACTAACACAATTTCGCTCAAGGATTAGAAGAGGAAAATATGTTAGATAAAAGACTGTTTGGTGTAGTAATTCCCACCATTACCCCAATGAACAAAGATGGTTCTTTGGATATTAAGTCCTTAGAAAAGTATACCGAATATTTAGTTCAAGCAAAAGTAAATTGCTTATATCCAAACGGAACAAATGGCGAAAGTTTGATGCTGTCAAAAGAAGAGCGTCAGACAGTAGCTGAGGTTATGGCAAAAGTTAACAATGGCCGTTTACCTCTGTTTATTCAAAGTGGAGCCATGACTACTTCTGAGACAGCCTCTCATGTCAATCATGCAAAGGCAATCGGAGCTGATGGAGTCGGTATTATGTCTCCTGCATTTTTCCCAATGGACGAGACTGCCTTATTCGAATACTACTCACAGGCAATAAAGGATGTACCACAGGATTTTCCTATTTATATTTACAATATCCCAGGCTGCACAACAAATGATGTAAGTGCTGCTCTTTTAGGATCTCTTATGGAAAAAAATCCTAATGTTGTTGGTATTAAGTACAGCTGCCCAAATCTCATCCGTATTGAAGATTATATAAGATGCAATCAGCGTAAACCTGATGTGCTCATAGGCTGTGACAGCTTATTCCTGCAGTGTCTTGTTACAGGTGGTGTTGGTACTGTTACAGGTCCTGGTGCTGTATTCCACAAGAGATTCAATCGTCTTTACAGTCAGTATATGTCAGGTGATCTTAAGGGTGCTGAACAGACACAGCGTCAGATTGTAGAACTTGACAGAGCCTTAGCTAATATTCCTGGAATTCCTGCATTAAAGGCAATGCTTAAGATTTTAGGTGTAATTGAGAATGATACCTGCAGAGGCCCGTTAAGAGCTCTTAGAAAAGATGAATATAACACTATTGAGAAAGTTTTAGAAAATTACGAGAAAGAGGAACAATAATCATGACCGATAAGAAAATTCGTATAGGCGTAATTGGTGTAGGTTATGTTGCACAAAACAACTTCTTACCTGTTTTACCACGTTTTGATGACGTTGAATTTGTTGGCCTTATGGCAAAACGTCTTGAGAGTGCACAGAAAGCTCAAAGACTATGTGGTGCACAGAATGTAGTAAGTTCAATTGAGGATTTAGTTGATTTAGGCTTAGATTGTGCTTTTGTTCTTACTCCAAAGGCATGCCATGCAGAACAAATCTCTTTCTTGCTTGAGCACGGTGTTGATGTATATAGTGAAAAGCCAATGGCAACAACTTTAGCAGACGCAGGCCACATTGCTGAATTGTCAGAGAAGACAGGCCGTAAGCTTATGATTGGTTTTAACCGTCGTTATGCTCCTGTTTGTCAGAAGGCAAAGGCTGCCTATGGTGATGGTCATCCTGAGGTTATTATTGCTCAGAAGAACCGTCCTGCCACTGAATATCGCGCTACTTTAGAAAATGCTATTCACATGGTTGACTTAATGCGCTACTACGGTGGCGAGGTTAAGGATGTTTGTGCCTTAACTAAGTTTACCGATCCATACTATGAGACCTTTACCACAGCCCAATTAACATTTGAAAATGGAGCCTCTGGCATGCTCATTGCCGCTCGTTGTTCAGGACAATGGGAGGAGACTATTGAGCTTCACGGTGGTAACCGTACTGCCTTTATTAAGATGCCAGATAGTGTAACTATTACAGATGATAAAGAGCAGCACAAGACAGCAATGACTCCTTTAGCTATGGGCTGGGCTCGTTCTGAGGATAAATTAGGCTTTACTAACGCCATAAGACATTTCTTAGACTGTGTTCGTGATGATAAGACTCCTTTAACAAGTGCAGCTGATGCTTACAAGACTCACGAGTTATTAGACCGTATTTTAAGAAGTGCAGGCCTCCCGGCAATGGATTAGTGTTTAGGAGATAAATTATGTTTAAGATTGCAGGCCATACTATGGGTACTCCTGAGTACACTGTTTTAGAAGCTATCGAGCTTATGAAGAATATAGGCGCAGATGGTATTGAGATTGTTGTTCAGGATAATTATCGTTCAGGCCTTCCTTGTGATTGTGATGAGAAAACTTTAAAGGAAGTAAAGGACTGTGCAGAAAAGAACGGTATCAAGATTATTTGCTTAACACCTTATAACTCTTTCTTCAATTCCTTAGACGAGCTGCAGCGTCAAAAAGAAATCGACGCTATTCTCAAGGTAATTGATTACTGCGAATATTTTGGTGCTAAGTATATTCGTATTTATGGTGGAAATCTTGTTGCAGGCGATACCTTTAAGCTTGAGGAACGTCGTAATAAGTTAATTCAATCAATGCGCTTTTTAGGTGATGCAGCTTCAAAGAAAGGTGTAACACTGGTTATTGAAAATCACTTCAATACCATGGCTGTATCTGCAAAGGATAGTGCTGCTTTAATTAAGGATATTAATCATCCTGCAGTTCGTATTCTATACGATCAGGCTAACTTAACCTTTACTGAAAACGAGCCTAACGAAGTAGCTATCCCTTTACAGCAGGAATATGTAGCCTATATGCATGTAAAGGACTTAGTTTTCAAGGAGGGGGTAGCTTTCACCTCATCTAATGTAGCACGTCCTGAGGAATCTGAGCGTAATGTATTTACACGTATTGTAGGTGAGGGTGTTGTACCTTGGCCTCAGATTTTGCGCTCTGTAAAAGAACGCGGATATGACGGCTGGTTATCCTTAGAGTATGAACGTCGCTGGCACCCAGATGATATTCCTGATGCTTCTATTGGCATGAAGAAGAGTATCGATTATCTGCGTAGCATCAAGCTATAGTCTTTAGGGTACAGGAGATCTATAAGTTATGACTAGTAAGCTGAAAATTGCCCTGCTTGGTGTAAGTCATTGGCATTTACCGCTCTATCTTGCAGGATTACCTGAAAACTCTGTAGTAGGTGTAAGTGATGACAGTGTCGAAATAGCAGAGCGTTTTGCCAGACCTTATGGATGTAAGGCTTATACAAATTATAAAGAGATGATCTCTGAGGTAAAGCCTGACTTTGTTTTTGCTTTTGCCCCACATTACCTGATGCATGAGGTTGCCTCTTATTTAATCGATAAGCGTATAGGCTTTACCATAGAAAAGCCGGCTGGATTAAATGCTCAAGAGGTTTATGATCTTTACAATAAGGCCGAACAGAACAAAGTTTTTTTTGCAATTCCTTTTGTTTGGCGTTATAGCGATACTGTAAACGATTTAAAGGATCATTATCTTAAATCAAAGATTATTCATATGTCCTATAAATTTGTTGCAGGTCCGCCTTCACGTTATCTTGCAACCTCTAAGTGGATGCTTTCAAAGAGTACAGCAGGTGGCGGATGCATGACTAATTTAGGAGTGCATTTTATCGATATGGCATTGTACCTCACTGATAGTAAGAGTGCTAAGGCACTGTCATCGATCTACCAGTACCCTACAGAATATGATATTGAGACTTATGCCTCATCAATGCTTTCTTTAGAAAATGGAGCATCCTTACTTTTAGAAAGTGGTTATGCATATCCTATGACTGAAAATGAGAAGCGTGAAAACCGTTGGACTATTGTAACTGAGGATGGTTACTACATTCTGGCGGAAAATAACCTCGAAATGCGTATTTTCGGTCATGAAACAAAGCATATTTCTCTTAATACTGATAGTGATCCTTATTATGAGATCTTTGCCCGTACCACTTTACAGGATTTTGTTGCAGGTAATGTGCCGAGAGCTTCACTTAAGGAGATGTTGGCAACTCGTATCATCTTAGATGATATGGATAAGTTGGCTTTAGAGCATAAATAAGGCAGGGAGTGCATATGTTATTAGGTGCATTTGGCAAGATTGAGCATTATGAGGCTATGGCAAAAGCTCAGTATGATTATGCTGAACTTGATATGCCGCAGATTGAGGAATTAAGTGAGAATGACTTTGCTAAGTTCTGTGACTTGGTTTCTAAAGTAAATTTACCTTGCTTAACTGGTGCTCGCATTCTACCAATAGTTGAACCGACATTCTTTTTAGATAATTTCAATCCAAATGATTTATCTGATTATCTTAAAAAAAGTTGTTCAAGATGTAAAAAGCTTGGTATTTATAAGGTTATTTTAGGTAACGGCAAGGCTCGTTCTTTACCAACTCCTGAGAGTATTAAAAATGAAGGTCAGTTTTTTGAATTATTAAAAATTATGGCCAATATTGCAGGAGAAAATGATCAGGAGCTTATTTTAGAGCCTTTAGGCCCAAAGTATTCTAATTACTTAAATACTCTACCACAATCATGTGCTGTCATTGACAAATTAGGAATGAAGAACCTGTTTACCATGGCAGATTTAAGACATATGTATTGGAATAATGAGGACTTTAGTAATCTTAGTAAATATATTAAATATGTTCATCATATTCATGTTGATTACCCTAAGTCTTTCCCAGAACGTGGGTATCCAAGTCCACTAGATGATTATGATTACAAGACATTTGTCGACGAAATCATTAAGAGTGGATATCAGGGTACTTTAACAATTGAAGCTGATATTCCTTCTGACTGGGATTTAGCTCATAAAAATGGAATAGAAGTTCTTAAAGATTTATTTTAGAGCTTACCTATTAAGTTCTAACTCCAGAGTGTTTTTCTAA
>CALFLJ010000095.1 GCA_937880335.1 uncultured Succinatimonas sp.
TTTCCAGGGATTCCACGGATTTGGCGAAGAGCCTTATTTTTTTGTATGTTTTACGCATAAGGTTAAGATCTTTTTTGGCGAGATCTATAATTTCGTTTTGAGTATATTGTTTTGACAGATTTGGATCAAAATTTTCTTCAGAAAATGCCCCGCCATAATTGCGTCTTGATAAAGCTTTCAAGAAAGATAACATGTTAATAGCTGTACCATCTGTACAGAATCTGCGATATCTCTGATCTGTTATTTCTGTACCCTCTGGAACTTTTAATCCATTAGTCATATGTACTAGGAATATTTTATCAGAAGGAATACTGTCAAAGTTATATTTGTCGCAACGATCTTTTAGGTAAAGATTATAAGCGTCTAAAACTAAACCTAAATTGTCGTGATGAAGGTCTTTTATAATCTCATAGGCAAAGTCTGCATCTTTAACTAAACTGCGACTTAATCCAACCGGCTCAAAAATCCATTTTATATGAGGCAGGCTTTTGCAAAGATAATTTAGTATTTCTCTAATATCGTTCTTAGTCAAATCTAAATTGTATGTTAAAGCTTCAGTTTCATCTTTAAGTAAAGGAGCAACTACAATACATTTATTGATCCCAACAAGTTCATAGAGTTCATCTATCAGTTTAAGCTTTAAGAGAAGCTGTGCTTTTCTCTTAGAACTTTCATCTTCCTCTAAAAATTCAGGATAAATATAAAATGCATTTAGTGCATTAGGTTTTAGATTGTTATTTATGAGTAAATTTTTTAAATCATTTAAATTGTGGCCTTTAAGAAAAACCTCAAGGCAATCAAATCTTATTTCGATTTCCTCAAAGCCTGCTTTTGAGGCATAGATAATATCATTTTTAAGATCTAAGAAATCCTTTGTACAGGATTCATTGAAGCATAAAGGAATCATAAAGGCCTCCTTTGTTTAGATTCGATTATCTTTACTTAACCAAATCTTTTGCGGATTTTTACTTATAGAATAAATAGCCTCACAAACCTCAACCGTAGCTCGTCCAGCTTCGCCATCAGCTATTAATGGTTCATTGCCTAAAATTGCCTGCACAAAGTTTTTGATATGAAGCTCGTGGAAGTAGATCATTTTGTCTACACTGTTAAAGTAATCTGTATCTATTTTTACAAGCTCAGATAGAGTATCTTTAGAATTAGGTACATTCCACATATCTGTAACAGGAGCTTCTTCAATTTCAGAAACTCCTGCAATAAACATTTGTCCACCATCAGTCTGTACTCCTAATGATGCACCATTACTGCCAAATATATGTACTTTTCCATAAAGAGCAGGATTTTGACTATTACTTGCAAGTAAAGTGGCTAATGCACCTGATTTATATTTGATAATAGCTACAGCACTGTCCTCAACCTCAATATAAGGATGATTGAAGTTTGCTGCAAGTCCATATATAGCCTCTATTTCACCTAGATACCAATTCATAAGGTCAATTTGGTGTGATGCTTGTGTAACTAATACACCCCCCCCCTCCCCTGCCACAGTACCTCTCCAAGGATCGCTTTCATAATATTCCTTAGATCGGAATCCAAGCATTGTCACCTGAGCTAATATAGGCTTTCCTATCAGATTGTTATCAATAGCCTGTTTTATTCTTTTACAAGGTAGATAGTTTCTTCTTTGAACTAAGGTTCCAAGCAAAACATTATTATCTTTTGCAGCTTTTATCATAGTGTCAGCTTCTTTGACACTAATAGCTAATGGCTTTTCAACTAAGATATGGCATTTTAGATTTGCACATTTAACAGCAATATCAGCATGAGTCGGATGGGGAGTGCATATAGTTACAGCATCAAGCTTTTCTTTAACAATCATATCCTCAAACGAAATATAGCCATGGATTGCATATTTATTGCAAAAATCATCAAGTTTTTTTTGTGAGCGGTTTGCCGCTGCAACTAAAATGCAATTATCTAAATTATTGATGGCCTTAGCGTGAAAGTGGGCTATTTTCCCGCATCCAATAATACCCATACGAATTTTATTCATTTAAAGCCTCCAAATGCAGGAGCTATGGCTCCTGCAATGACTTAACATAAATATATTAATATTTACGTTGTAAAACCATATCTAAAACCTCTGGATGATCCATCTTCTCTTTTACAAGTTCATAGACCTTTCCATCAACAGCCATCTGTCTCCAAACTTCTTTATCCTTTGGTGTTACTTCCACAACTGTATTTCCATATTCTTTAAATTTGGTTTCAAGTTGTTTATCAATTTCAACGGCACGTGATCTTTGTAAAACAGTAGCCTCAGCTATGGATTCAAGAAGTGCTTTTTGATGAGCTTCTGAAAGATTATCAAATTTTTCTTGATTTATCATTACGAAGTGAGGACCATACACGTGACCTGTTAAAGAAATATATTTCTGGGCCTCATAGAAATGATTTGAGTCAATTAAAGCTAAAGGATTTTCTTGAGCATCGATTGTTCCTTGTTGAAGAGCTGATAAAACTTCAGTAAAAGCCATTGGTGTTGGGTTAGATCCCCAATTTTTCCACATGGCAAGCTGTATTTCATTCTCCATTGTTCTAAGTTTTTGGTTTTTTATGTCAGCAGGAACTTTTACAGGTACTTTGTTGTTTGTATACATTCTAAAGCCGTTTTGCCAAACAGCTAAAAGCTTTAATCCCTTACTTTCAACAACGCTATTAACTTTCTGACCTTCCTCACTGTCAAACCATTTGAATGCCTGGTCAGAATCGTCAAATAAGAATGGAGCATCATATAGGTAGAGATCATGCATCATATTAGCAATAGGTGAAGTAGGGGTATTGACCATATCAATTTCACCTAAGATAACAGATTCTGTGGCAACACTGTCGTCACCATAGGAATTATCATTGTAGAGGTTAATGTCCAAGGTTCCATTTGTTTTTTCATTAACTAACTGTTTAAGTAAAGCGCCTGCTTCCTTTCCTGATTGGTTTGCAACGTTTGCAAACTGTAATACTACCTTGTCATCTGCGAAAGATGCTCCTGTTAAAAGTACAGAACTTGCTAAAACAGCTATTGAAATTAACTTTAATTTAGCTTTCATGTGATACTCCTAAAGTATTTTTGTTTGATTAAAGATTTGGAATAAACATTGAAATTGAAGGAATAAATGACACTAGTGCCAGGTTTACAAGCATTACAAGTAAGAAAGGAACTATACCTTTTAAAATTACCTCCATAGGTGAGTTGGAAATTCTTGAAGCCACAAATAAATTTATACCTAAAGGAGGGGTAGTAAATCCGATTGCAAGGTTTACAACCATTATTATCCCAAAGTGAACAGGATCTAATCCGATAGCTTTTGCAATAGGTAAGAGTATGGGAGCTAATACTAAGATAGCAGGTGTGGTATCCATGATACATCCTACAATCAAAAGTAATATATTAATTAAAATGAGTAATACTATTCCGTTTGAACTTATGCTTAAGAATGATTGAGTAATCATTGCAGGAATCTGTTCAACCATAATGATTTTAGTAAAAGCTGAGGCACAACCTAAGATAACCATTGTTGTGGCTGTAGTTGAACATGAGGTTGAAATAGCATTAAAAAGTTTTTTTAATGTTAGCTCACGATGAAAAAAGCAACCGCATATAAAAGCATATAGAGCAGCAACAGATGCAGCTTCAGTTGGAGTAAAAATACCTGCATAAATACCACCTAAAATAATTATAGGATTGATGAGAGCCCATTTTGCGTCATAAATTGCCTTTAAAGCCTCTTTTAGTGTTGGTCTTTCTCCTTCACCTTTTATTCCGTACTTTTTGCAATGATAGTAGCAATAGATGATAAGAGAGATACCAATTATAATGCCAGGAATAAGACCAGCCATGAAGAGTTCTGTTACTGAGGTCCCCGTTGATACACCAAAAATGACCATAGGGATTGAGGGGGGAATTATAACCCCAATAGCACCAGCTGTAGCAACTAAGGATAAACAGAACCCCTTGCTATAACCTTGTCTTAACATAGTGGGGATAACCATAGTTCCAACTGCAGCTACAGTTGCAGGACCTGATCCTGATACAGCTGCAAAAAACATGCATACAAGCACAGTTACAATTGCAAGACCACCTGTTACTCTACCAAAGAAAATGTTACAAACTTTTAAAATCCTTGATGACACACCTCCTGCACTCATTAGATCACCTGCTAATATGAACATAGGAATTGCTAAAATTGGAAATGAGTCACAAGATGTTACTAAAGATTGTGTAAGTGATAATAAAGTAAGAGACGTACTACTGAAAATAATTGCAACAATAGCAGAAAAACCAAGTGCGATTCCTACAGGGACATTTAGCACCAGGAATAAAGCTAGCGATAAAAATAATAGAGTGACAGCCATTTTCTTTATCCTTTAAATATTCAATTCTTCTGAAGGATCATAATTTTCATTCTTTTTGATTAAATTAAATCTGTAAATAATGGTTTGAATTTGCCTTAATGCTGTAAGGGTGAAACCAACTCCGGGGGCTGCATATAGAATCCACATAGGCATTCCTATAGCAGGAGATGTTTGACTTAACATAATCTGTCGTTGTACTAAAAATACAGAATAGGTTACGACAATTAAACAAAAGACAAAAAATAAAAAATCTCCAACTATAACCACATAAGAACGCCATTTTTTAGGAAACATGTAAAGACTTGCATCAATTTTTATGTGACGCATAATCTTAGCTCCGTAAGATATTCCAATATAAATAAGCCATACAAAGAGATAACGAGAAAGCTCCTCAGACCAAGATAAGGAGTTTTGCATTACATACCTCATAAAAACTTGTAAACCTAAAATTATCGAAATAGCGGAGATAAGAACTACGCATATAGACATTTCAAGGTATTCATCTAAAAGTTTTAAAAGCTTCATTTATTCACCTCATGACATATGACGTCTGACGTCATATGTCAATTATAGTAAATTAAATTTAGCAATAGTTGATCGATATCATATTTTTTAAACTTAGGTAAATATTGAGTTTCTATTTATAAAATTCTTTTATTTTTAGTATGTTATTTTTTGTCTTAGTCAGTGGAAAACAAAAAAATTCATATAAACAACTTTAGGCTGTAATGAAGGTGTGGATCAAAAGGTAAAAAGAAAAGATGTTTTGTTATTTTTTCTTTCTTAATAGACTTAAATAGGTTGTTGTTTGAAATCAGGAGTAAATTATAGTTATAGAATTTTTTATATAGATATTTTGGTTTAAAACTTGATAGGAAATTTTAGCTTTTATAATATAGGTTTTTAATTTAATACAGCCTAAAAAAAACTTATGAATATTTCTCCTAATATTGTTTTTGTAGATAGTCAAACTGAATTAAGCAGTCTAATAGAAGTTTTAACAAATTTAGATGATAAGGGGGTTATTGCATTAGATACAGAATTTATGCGAGTTAGCACTTATTATCCTGTTTTTGCTCTTTTGCAGCTGAATATAAATGGAATTTCCTACTTACTTGACCCTATTTCCATGGATTTAAGTAAGCTTATTGAAAGATTGAATAAAACTGAGGCAACAGTTTTGATCTTCGCATCTTTAGAAGATCTTGAGGTTATATCTCATTACGCAAGAGAGCATAATATAAGTCCTCTTTTACCTAAAAAAATTGTAGATTTACAGCTTTTAGCTGCTTTTTTAAATTTAAGTTATTCACAGGGTTTATCTAAGAGCATTTCACTTTACCTAGGGACTGAGCTTCCTAAAAATGCAACTCGTTCAGATTGGGAGCAAAGACCTTTAAGTCCTGAGCAGTTGTCCTATGCATCAGACGATGTCTTTTATCTAAAAGAACTCTATGATGTTTACATGAGCAAGGCTTTGAAAAATGATATTCGCGTCAGGTGGTTTTATAAAGCAATGGAGGATTTTAAACTTCAATGCATAAAAGAGGTTGATGTGGACGAGATTTATCTTAACTTGCAAGGAGCTGGGGCGCTTACCAATTTGCAGTTGCAAAGATTAAGTTATTTGGCAAAAAAACGTGAGAATTATGCAAAGGAAAATAATATTGCTTTAAGTAGGATAGCCCCAAGTAAAAGTTTAGTAGCAATTTGCGTCAGCACTCCCTTAACTTTTCAGGGACTGGCAGGTTGTGGGGTTAAATGGGGAGCTATACATCATTATGGCAAGATGCTGATAGGATGGATTAAAGAGACTCTAGATTTTAAGGGAGATCCTACTTTAAAAACTCCTTATGATAGTGTGGTATCTACCCGTCATGGTTCAAAACAATACAAGCGTCTTAAGTTTATTTTAAACAGCCGGGCTGAAAGAGCTGCTATTAGATCTGAATTATTGCTTACAAAATCTTTGTGTTATGACTATTTGTTTAATAAGAAAATAGGTCAAAAAGCATTACTTGAAGGTTCTTGGTACTATGAGTGTGTAGGAGAGATAGACTACAAGGATTTATCGTCTGAGGCATAAACTAAGAACGGCTGGGGAAAAATCCCACAGCCGCCTTATGCATGTAAAAACATAAATGTAAGTTACAGTCTCAGAAAAATAACTAACAAACAAGCTGAAAATGGAGTTTACCGATCCACCTCAGATGAGAACTATCAACCTATAACAGAGGTTTTTAGCACACTGTGTCAGGTGAGGACTTTAACTCATTGGGAAGCGACCGAAAGTTTAAAGCAACTTTAACAAGGTAGCGCTTGTAAACTGTGCCTCACTGGACACTTTTAATTTAGTTCACATTTAGCAAAAAAGCAAAATTTTTACCTAAATTTAATTTAAATTTTTTGTGTTAGCTCACATTTCATTGTTTAAATAAACTAAAGCTCCTCTTTATTTTTAGATTTAAATTGTTTTTAGCATAAAAAAAAATAAACCCCCGGTTAGTTTCCTAACCGAGGGGCAAAATCTTTTAATTTAAGATCTTAGATTAGAAGGCAAAGCCGATAGCTTTATCCCAGAATGCTGCGTAAATGAGAGCAACAATTAAGAGGATTGCATAAGAGGCAATTGCGAAACTGTTGGAGGTCTTGAAGGTCTTGGCAGTTAAGACAATAGCCTTCTCGTCATCGTCAACCTCAGAGGATGAGAGGGATACAAAGACGATTACTGCAACGGTTAAGATGAAGGTGTACATCATCTGATCCATAAATGGCATGGAGATTGGTAAGAACTTTAAGAGTAAAGCAATTACGATAGATGATAAAACACCAACGATAGCGCCGTTTGAGGTGGTCTTCTTGTAGAAGAGACCGCACATAAATACAGCTAAGATACCAGGTGAAACAACACCGGTGTACTCTTGAATGAACTGGAAGGCCTGGCCTAAAGCACCTAACATAGGAGCGATGAGACATGCAATTACTAAGGCACAAACAGCAGTTAAACGACCAACGTTAACTAAGGTACTGTCTTTGGCATTCTTGTTGATGTACTCTCTGTAAATATCCATAGTAAAGATAGTAGCAGTAGAGTTAAGCATAGAGGCCAGGGAAGATACGATAGCTGCAGATAAAGCTGCGAATACTAAGCCCTTAATACCGGTAGGGAGTAATTGAGCAACCCAAGGATAAGCACGGTCTGGGTGAGCTAAATCAGGAACGTTATGCTGAGCAATATCACCTAATGATGCTAATAAGGTTGGATCCTTAATGATGATATAGTAGGCAGCCATACCTGGTAGGCATACGATGATAGGGGTAATGCACTTTAAGAAAGCTGCGAAAGCTAAACCCTTTTGAGCCTCATCAATAGACTTAGCTGCAAAGGTACGCTGAATGATGTACTGATTGAAGCCCCAGTAGTAGAGGTTTGCAACCCATAAGCCACCGATTAAAACGGCAATACCTGGGAGATTTGAGAACTGCTCGTTATCCTTGCTTAAGATCATCTCAAAGTGCTCAGGAGTTTCGGTTAACATTCTGCTCATGCCAGCGAAGAAACCTTCACCGCCTGATACGTAGGAAACTGCTAAGTAAGTTGTAGCAATACCACCAATAACTAATACGGCAACCTGAATTACGTCAGTCCAAACAACAGCAGACAGACCACCATATACGGAGTAGATTAGGGCGAAAGCTGCAAGACCTAAAATGGTATACATCATCGGAATGCCTAAGATGGTCTCTAAAGCTAAACCGCCTAAGTAGAGAACAGATGATAAGTTTACGAAGATGTATAAGCAAAGCCAGAAGACAGCTAAGATTGTCTTTAAGGTTTTGTTGAAACGCTTTTCAACGAACTCAGGAATTGTGTAAATACCCTTTTCAATGAAGATTGGGAGGAAATATTTACCAACTAAGATTAAGGTAACAGCGGCCATGAACTCATAAGCTGCAATACCAAAACCAATAGCAAATCCAGAACCGGACATACCGATAAACTGCTCAGCGGAAATGTTAGCTGCAATTAAGGATGCACCAACAGCCCACCACGGGATAGATTTACCTGCTAAGAAGTAGCCTTCGGTAGTGGATTTATTTTTTCTTGAGACCAAAAGTCCTACAGAAATAATTACCAGGACGTAAACCGCAAAGATGGTGTAATCAAGAGCGGAAAGTCCTGAAGTTACGTTTTCCATTATTACTTACCTATATCAGTGTTTATAAAAGACCTATGGTCAGGATGTAAAAATCAGCCCATAGGTAACCGTTTACAAGGCATATTATAGGTTGATTTTGTTTAAGAATAAAACCCCATGAAGACTTATAAGTTGTTTAAAAAAAATCGTCATAAACATAACAAATTTCAAATTTAAATAAAGTTCTACAAACTGCATATAAATGCAGTTTTAGTAAGATAACTCTCTGAAAAAAGTAAATTTCTTTTTGATCATTTTTATCATTTTATGGTTTATACAAACGTTTGACAAAATATTTTTTTATTATTTCGCTTTAAGATGTAACCGTTTCCACTAAAAATAACTTATTGATATAAAAGGAAAATAAATTTTATAAAATTATTCAATATTGTGATCTGTATCAAATAAAATATAGTAGTAAGATTATTTTATATATTATTTTGTTAAATTTTATATTTAAGGCTATATTTAAGATACTTATATGAGTTATATTTTAAGAAAATAGCTACACCTGTCACAACTTTTTAGTTGGAGAATTATTAGAAAATAAAGTCATCTGTTTGCGTAGAAAAATTTTTATAAAGTAGTTTTGGGGGATGGGTAATTTAAGACGTAAACAACTCTAAACTAAAAGCCTTAGTGTCACCTGCTAAAGCAGGCTCAACCTAGGTTTTGGCTATCTGCACAACTAAGACGTTAAGATTTAGACCTCAATTTAGGTTGCATTGCGCTCTTTACCACTGTTATTGAATACAAATTGGTGTTTTTGACTTATTCTTATGGCATTGCAATGTAGACAGGTTGTTGGCATAAAACGTGGGGATATGAAAACCACTTCAATACCATATAAACATGCTTTGTTATAAATATATACAGAAACTTTCTATGACGAGGATGTACGCCTAGACGCCCATTCACCGTATAGACATAAGCCTTTATGTAGTTTTTTAGAGGCAAATGTGTTCTTGTCTAGGTTTAATACTGGATGTTTAAAGCTTAGGCTAAGAGCACCATCTTCTTAGTGATAGCCTACAAATATTTTTTAAATTTTTATACCTCAATAAAGTTTTCAGTCCTAGTCCAAAAAATTCTAAGGTTCCCTAATGATAATCTATATAAGAATTACTCATAATTCTAAGATGGGCTTTAAAGTTCCGTGTCAAAGAAGAGTTTAAAAAGGTCTTAAACTAATATTGCAAGTAGTATTAGTTTAAGCCTTTAATATTAAACATTCAGATGATGCTTTAGTAAAAGTAAATTAGGTACCTAATTGCTACAGGTTTAAAGCTGTAGCTGTAATTAAAAAAAGAATCTGATAAAATCTATGTAATATCTTTGTATGAATAAAAATGGAATAAAAGAAATAGCTCCATACAGGAGAGGAAGGCCTTTATTGTGAAACAAAGCGCGAGTGCTTTATTAGTGTAATAGTGGCAATAGGTTTTAATAAAACAGAAAAAAACGAGAAGATCTTGAGTTTATGTTGCTGTAAGGCAAAAACTCACAGCTTTTAACATAAGATCTATAAAACAGGATGCCCTTACTTATAGAAGTAGGGCGGATGTCACATAAGATAGACTTAATAAAAACTATAATTTATATTGCTTTAATAAGTTAGGAATCAATATATGACAGAGATTTTTCCTCAAAAAATTCAAATGTGCCGTGTAAACTCAGACTGGTACAGAGTTATTGCAGATAATTACTTAGTTAGCGGTTCTGCTGTTATCAACTGTTGGTTTACTAAAAATATTGAGGCTATAAATCAACAGGGCGGGGATTTAAATTTAGAACCAGGTTCAATGGTAATGTTCCTCCTTACGATTGAAGATGTAGATTATATAGTAGGTGGCGCTTTCCTATTAAAACATGCCTATTTAAAGCCTGAGCAGTGTTGGCGCAATTTAGGAGTGCGTAATGGTTTTAAGACTGAGGAAGCTTTCTTTGATGCAGTAAAAAAAGCAGGCGGAAAACTTGATGAGGAGCTAAGTTGTTATTTCCTGGCATCTGATTTTATATTCACTCATGCGAATATGATCTCAATTCCTGATGAGTTTTCTTTTAAGTATGAGCCTAGGACTACTTTCACTTTAGACAGAGGTGAACCTTTTGGACACTATCTTGTAAAAATTGCCTTATCTCATCGTTTGGATCAGATGAAAGTAGGTCATGTAGTAGATAGTGATTGGCCAGGTCTTTATCACACTACAGCATATGTAAAATCTTTTATGTCTGTAGCCTCCGCTCATGCGCAGATCTTTAATAATTATGACTTCAAATGCGCAATTACAGGTGATAGTCCATTTCCTCTTTTAGAGGTTACCCACATTCGCTCTCTATATGATGAGCGATTTAATTACCCTCAAAACTGCATTATCCTGCGTAAGGATTTTCATACCTTATTTAATACAGGATATATAACTGCAAAATATGACGGTGATGACAAAATAGTACTTGAAATTTCAAAGAACGCACACGATGTATTAAAGGGATATGCTCAATACGATGGTGTGTGTTTAAATCTTCCTCAGGATAGATCTTTATGGCCGTCAAAAGAAAATCTTCAGTGGCACAATCAGATCCGTTTTGAAAACTGGCTTAAGGAAGGTACTTTTAATATTGCTGATCCGCAATTACATTTACATCGTAAGCAGATAAATTAAATATCTATATTATATGTATTTTAAGGACTTGTTATGAAAATCGCGGTCTTAGGAGCAAATAGCTCTTTTGGAAGCAAATTGGTTTTAAAAGCTGAGGAAGCTAAAATTAGTGTCGTGAATTTGGTATCTGATGCTAGTAATTTAGTGGGAAGCGGTCCTGTTATAATTAAAGATTTTCATGACTTAACTTTTAATGATGTAAAAGATTGCCATTATGTGGTGGATACTCTGTCTTTTTTAAAGATTTCCCAGTTTTCCTCAGATTTGCTCCCCTTATGGCATCTCTTAGAGATTTTAAAAGGCTCAAATATAAAATTATTAGCCCTAGGTTCTAGTTCTTTTCTATATACAGACAAATCAAGAACAAGGCTTGTTTATGAAAGTGAATGTATGTGTGATGATGCTCCTCAGGTAAGTCCTAGACTTTGTATCAATGCATACAATAGATTAAAACATTGTTCTAATGTTTCCTGGAGTGTCCTCTGCCCGCCCTTACTTCTAGACTCTAAAAGTTACTGCAACAGTGCTTTGGAGTTTGGAAATGATATTTTACCGATGGGTCTTGATGGTGATAGTTGCATTAGTGAAAGTGACTTTGTAAAAGCGGTAGTTGAAACTTTACTGCGCAATCCTCAGGCTCATAGTTGTATTTCTGTACGAGCCTTGCGTAATTAGTAAAGAAATATAAAGAAAATTTATCTATATTGAGGTAATTCCCAATCTTAAAACAAGATTGTGAATTACCTTGTATTTATCTTAAGTATAAAATGCTCAAAATTTATTTTTAAAATCAATATCTTTAAGATTTTTTCAGGATTAAAATAAACAAAATATTTTTACATACAAAAGAGGTAATTATGTCCTTTTTAGACGCCTTTTCTCAGATGTCGGTTTTGTTTATGATGGTTATTGTCGGCTTTTGCTGCAATAAACTTCATTATATGGATCTTGATTTTAACCGTAAATTTTCATCTCTTATTCTAAATATCACAGCTCCTTTTTTAATTCTTTCCTCTGTTATGGGATCAACACTGCCTGCAAAGGAAGATATTTTGCCTGTATTAATTGCAGGTTTAGGCACCATGGTTTTAGCCATTGCATTAGCTTTCCCTATAACTAAATTATTACGTATAAAAAAAGAGGATGCAGGAATTTATCGTTTCATGTTAAGTTTCGGTAATATCAACTTTATCGGATTCCCTGTAGTAGGCATGCTTTTTGGTCAGGAAGCTATTTTCTATGCTTCTGTTTTAACCATCCCTTTCTATTTCTTGATTTTTCTCTTAGGCGTAATCTTTGTTACCTCAGGTCGAGGCAAGGTGACATTTAGCTGGAGAATGTTTTTATCTCCATGCTTAGTCGGAACATATATTTCAATTATTATTGTGCTTTTAGGTTTAAAGACCCCAGCTCCAGTTGCTCAGGCTTGTTCACTAGTTGGAAGTCTAACCGTCTCAGGCTCTCTTTTAATTATTGGCTCAACCCTGGCTGAGCTTCCTGTTTTACATATGTTAGGAACTCCTAAGCTTTACTTTATTACCTTTTTAAAGCTTCTTGCTATTCCTGCATTAGTATATGGTATTTTCCTTTTAACCCCGCTTGATAAGAAATATACTGATGTTCTTGTAATTTTGGCTGGCATGCCTGTAGCTTCAATTGGAACAATGCTTTGTCTTAAAAATGGTGTAGATGCAAAAGCAATGTCTCAGGGAACATTCCTAACTACGTTATTATCAATTAGCTATCTTACTTTAAACGTTTATTTATCTAAATTTTAGAAGTCAGATCTTTGTATGAACTTATCTAATTAAATTCCTTTGTTCATACGATTTTAGGTCTGACTTTTTTATGAATTTTACTCTTCTGCAAATACCTACCTAAAATAAAAGTAAGCATATACACCCTCAAAAATAAGCATACAGAGATGTGTTTATAAGTGCGTCAGATCTAATGATAAAAAGTGATTGTATAGTATGCGTAAATTGCCTCTTGTCTATGATATTTTACAGTTGCCTGGGGTGAGGATTTATTTTCTTAATACATAAAATAATATTCTGTTAAATTCTCTTATAAAAAAAGAGGAAGGTATTTACCTTCCTCAAAAGAATTTTAAATCATATTAACGTTGTGACTTTATTTTATGCAACTTGTGTCTGAGCCTTATTACGGTTTACATTTATTCTGTGTAAAACAGCAATAATACAGATAAGCAATACTGCAGCTGTGCCTAAACTCAACCACAAATTGTAGGTCAAGCCTGCAATGATATAGCCTATGAAAGCACAGAATGCTACGACTAAAGCATATGGTAACTGTGTGTAAACGTGCTCAATATGAACACATCCGGCTCCAGCTGAGGATAAAATAGTGGTATCTGAGATAGGGGAGCAATGATCACCAAAGACCGATCCGGCAAGTGTAGCTGAGAGAGTTACCACAATTAAGGCCTGAGAATCAGGATCAACTGCTTGTGCAACGGAGACAACAATTGGAATTAAGATTCCAAAAGTACCCCAGGCAGTACCAGTTGAGAAGGATAAGAAGCCTGCAATTGCAAAGATAACTGCAGGTAAAATTGCTCCTAAAATTGCAGTATCGCTTTGTACAATAGATGAAATAAATACAGGTGTTTGTAATAAATCACGAGTTACACCTGCAATAGTCCATGCTAGAACTAAGATCATATTAGCAGGGACCATGGCTTGAACACCACGCAGAACACCGTCCATGAACTCTTTTAAAGTTAAAAGTCTTCTGAAAACAAAAAGTACAAAAGCTACAGATAAAGCTGCAAATGATGATAGTACTAAAGCAGGACCTGCAGAGGTATTACCAAAGGCTGCTCCTAAGCTGTGATAGGCAGGATCATCGCCCCAATAACCGCCAACATAAAGCAAAGACAGGGTGGCAAAGATAATTAATGATGCGATAGGAATAATCATATCGAATACAGTGCCGTCAGCCTTTACATCAATATTGTCAACATTCTTAGAATCTTGCTCTTTTTCATCGTCGTTTATGCCTACCTGATTTAGGACATCCTGTTCTGCTTTAAGCATTGGTCCAAAATCAAGGTTTAGGAATGAGACAATAAGAACCATAGATAAACAGAGCAGAGCGTAAAAGTTCCATGGGATTGTAGAAACAAACGCCTGCATTTCTGATTCAAATGCATTGGTATCTTTAAGATTTGAACCTACAGCGGCAGCCCATGATGAAATAGGAGCAATAATGCAGATTGGGGCGGCTGTGGCATCTATTATGTAGGCAAGTTTAGCACGAGAGATTTTATAGGTATCAGTAATAGGACGCATTACAGTACCAACTGTCAAGCAGTTGAAGTAATCGTCAATAAATATAAAACCACCAAGGATTGAGGTTGAAATCATGGCGCTACGACGACCTTTAATGTGAGTTGTAGCCCATTTTCCATAGGCTTTAGAACCTCCAGCCATCGAGATTACATAAACAAGAGAGCCTAAAAGAGAGCAGAATAAGACAATGTTTATGTCAAAGCGGTTAGCCATAACCTTAAAAGCATTTTCAACAGTACCAACAACAATACTGTCAGCCCCTATACCTACAGTATAGATGAGGGTACCACTTAAAATACCTAGGAGGAGGGAAGAGAAAACTTCCTTAGTAATTAAAGCTAATCCTACTGCAATTATTGGCGGCAGGATGGACAGCCAACCTGCATAATACGCTTCCATAAATACCTCAAAAATAAATAATACTGATCTTTTATTGTGCGATCCTAAAAAAAATTTTCCAAATTATAGCAATCTTGAACGGTTTTATAAAATTATGTTTATTTTTGGTGCTTTTGCACTTAAAAGATTATAAATTTCTTGATAAGGATCAAAATTTAGGCGATGATATTAAGTTTGCTCGATAAATTTTCGTTATGGTCAGACTCTTTATAGGTAGAGTTGAGAAGCTCACGACGCGCTTCCATCATTTTTTCCCTGGCTTGAGCTGCAACGTTTCTATCAGCTGATGAAGGTTCTGCAGGGGCATTGGCAGCTGTAATAACCTGCTGCATTTTTTTTATTGTTTTCTCAGGTGTTTTATCTTCTGATATATCTATGTTTACATGACCATCAGTAGCATAGCGTTTACCATCAGGTCCTTGGGTGTATTCGTAAATTGGGCTTGAGGCATAGCTTCCGCCGGCATTCTTGTGTGCCATTTCATGGATTCTAACCTCTTCATCTCTTTTTTTTAGTTCATCAATTTTCTTTTGATCTTTCTCAGATAAAGGCTCTCCGTTAGCCCCCTTCTTTTCTGTTACATCTTGTTTCTTTTCTTTATTATCTTCAGTTTCTTCTGATTTTGTTATAAGAGATGATAGAGCGTTTGTTTTATTTGAGTGAAGATAGGCTTCTTTTGCCTTTATGTGATTTTTGCTAAAAGGCAGTAGGGATTTATCTTCTGATTTTTTAATTCTAATTGAATTTATGACATCAGAGGATGAGGATTCTGTTTTGTCTGTAAGATTTTTTTGAGCATAGTTATCCAAAGCAGCAAAGCTACTTTCTGTAAGTCTTGGATACAGCAAATTTGTTGAAACTACACTCATATTATTCTCCTTAACAAACTTAACGGCAGAGTTTTATATAACTTTAGTAAAATATAAAACACTTTTTAAGATTATTTTAGAGTTATAATAAGTAAACTAAAGTTTAGATTTTATTGTTAACAACAATGTAACAGAATTAAAAGTAAATAAATTCTACTTAATCAAATAAAGGTTTATAAAATTATGAAAAATATTTTATTTATTATTGGTTTTATGTGTTTACAAACGGCAAATGCAGCATATGTAGGAAATTCTGGCGCAAAATATCAATATGATTTAAATGATCCATCTGACAGGCTTAATTATTCCGTAGATGTTGATGCAAATATGAGAGATAGCCTTTATAGAAATTCACCAAACGTACAAATGGATCGTCAATTTAATCAGAATGGTGGCGGTTACTACGAAGATTAGTTATGTTTAAGCCTGTTTAAAGGCTTAAACATAAGCTTATTCTTTAAACTTTGAGTTTGGATGAAACTTGTTCTTTCTAATAAAATCTAAATTTCTTTTTCCTTGAGTTTAAAATAGATCTTATTTTGATCTATTTCTTATCAAAAAAAATACAAAATTCCCTTATAAAGAAATAAAAATACCTTTTTTTCTCTTTATATGATAATTGTTTGTATATATTTCCCATTAATATTGAGTGATCTTTGAAAGATTATTTAACCTATTTGCGCTTTGCTTTTTCAAAAATTGATCAATAAATTCTGAATAATAAATAATCCCGTTCTATATAAAATATATATTAAACAATAAATTAACATAAATAGTCGTAATTTATGTCTAACTTAATAAAATTATGATTTGGGTCTTATTTTTAATAATATAAGCATAATATTATCAAATAATGATCAAAATATAAGAAATTGATCACAATATGAAGGAAGATTTTTACCTAAAATTTAAAAAAAACAGAGTTACAGCTCTTTTTATTTATTTTGTTCTTAAATGAGGTCAGGGTAAAAATGAAACTTTTAAGGTGGTTAGACAAGTATTTTGAGGAGAGTTTAATGCTCATCCTGCTTGCCTTAATGGTTATGGTTATGGGATTGCAGGTGTTTATGCGTTATGTAATGCAAAGTTCCTTAGCCTGGCCTGAGGAAAGTACCAGATATATGTTTATTTGGTTTGTCTTTCTAGGTATAAGCTACGGCATTCGTAATGATATCCATATAAGAGTAAACCTGCTTGAAACTTTCTTTCCAAAATTAACCAAAGGGTTGAACATTATTCAGGATTTAGTCTTCTTTGCTTTCTTAGCTTATCTTGTAAATCCTTCATGCGCAATTATTAAACTTATTTATAACAGTCAACAGCACTCCCCAGCCATGCAAGTTCCCATGGTCTTTGTCTATTTATCACTGTTTTTAGGTGTTTATTTAGGTCTTTTCAGAATGGTTCAGAAGTACTACCTGATTTTTACAGGTAAATATCAGGTTGAAGACAATGATGAGAATGGAGTTTTAGGTTAATTATGGTTTTTGCAGTATTTTTAGCTTTTATTGTCACCTTATTTATAGGTGTGCCAATTGCAGTTGGTGTAGGTACAAGTGCACTTATGGCATCTTTTGTAAATCCTGCTTTCCCGGCTAATGCATCATTTGTCTTTAGAAATATGATCACAGCATTAGACACCTATGTGTTACTAGCTGTACCTATGTTTATTCTCTCAGGTGTCATTATGGCCAAAGGGGGTATATCTAAGAAGTTATTTAATTTCTTTGCATATTTTGTGGGGGATAAGACTGCAGGTCTTCCATGTACTGTAATTATTACCTGCCTTTTCTATGGTGCAATTTCAGGTTCAGGTCCTGCAACGGTAGCTGCCGTAGGATCAATGTCCATCCCGCTATTGGTTCGCTTAGGTTATAACCGTAACTTTGTTACATCCATGGTAGCTGTAGCAGGTGGTCTTGGTGTGATTATCCCTCCATCTATTCCTTTTATTATCTATGGTTTATCTGCAAATGTATCAGTAGGAAAGTTATTTATTGCAGGTGTGCTACCTGGTCTTCTAATTGGTCTTTTTATGATGTGTTATGCCTATTATTACTGCAAAAGACATGGTGAGGATAAGGTAAAACTTAAGGCTAACGTTGACGAGTTACGCTCTCAAGGCTTCTTTGGTTTATTAAAAGATTCTTTTTGGGCGTTACTTACCCCTGTGTTTATTTTAGGTGGAATTTACGGAGGAATTGTTACCCCAACTGAGGCTGCTGATATTTCTGTAATTTATGCCTTAATCATCTCAATTTTTATCTATAAGAGTTTTAAGTGGTCTGATTTGCCCGCTGCATTAAGAGAAACAGCTAGAACTGCAGCTCCTGTAATGTTGATTGTATCAACTGCAACCGTATTTGGTCGTGTTCTAACTATGATGCATACCCCTCAGGATATTGCTTCCTTTGTGAGTGACACCTTTACCTCAAAATTAGCACTCTTATTTATTATCAATCTGTTCTTACTCTTTGTAGGAATGATTATGGATACCACACCAGCAATTTTGATCCTTGCTCCGATCTTCTTACCAATTGCCACAGGTTTAGGAATTGATCCTATCCACTTTGGTGTGATTATGGTTGTAAACCTTGCTATAGGATTTGTTACCCCTCCTATTGGAGTAAATCTGTTTGTAGCAAGTTCTATGACAAAATTACCGATTTTTGCTATCGCAAGACATGCAGTGCCATTCATTATTTCCTTCATCTTGGCACTCGTATTTATAACCCTATTCCCTCAAATTAGTTTGGCCTTAGTTTAAAAGAGACCTTATAGGAGATTTTATGAAAAAGTTTGTAATGCTTGATGCACATACCTTACCTGAGGCTGATTATCATCAGGAAAAAGAAATACTAGAAGGTCAAGTTCAGTGTGTAATTGCCAATTGCAAATCTTTAGATGATATCAAAAGAGAGGCTTTTGATGCTGATTATATAGGTGTTGTTTATCAGAAAATTACCGATGAGGTTTTAGATCTGATGCCTAATCTTAAGCTCATCGTAAGATACGGTATAGGCTATGATGTTGTGGATGTTGATGCATGTTCAAAACGCAATATTTTAGTTTGTAACATCCCAACTTACTGTATTGAAGACGTTGCAACCCATGCCGCTGCTTTAATGTTAGATGTAGTAAGAAAGGTTACCATGTACGATCGTGAGATTAAAGATGGTAATTGGGATGTAAGCTATGGCTATGACAATCATCGTCTAAGTGCGCAGACTGTTGGACTTATTGGTTTTGGTAACATTGCCCAAAAACTTTGTACATATCTAAAAGTATTTGGTAGCAATATTATTGCCTATGATCCATTTTTAGATGACAGTGTCTTTGAAAAGTATGAAGTTAAAAAAGTAAGCTTAGATGAGATTTTCTCATTATCCGATATCATTTCATTGCACTGTGCATGCACACCTCAAACTAAGCACATCATAAACAAAGACAATATCTGTAAGTTAAAAGATGGCGTCTTATTAGTTAATACCTCTCGCGGAGCCTTGGTAGAAAACCAGGCTTTAATTGAAGCTTTAAAGTCAGGCAAGATTGCAGCTGCAGGCCTTGATGTAAATGAAGATGAACCAATTAAAGATAATTCTCATCCGCTTTTATCCTTAAAGAATTTAGTTATAACCCCCCATAGTGCCTATAACTCAGTTGAGGCCTCAGATGAGCAGCATAAAGACGCAGCTAAGACTGTTTTAAATGTTGATAGGGGGGAGATCCCGTTTAATTGTGTAAATAAAAAATTCTTAAACATCTAAGGAGAAATATTATGAAAAATACTAAGATTGCCATGGCTTTAGCTTTATGTCTTTCAAGTACCTGTTTTTTGGTAAGTAACGCAAATGCAGCTGAGGTTTACTTATCTGCAGCTCATAGTGTATCTGAGGCATCAACTCAGCAGGTAACTATGTTAGCTATGCAAAAAAAATTAGCAGAACTATCAGGAGGAGACATTGAGCTTTCTATTTTCCCTAATGGTCAAATGGGTGGTGATCGTGAGTTAACTGAAGGTGTTCAGGCTGGTAACTTAACTATTACAACCTCATCACCTGCCCCTCAAGCTAACTTTGTTCCGAGTGCATCAATTTTCGATCTGCCTTTTGCATTCCCAAATATTGATGCTATCGATAAGTCATTTAAAAATCCAGAGTTTATCAAAGCATTAAATGCTAAGTATGAGAAGGCTGGATTGCGTCTTTTAGGTATTTCAAACTTAGGTTTCAGACAGACAAGTTGTAACTTTGAAATTAACTCTCTTGATGACTTAAAGGGATTTACTATCCGTACCATGGAAAACAAAAACCACATTGAAATGTGGCGCATGTTAGGTGCTAACCCAACTCCTATTGCAATGAACGAACTTTATACCGCCTTGCAACAGGGTACTTGTGATGGTGAGGAAAACTCTTATGAGATTATCTACACCTCCAAGTTATATGAGCAGCAAAAGTATATTAACGAAACAAATCACATACCACACTGCCTAACTTGGATCATGAATAAAGCAGCCTATGATGCTTTAACTGATGAGCAAAAGAAGATGGTAGATGAGGCATCAGCCTATGCCATTGCCGAAGGTGAGAAATATATACGCTCAAAAGATCAGGAGTATATGGATAAGATTTCAGCTGCAGGCGTAACTATCCACAAACTCTCTCCTGAGGATCTGGCCACTTTTAAGGATAAAGCCAGTGCTATGTATCCTTCAATTAAGGAGCAAGTCGCACCAGCTGTATTTGATACATATACCCAAAATATAAAGTAATTATGCAATAAGGCAGGGGCTTTAAGCCCCTGCAACAGATCTAAAAAGGAGTTGCTCATGAACTTGTTTATTGCTGTAGACATAGGCTCAAGTTTTGTAAAGGCTGCATTATTTGACCTTGATAATGACAGAATTTTAGAGCAAATAAAGCTGAAATCTCCTGCTAAAGAAAAATTAGATGATCCGAATAAATATGAGGTCAAAGCAAATTTATATTTAGATTTGGTAAAGCAAATTTTGGATGAATTTACAACCAAATACCAGTCTATTAAAGGTTTACTTCTTTCAACTCAGCAGCATGGATTCATATATGACTATGGTGAGGAGTGCAAGTATATTTCCTGGCAAGATCAAAGATGTATTGAAATTGCAGAGGATAATATTTCCTATCTTGATAAACTAAAAAAGATTATTCCCAAAGAGTACATGGTTTTATGTGGTGTTGATTTCAAACCCTCTTTAGGTCTAAGTAATCTTTATACCTTATTATCAGCAGATCCTAACATAAAAAGAGATGGCGAGCTTTATACATTAGGATCATACATTTATAAGCATTTAATTGGAAAAAATACAGCACATCCGCAGAATTTAACTCAGCTTGGTATCTATAAGGTTCAAGAAAAAGAGTATCACAAAGAATTACTAGAGGCTTTAGATCTTAAATATATTAAGCTTCCAGATATAGCCTACGAGGACACTGATGTAATAGGTGAGTACTCCATAAATGGTCAAATTATTAAGGTTTACCCTGATTTTGGTGATGTTCAAATCTCAGCTTTAGGTGCAGGTCTACCCTATGATGGTGCTCTTATAAATATTGCAACAGCAGCTCAGGTACTAGTTCCAACTAAGGATTTTGTTACAGGAGTTTTTGAGACTAGACCTTATTTTGATAATACCTATATAAAGGTTATCTCAAATATGCCGGCTGGCCGTAATGTTGATGTCTTCGTCAATTCCATAGTGCAGATGATGCTTGATATCTATGGTATTAAGATTGAACCTGGATTTGTTTTTGAGCAAATCCATAGACTATTAGGCAAATCTTATCAAAGCTCTTTAACCATTGACCCTCGCGTTTATGCCACAGGCGACCATGTGGATGGAGGTTCAATTTCAGGTATTACCAATAATAATTTCACTATTGAAAATCTTTTTAGATCTTTATTTAAATCTATGGCTCATCGTTATATTGAAACGATAGGTAGTTTATGTGATTTGGATAAGCTCTCTAAGATTGTGTGTGCCGGCGGAGTGTCATGGCGTTTGCCTGAACTTATAGATGAAATAAAAGCATTTGCCAAATGTCCCTGTGTTCTATCTTCAATGGAAGATGAGGCTTTAAACGGCATGCTGTTAGTAGCAAAAAAATGCTTCTTAGCAAATAAATAATTTATGCTCATAAGGAAATCTCAAATGAACTCTTTAAAAGAAAAACTTATAAATAGAGAAATGGTTTTAGGCACAATGCTTTCTGAAATCTATACTCCAAATATTGTGCGCATGTTTGCCCTATCTAAATTTGAATATCTATTTGTAGATTGTGAGCATGGTTATTTTGATTTCTCAGAGTTAGCAAATATTGCAGCTGTAGGTCGTGGCTTTGGCATGAATATTATTGTCAGAGTCCCTTCTGTTCAGCGTGAGTTTATAACAAAAATTCTAGATATTGGTGTGGATGGCTTATTACTGCCGCAAATTGATAATCAGGATCTGGCAAAGGAAGCTGTAATGCTTTCAAAGTATGTTCCTGAGGGTAAAAGAGGAATTTCTACAACCAGAGCTCATACAAATTATCACGTTTCATCTGTAGCTGAGTATGCAAAAGAGGCAAATAAGAACTTAATTTTACTTGCCCAGATTGAATCTCAGGAAGGTCTTAAAAACGTAAATGAAATTGTTGCAACTCCTGGCATTGACGGCATTATTGTAGGCCCCAATGATATGGCTGGAGATTTTAATACACCGGGCGAGACTTTTTCTTTAGCTATGCAGGAGAGAATAAAAACTGTAATTGCAGCATGTAAAAAAGCTCAAAAACCATGTGGTATTGTTGACTCAAATGCCGAACGTCTTAAGTTCTGGCAAAAAGAAGGTATGAGCATTTTCTGTATAGGAAGCGAGATACATCTGCTCTTATCAGGAACAAAAAATATGATTAATTCTTTCTTAAACTAGGCAACATAGGTTTGATGCTATGGCTAAAGATGTAAAAAAACTACGTTCTCAGGATTGGTTTGATAATTATGACCATATAGATAACTGCTCTTTATATCTTGAGCGTTACATGAATTATGGACTTACATCCGATGAATTAAGAACTCATCGTCCTATCATAGGAATTGCCCAAAGCGGAAGCGATTTAAATCCATGCAATCGTTATAATCTTGTTTTAGAGCAGAGAATTAAGGATGGTATCCGTGATGCAGGTGGTATACCTATGTCATTTCCTACCTATCCTTTGTTTGAAAGTGCTAAGCGACCAACTTGCGCAATTGATAGAAATTTAGCCTACATAACTTTAACTGAAATTTTGTTTAGTTATCCGTTAGACGGAGTTGTTTTAACGACGGGATGCGATAAATCAACTCCAGCTGCCATTATGGCTGCCATTACAGCAGATCTGCCTTCTATTGTTATAAATGGCGGACCCATGCTTGATGGTCATGCTGTAGATCCTAAAACAGGAGAGGAGCGATTAGTAGGATCTGGTACGATTATCTGGCAAGCTCGGCGTATGTTAGCTGAGGGAATAATTGATAAGGATAAGTTCTTAGAGCTTGCTATGAGTTCAGCTCCATCAGTTGGACATTGCAATACCATGGGAACAGCTTCGACCATGAATTGTATTGCTGAGGCTTTAGGATTAACACTGACAGGCAGTGCCATCATTCCTGCACCTTATAAGGAAAGAGCCCAAATGGCTTATCAAACTGGTAGGCGTATTGTGGAGATGGTGCGGGAGGATCTTAAAATTAGTAAGGTCTTGACAAAGGAATCCTTTTTTAATGCCATAAGAACCAATACAGCCATAGGTGGATCTACTAATGCCCAAGTGCATATTACTGCTATGGCAAAACATGCCGGTATTGAAATTACGGCCTCTGAGTGGGAGGAGAACTCTCATCACTTGCCTTTGCTTGCCAATGTTCAGCCTTCAGGAAAGTATTTATGTGAAGCTTTTTATAGGGCAGGAGGTGTTCCTGCTGTTATGTCTGAGCTCTTAAAGCATAATGAGCTTTATGGGCAGGTTATGACTGTAAGTGGAAAGACCTTAGAGGAAAATCTTAAAGGCAGAGAAATCAGTAATTCTAAAGTTATAGCTAAATTTGAAGAGCCACTAAAGAAAGATGCGGGTTTTATAGTTTTATCAGGTAATTTATTTGATTTTGCTATTATGAAAACATCAGTTATATCTGATGATTTTAGAAAGCGTTTCTTAGAGCGGAAAGGAAGCGAGGGGATTATTGAGGCTCGGGCTATTGTATTTGAGGGCTCTGAAGATTATCACAGAAGAATTGAAGATCCTGCTTTAAATATTGATGAAAATTGTATTTTAGTTATGAGGGGAGCTGGCCCTGTTGGATGGCCTGGATCTGCTGAGGTTGTCAATATGCAGCCTCCAGCTTATTTGATTAAACAGGGCATTGAGAGTTTACCAACCTTAGGAGATGGTAGACAGTCAGGAACCTCTGACAGTCCTCCTATATTACATGAGT
>CALFLJ010000096.1 GCA_937880335.1 uncultured Succinatimonas sp.
CGACTTACAAAGATTTTATCTGCACTGATTTATAAATTTGAAGGCAGTAAAAATCAGGGGAGAATAATCCTAAAATTTACTGCTAGTAATAAGACCTTCCTTACCACCATTTAAAATAATTCCAACTTTTTTTGAATTAGCTCTTTTAGAACTTTTTTTTCAGCATCCCAAATATTTTGATAGGTATATACATAGTATCCGCCTTTAGGACCTTAATTTAAAAGAAGTGATGGTATTTTTGTAGGGGGTATAACAGCCATAATAAGGTACCAATAGATAATAATTGATACGTATCTAGTATACAGCAAAATAAAAGCTTTAGCAATGCCCTAATAAATAAAATTATATTGAAGAATCAGAATGTTATTTTTTATAAAAAATTTTAGAAACAAAAAAAATGCGCTTAATTATCTATAAACGCACTTTTTGGGGATAAGACAATTTACAGATTTATCTCTAATAATTTATTTCACAGTCTTGCGCCTCATTTTGCAAGCTATGCGATATGTAAAACAAGCTATGAATTCTTTCTGCTATTATTTTACTTCTGTCAGATCTATAAAAAGGGAATTTTCAGGTTTTATGCTTACCTCTCCATTTGTAATGAGTTGATAAAGAATAATCATAGAGATGAGAGCGTAAGCATCTTTTTTGTATTTTTTTATTGTTACATCCAAATCAACATAGAAGTGGTAGTCCTTGTGCACTACATTATCGTTAATATATAAATGTATGCCAGATGTTTTAACATCTCTATCTAATATGATTGCATATTTATGTTGCTCAAATCCTAAAATTTTAGCGTAACGACCATCAAATTGTTGAGTTGTAGCTAAAACTGTCATAACAGATGTATATTCTGCCAGCTTTACCCCTAATAAACCTTCCGTAACGTTATCAAATATAACAAAAGAAGATCCTTTTACTATATTTGATATTGTTTTTGGTAAGTCCCCTTCATCTTCAAGATATATATAAGATTTTGCAAATTCTCTTATTTTCTCGACAGTTTCATTAAAAGTATTATCGTTTGCTCCATGAGATATTATTTTTAGCTCAATGGTTGGATAGTATGCTCTGTATCCTAGTACAATATTCTCAGCTAATGAAATATCTGAAATTTTATCTTGCAACAAGCTCTCTGAAATACCAAAAGTAAAGAATCTTTTTACTTTTGTTAGACTATCGCTTAAGTATGAGCCAACGATATAAGGCTTAATCTCATCAGAAAACATCTGTTTTAGCTCAGATGGTACCCCCGGTGTAAAGATACAAATTGCATTATTGATCTTTACTCTGTAGCCACATGCAGTTCCGTTTGCATTATCTATAAGAGTTGCTCCTTTTGGAATTCGTGCTTGTTTTACGTTACTTTCAGGCATTTCTCGGTTTCTTTTTTTGTGCCATTGCTTTATACGTTCAAGCCACTGAGGGGATAGTTCATCTTCAACGTTTAGTATGCTGCATACGGCTTTAGTTGTATTATCGTCACTTGTAGGACCAAGACCTCCATTGAATATTATGAGATCTGCTTTTTTAGAGCGTTCCTCTAATATTTCAATTAGATCTTCAACTTTATCGCCGACAGTACTACGACAATGTATTTGTATTCCCAAGGCTAAAAACTCCTGGCTAAGCCAAGAGGCATTAGTATCGTCGATAAGGCCTGTTATAACTTCATCTCCTGTGGAGATTAGTTCAACTCTCATATAGTTAATCCTCAGAATTTATTTTTTTTAATATTATAAGAGAGCTATTACAAATTTACAGGCAAAGTAATCTTTAGAGATAAAATATTTTAGGATAGTACCATGGGATTTTAGTTAAAATTTTTTTTGTTGTGTTACAGTCATTAAACTTATAAATTTACCCTAAATATTCCAATTAAAAGTGAGTTTAGAAGCCTTTTGTGTGAGAATATTTGTAATAAATATATTTTACGTTGATAATGTGAAAACAAATTACCAAGTATTAGTTTATTTTACAGTTTTTTGATGATTGTTTGGGCATGCATGATATTTAAGGAACTTTTATGCCAATTAATATTCCGAACGGATTACCTGCTGCAACGGTATTAACTTCTGAGCAAGTCTTTGTTATGACAGAGGATCGGGCTTTACATCAAGATATTAGACCTCTTGATTTATTATTCTTAAATCTTATGCCTAAAAAGATCAACACAGAAATTCAATTCATGCGACGTTTGTCTAATTCACCTTTGCAGGTAAATATTACATTACTAAGAATTGATAACCATAAGAGTCGAAATACACCTCAGGAACATTTAGATACTTTTTATAAAAATTTTGAAGAGATTCAAGACAAGCGTTTTGATGGACTGATCATTACTGGTGCGCCTCTTGATCAAAAGCAATTTTCCGACGTGACTTATTGGGATAAGCTAGAAAAAATTATTAGGTGGAGTTCAGAAAATGTAACATCCACTCTTTTTTCTTGTTGGTCAGCCGCAGCTGCTTTAAAAGTATTTTATGACGTAGACATTTTGTTTAGGCAGGAAAAACTATCTGGTATATACAATGTTTCAAAATCTATTGGTAGTAATGACACTTTAGTTAGAGGTTTTGACGACCAATTTCTTGCTCCGTTTTCTCGATTTTGTGATTTTCCAACTAAAATTATAAAGCAAGAAACAGATCTAAAAATTCTAGCTCAGAGCGCTGAAACTGGAGTTTATCTTGCTGTATCCCCCGATGGGAAACAGGTTTATGTAACTGGGCACCCTGAATATGATGCAAATACTTTAGCTGATGAATATAGACGGGATCTCAAGGCATCTAAAAATCCAAATATACCATTTAATTACTTTCCTGATAATGATCCAGGAGAGGATCCAACTTGCAAGTGGAGATCTCATTCAGCTTTGCTTTTTTGTAATTGGTTAAATTACTACGTTTATCAAATTTCGCCTTTTGATTTGTACGCATAATTTTAAATATGCTTTTATCTGGCAATTTTGCCGAATAAAAGCCTTTAATCTGATCTAAAATGGCCGTTTACTTGTAAAATATACAGATTTAACAGAATAAATTTTTTTGACAAATTTCAGGTGAGACAGTGGCCCCTTATAAAACAGCAAAATTTCAAATTACAGGCGGAAAACCTTTAGATGGACAGGTCAGAATTTCTGGCGCAAAAAATGCCGCTTTACCAATTCTTTTATCCACTATCCTTACAGCTGACGAAGTAATTTTACATAATGTCCCTGATTTAGCTGATGTTAAAACTTCATTTGAGCTTTTAAAACAACTAGGAAAAACTTGCACTTTTGATCCAATAAGTGGAACTGCCATGGTTAAAGGTGCCGTTACCTCAAAAATAGCTTCTTATGAATTAGTAAAGACCATGCGAGCATCTATTATGGCACTAGGTCCTCTTACAGCCTTTTTAGGCGAGGCTGAGGTTTCTTTACCCGGAGGATGTGCTATTGGAGCTCGACCTGTTGACTTGCATATTAAAGGAATGCAGGCGATGGGGGCACAAATAAGGTTAGATGATGGGTATATAAAAGCAACAGCTATAGGTGACCGCCGCTTACAAGGTGGTCATATCATCATGGATAAGGTATCCGTGACTGGTACTGAGAACTTAATGATGGCCGCAAGCTTAGCTGATGGACAGGTGGTTATTGAAAATGCTGCTTTAGAACCTGAAGTAGTTGATCTTGCTGTGTGCTTAAGAGCGATGGGAGCTCAAATTACAGGTGATGGCACCTCTAAGATTGTTATAAATGGAGTTAAATCCTTACATGGATGTGAACATAATATTGTAGCTGACCGCATTGAAACTGGTACTTATTTGATAGCAGGCATGGCTACACATGGAATAGTAAGTTGCACAAACACTCTTCCATCTACATTAGATGTGCTACTACAAAAACTCCGTTTAAGTGGAGCAAAAATAGACATAGATGGCACTACTATAACTGCTGATATGCGAAATCGTAAAATTTTACCTGTAGATATTGTTACAGATCCGCATCCAGGTTTCCCTACCGATATGCAGGCACAGTTTACTGTTCTAAACGCACTTGCAGATGGTGTAAGCTCTGTTACTGAGACAATTTTTGAAAATCGTTTTATGCATATTGCAGAGCTAAATCGTATGGGAGCACACCTTGAGATAAAAGGTAATGTTGTCATATGCACAGGTGTTCCTAATCTAAAGGGGACTCAGGTAATGTCTTCCGATCTTAGAGCCTCAGCTTGTTTAGTAATAGCAGGTTTAGCAGCTGAGGGTACATCAGTTGTAGATCGCATATACCACATGGACCGCGGCTATGAGCATATTGAACAAAAGATTCGTAGCATAGGCGGAACTATTGACAGAATTTATTAAAATGTTTGATCTTAGTCCTTACAACACTTTTGGCCTACATGTCCATGCTAAAAGTGGCTTATTTATTCGAAAACTTCACGATTTACAAAACGTAGATCCTAGTAACTCTATAATAATAGGGCATGGTAGTGATGTTTTGTTCACTGATGATTATGAAGGTACTGCCCTTATAAATTCTATTACACACCTTAAGATTGAAAAAAAAGGTGATGATTATGAGGTCACAGCTGGAGGAGGTCTTGTTTTAGATGATCTTATTTCAGAGCTTTTAAGCAAGGGAATCTGTGGCCTTGAAAATCTTTCTGCAATTCCAGGAACAGTAGGTGCTGCTCCTGTGCAGAATATAGGGGCATATGGGGTAGAAATAGGAGCTTTAATAAAAAGTGTCCAATGTTATGATTTATTAAGCCGAAAAGAAATTTCACTAGGTCGTGACGAATGCGAATTTGGATATCGAACATCATACTTTAAGCAGCATCCTGAACGACGTTTATTTATTACAAGTGTAACTTTTCTTCTTCATTCGGTTTTTTCTCCTGTCTTAAGGTATAAAGGTCTTGAGGGGGAAGATCTTAAAGATGCCTGGGCAGTTAGAGATAGAGTAATTAAACTACGTAGAGAAAAATTACCAGACCCTAAAAAGATAGGAAATGCTGGTAGTTTCTTCAAAAACCCAGTAGTTGAAAAAAAAATAGTGGATGATATTAAATCTAAATATACAGATGTACCTGTTTATGAGACAAATGAAGGAAAGTATAAGCTAGCTTCTGGTTGGTTAATAGATAAAGCTGGCTGTAAAGGGATAATTCATGGAAACGTTGGAACTTGGCAAAAACAAGCCTTAGTAATTGTTAATTATGGTAATGCAAAACCTCACGAAATAGTTTCGCTTGCCAGATATATACAAAGTGAGGTGGAAAATAAATTTGCAGTTAATATTGAGCCTGAAGTTCGTATTTATGGGCGTACAGGAGAGATATCTTGGCAAGACCTGTAGGTAACTTACTTTCTTTTCTTCGTTTCTTAAATAAACGTGAGAATATACCTTTAAATATAAACTTCGTGGAAGATTACTTGTCTTGTTCAAGAGATTGTCTCATTGGATATCTTGATTTACTAAAAGATAATGGTTTTAAAATTTTACTAAAGGGAGATGAGATAACTTTATTAAATAAGGTAGATCTTTTAGATAAAGAGCGTATTTACCGGGAGGTAAAGGGTAGGGGTCGCATTGATGTAATTGATGTTGTAGGTTCGACTAATAACGAGCTATTGCAAAGAGCATTTAATATTGCCAGTGGAGATAGTCTTTTGACAGAAATTCAAACTGCAGGTCGAGGACAGCAAGGTATAGGGTGGCGTAGTGGAATTGCTCAGCAATTATGTTTATCTATGGGATGGATTTTTTCTTCTTTAGAAAAGATACAAGGTTTATCTATAGCCGTAGGAGTGGAGATTGCAAGAGAGCTGTCTAAAAGGGGGCTTGACGTTAAGGTTAAATGGCCTAATGATCTTTTTTTAAATGGTTTAAAGCTTGGCGGAATATTAGTTGAGACCTTAAATTATAAAGATAAGATTGTAGTCGTTATAGGTGTTGGCTTGAATGTTCATCATACTGAATTTTCTAATCTCTCAAGGAAAGTTGCCTTTTTAGACGATGTTAAAGCCTTTAGCCGTAATGAAAGTGCGATTATTGTTTTAAATGCTTTAAAGTTAGCCTGTAGCACTATTTCTTATAGAAGCTTTTCTTTTTATCCAAAATCTATTGTGCAGTATGATTACCTTTTGGGTAAGGAAATTACTATCATCACCCCTCAGGGTAAGGTTGTTGGTATTAGCAGAGGTGTAAGTGAAAAAGGGGAGTTGCTATTAGAAAATTCTCAAGGGCTCACAAAAATTTCATCAGGTCATGTAATTCTATAATTTCGATGATTTTTTTATTATTCAGAGAAAAAAATTAAGTAATTTACATAAGCCTTTATTAGGTCCATTTTATTTCAATAGCCTAAACAAAGAAGATATGCATGATGACTTGTAAAAAAAGAAGTGATCTTTATGATCTTTTAGTTTGTTTTATTAAGCAAACTGGCAGAACTCAAGTCCTGCCTTAATGCTTTTAGTAATTCAATTATTTTCTTAAGAAAACTTCTTCAATGGTATGATTGCTTCCTTTTTTTAGCACCAAATTAGCCCTATTTCGGCAAGGCTGAATATTTTCTATTAAGTTAACGTGGTTTACTGCTTCCCAAATTAGTTTCGCCATTGCTATAGCTTGTTCTTCTGGAATTCTGGCATATTTATGGAAGTAGCAGTCAGGATCATCAAATGTTTTTTCTCTTAATTTTAGGAATCTATCTATGTACCATTTAACAAGGTTTGTTTCATCGGCATCAACATAGATTGAATAATCAATAAAATCTGAAATAAAGGCTCTATTCTTATACTCGGGATATTCTGCTCCATTTTGTAAAACATTTACTCCTTCAACAATAAGGACATCAGGCCTATCTACAATGGTGAATTGATCTGGTACTACATCATAGGTTATGTGGGAATAAACCGGAACTTTTAAATTTGGCTTTCCCTCCTTCACATCAAGCAAAAAAGATATAAGTCTTTTTACATCGTAACTTATAGGGAAACCTTTTCTACTCATGATCATTTTTTCATCTAAAACGCTATTTGGATATAAAAAACCATCAGTTGTGATCATTGCTACTTTAGGATGACATGGCCATGATTTTATTAATTCGTTTAAAATTCTTGCTGTTGTAGTCTTTCCAACAGAAACAGGACCAGAGATGGAGATGATAAAAGGAACCCTTTCGATTTCCTTTCCTAAAAATTTGGAAATAATAGCTAGTCGATCATGCCTTGAAATAAAATACATGCGCAATAAACTTGAGAGTGGCATGTAAATACGATTAACCTCTTCTAATGAAATTTTGTCATTAAAGGCAACAAGTTTTTTTAAATCTTCTTCTTTTATGGTCATCTTATCTTGAGAGTGCTTAAAAGTTGACCAAGTTTCAGCGTCAAATTTGACAAAAGGAGATAACTCTTGATCTGAGCTAATCATTGTATATTCCATATAATAGGGTTTATCTTTTTTCAAGCATTTAAAAAGAGATTGTACTACAGAAAAAGCTGTTCAAGCGAAATGGACTTAGATAACAGAACAAAACGCAAGCTTTATTTTTTTTATGTTTTAATCCCATGGTTAAACCCTAAATAAAAATTTTAGACATTAATGTTTGTTATACATGGAATTAATATGAAAAAATAGGTAATTCAGAATGGAGGATTAAGCTGGAAAAAAATTTTAAACTTTAAAAGTAAAAGGTAACTTTGAAAAGCCCAAAGAAAAAAAACGAGTCAATTAAAATAGTTTTTTTACAAAAAATTAAATAGTTAAAAAAATATATAAAGATAAC
>CALFLJ010000097.1 GCA_937880335.1 uncultured Succinatimonas sp.
GCTCAAAGACACCTTAAAGACGGTAAAGAAGACAGTCGTAAAGTTCCATCCAATCAGAACCGATAATTCTGTTCTGAGAATTTCCTTTTGTCAAAACTGGTAGTTACCTTTAAAATCTAAGATAAAAACACATTGTCAAAAAATATCTAATAAGGCATGCTGATGGATTTTAAAACTTAGATCCCTGCCTACAACACTTTGTGATCATAATCGAGATCTTTTGATTGTCGTAAAAATTTTTTTATAGTTTGAAACTTTATGACTTTATTTTTTTAATAACTTCAAAAATTATAATAATCAAACAAATATAGTGGTTATGCTTATTTGCGAAATTTATAAAAAAAAATTAACATGTAGCCACTTTGTCTAAAATTATGCGGAGATTTCCATGTCTTTTACAACTTTGGTGCTAAAAACTGCTGAATACCTTACCCCATTTTCAACCTTAACTTATTTATCAGCCAAAATTACTGACAAGAAGATCGGACGTTTTACGCAATTTTTAATCAAAAATTTCATTGAAACCTTTAACATAGACACAAAAGAGGTTCTAAACCAAGATCTAAGCTCATATCAAACTTTCAATGAATTCTTTATAAGGCAGTTACGTAAAGAGTGCCGCCCTATAGATTTAACATGTCTTGCAATAAGCCCTGTTGATGGCACTGTAGGACAGGCTGGTGATATAAGTGCAGGACGTCTTATACAGGCAAAAGGCTTAGACTACTCTTTACGCTCACTATTAGGAGGAGATCAAAACGATTGTTCACCATTTGAAAATGGACGTTTTGCGACCCTATACCTGTCTCCTGCAAATTATCACAGAATACATATGCCTGTTGACGGAACCTTGGTTAAAACTGTTCACGTTCCAGGAAAACTCTTTCCTGTAGGCAGACGTAATATTTCTCATATGCCAAATCTTTATACTTTAAATGAGCGTCTTGTTTGCTTCTTTGACACTGAAATTGGTCGAATTGCAGTAGTCATGGTTGGAGCTGCATTAGTAGGCAGTATAAATACAGTTTGGGATGGAACCATTATAAGACGTAAGGGTATTGAAACTAAATGCTACGATGATCCTGCAGAGCAGTTAAAATTTAAAAGAGGCGACGAAATCGGGCACTTTAAATATGGAAGTACTGTAATTGTTTTGTGGAGTGAAGGACAAGGAGAACTTCCTGACGATCTCACCACCGGCACTCCGGTAAAATTTGGAAGATCTCTTATCATATAAAAAATTTTAAGGGGGTGTGCACAAAATTAAAATAAAATTAGTGCATCACTCCCTTAGTTGTATTTTAATACTAAACCTTGATAAAAATCATTTGAAAATATCAGTAGTCTTGGTTCTTAACAATAAAACAATTATTTCTAAACTAACTTTAGAAAACGTTTTTTTGTATTTTTAGAATTCTTTTAGACATAGATCCAATATTTTGGACGCTTTTTTTACTATAATTTCAAAGGTATAGATTTTTATTCACTGCAAAATTAAAAAAAATTCTCAAATTTCATTTATAATTATATTGTTTTTTTGCTTGCTAACCTGGAATTTCTTTTTTGGTATTGGAAATTATCAGGATCTTAGGAGATATTCACGTGGAAAAATATCAATTTGATGTTGCAATCGTGGGTGCTGGCGGAACTGGTTTGCGTGCTGCTATTGCAGTTGCCCAGGCCGACCCAAAACTAAAGGTTGCGCTCATTTCGAAAGTATACCCTATGCGTTCTCATACTGTCGCTGCCGAAGGTGGTGCTGCAGGTGTAGTTCGTGACGACGATTCTTATCAAAAGCACTTTGAGGATACCGTAGCCGGTGGTGACTGGTTATGTGAGCAGGATGTTGTTGAGAAGTTTGTTCGTCAAGCTCCTCAAGAGCTCTATCAACTCGAGCACTGGGGTTGCCCTTGGAGTCGTAAGCCTAACGGTGACGTAAACGTTCGTCGTTTCGGTGGTATGAAGGTACCTCGTACTTGGTTCGCCGCTGATAAGTCTGGCTTCCACATGCTCCATACTCTCTATCAGACCTCAGTTCAGTTCCCTTCTATTCATCGCTTTGATGAGCACTTCGTCTTAGACTTATTAGAAGAAGATGGTGTATGTCGCGGTGTTGTCGCCTATGATCTACAAAACGGTATTTTCCGCCAAATTAATGCTAAGTGCGTTTTCTTAGCAACTGGTGGTGCTGGTCGTTGCTACCTATTCAACACCAACGGCGGTATCGTAACAGGTGACGGCATGGCTTTAGCTTATCGTCATGGTGTTCCTCTCCGCGATATGGAATTCGTTCAGTATCACCCAACCGGACTTTTAGGTTGCGGTTTGCTCATGACCGAAGGCTGCCGTGGTGAAGGTGGTGTTCTTTATAACAAGGATCATTACCGTTACTTACAAGACTACGGTTTAGGCCCTGAGACCCCAGTAGGTCAGCCTAAGAACAAATACATGGAATTAGGCCCTCGTGACCGTTTATCCCAGGCATTCTGGAACGAGTCCAAGAAAGGCCGCACCATTAAATATCCTTTAGGTGAGGCTGTTCACCTTGACTTAACCCACTTAGGTGAAAAATACCTCCATGAGCGTCTGCCGTTAATTTGCGAATTGGCTATGACATACTCTGGTGTTGATCCTGTTAAGGCTCCTGTACCTGTACGTCCTGTTGTTCACTACACCATGGGCGGTATCGAGACTGATGGTACTACTGCAACTCGCATGGAAGGTCTCTATGCAGGTGGTGAGTGTGCATCTGTTGGTGTTCACGGTGCAAACCGCTTAGGTTCTAACTCCTTAGTTGAAACCATCGTCTTTGGTAAGATTGGTGGTGACGCTATGGCTGAGCGTGCTCACAACGTCAAGGACTTCGACTCTAAGGAATTAGAGCGTCAGGCAGAAGCTGCAGAGAAGAGAGCTCTCTCATTATTTGACATCAAGGGCACAGAGTCTATGTCCAAGGTTCGTCATGAGATGGGTGCCTCTATGGAAGAAGGTGTTGGTATTTACCGTGAAGAAGAGTCCATGCAGAAGACCATCGGTGTTCTCAAGGATCTTAAGAAGCGTTATGCAAATATCGGCCTTACTGATCGTGGTCGTGTATTCAACACAGAGTGGATGAACCTCATTGAGTTAGGTTACACTCTTGATGTTGCACAATGTATGGTTCACTCTGCTATTAACCGTAAAGAGTCCCGCGGCTCTCACCAGCGTTTAGATGGCCCTAATGGTGCATACAAGCAGCGTGATGATGTCAACTTCCTCAAACACTCATTAGCCTTCATTCAGAAGGATGGTGATGAGCCACGCATCGATTTAAGCGATGTTAAGATCACCACCTTCCAGCCGGCTAAACGTGTTTACGGTGCTGAGGCTGAAGCTGCCGAAGCCGCAAAGAAAGCTAAAGCTCAGGAGACCAAATAATGGACAAGCTCGAAACTAAGAATATGAAGATAACCGTTCTGCGCTACCGCCCAGAACAAGATAAAGAGCCGTGGGAGCAAACCTTCGACGTTCCTTATCACAACGAAACATCTGTACTCGAGGCTCTGTTCTATATTAAAGATAACTACGAGCCAAGTCTTTCTTTCCGTTGGTCCTGCCGTATGGCCGTTTGCGGTTCTTGCGGTATGATGGTAAACGGTGTACCTCACTTAGCTTGCCAGACCTTCTTACGTGATTACGACGGTAAGGACATGAAGATTGAGCCTTTAGCCAACTTCCCTATCGAGCGTGACTTAGTTGTTGACCTTTCTGATCTCATTGAAAAGATCGAGCGTATTAAGCCTTACATCATTCCTGATGCTAAGAATGCAAATATGCCTCTTAACAAGAACTTCAAGCAGACTCCTACACAGATGGAAGCCTACTTACAGTTCGCTCAATGCATCAACTGTGGTTGCTGCTATGCAGCTTGTCCACAGTACAAGCTCAATCCTAAGTTCATAGGACCTGCAGCTTTAACCTTGTTATATCGTTACAACGTTGACAATCGTGATGCAGGCCAGAAGTTACGTGCCCCATTCTTAAATGCTGATGAAGGCGTTTGGAGTTGCACTTTCGTAGGCTACTGCTCTGAAGTTTGCCCGAAGAAGGTAGATCCTTCATCTGCAATTCAGTTAGGCAAGAAGATGTCTGCTACCGACTATGTTTTCAATATGATTAAACCGGAGTAACACATGAGCGAAGTTAAATCTTTTCGTAAGCCGTACAATCGCCCGGTTAAGAAAATGACCTGGTGGCTTGAGAATCCTTTCTTCATTTACTACATGGTACGTGAAGGAACCGCCGTATTAGCTCTATTTGCTGTCTTAGAGATTTTACTAGGCGTATTCATGTTCTCAATGTGTAACCTTGATGTACAGACTGCAACTGATGCATCCATTGCCCCTTATGCATGGTATGTTAATTCTTTCTTAGGTAACCCACTGGTAATTCTTTTGAATATTATCATCTTAGGTTCTCAGATTTTCCATGCTGTTACCTGGTTTAACCTCATGCCTAAGGCTGTTCGTATTTTCATGAATAAGAACTCTACTGAGTTATTACCTGATTACGTAACTAAGTTAGGTCTCTATGGTGCTTTAGCTGGCGCTACCGTTGTAATTCTGGTCTTCGCTTTCGCCTCTTACTAAGGAGATATAAATGGATAAGAAATTCCTTCCATCTCGCTCTGACGAGCCGATGTACTGGTTAATGTTCGGTGCCGGTGGCATGGTTGCCAGTATCGTTTTACCTTCAATTATGATCATCTTAATTGTTGCTGGAATTCAAGGTGATGTTAATGGTGGTTTATTGAACTTTGAGCAAGTCAAAGGCTTATTTGGTAATTGGTTCTTAAGCATTTGCTTATTTGGTATTGTATTCCTTTTAAGTTTCTATGCTTTACACCGTATGCACCACTCAAGTCATGACTTTGGTATTCACAGTAAGATCACCTGGTATATTGCCTACGGTACTGCTGCTGCATTATCATTTGTATGCTTAGGTTTACAGTTCTTAGATTACTGCAAACTTTTCTAATTAAGGCTTAAGCTTTAAATCAAAGGGCCGGATGATCATCCGGCCTTTTAATTTGTCCCATCTTAACTTATAAATCTAATTATTAGCCTTATAAAAGATTTGTTTTTAGATGAATCATAGATTATTCACAGTATAATTTTTTTTACATAAAATAAAGATAAAAGCACCAACCAAAGTTTACTTGCCTCAAGTTTTCCTAATCATCCTGAAAACGGTTACTATCCAGGTTCTAAGCGAAAACTCTTACTCAAATTTCTAATAAATTTAAACTGTTGACAAGTATTTATTGCCTAATTTTCTGATATAATTTAGCAGATTTATTTACATACAACTTTGACAATATAACTCCGAACGGAGCCTGAAAATATGAAAAAGACGAAAATGGTCTGTACTATCGGTCCTAAATCCGAAGTACGTGAGGTATTAGAATCCCTTCTTGATTCCGGCATGAACGTCATGCGTTTAAATTTCTCTCATGGCGATTATCAAGAACACGGTGGCCGTATTGATACTATAAACGATATTATGGCCAAAACCGGCAAAGTCTTTGCCATATTACTTGATACAAAAGGTCCTGAAATCCGTACTTGCAAACTAGAAAATGGTGAGGATGTAAGTTTAAATACAGGCGATATTTTCACTCTTTGCACAGATACATCTATCATAGGTGACAAAACTCGTGTTGCCGTAACATACCCAGGATTAGTAAATGATCTAAAAAAGGGTGACATGGTTTTATTAGACGATGGTCTAATTGGCATGAGAGTTACAGAAATTAAAGATGCTCAAATCGTATGTGAAGTTTTAAACAACGGTGTATTAGGAGAGCATAAGGGCGTAAACCTGCCAAACACTCATATCTCAATGCCATTTATGTCAGACAAAGATAAGAGTGATTTGCTTTTTGGTATCGAGAAAAACGTCGACTTTGTCGCTGCATCATTCACCCGTAGCCGCCGCGATGTTTTAGATATTCGTGAATTCTTAGACGCCCATGGCGGAAAAGACATAAAAATAATCTGTAAGATTGAAAACCAAGAAGGTTTAGATAACTTCGAGGATATCCTTGCCACAGCTGACGGCATCATGGTAGCACGTGGTGATATGGGTGTAGAAATCCCGGCTCAAGAAGTTATCTTTGCACAAAAACACATCATCAAGCGTTGTAACGAAGTTGGCAAGATAGTTATCACTGCAACACAGATGTTAGACTCAATGATCAAAAATCCTCGCCCAACCCGTGCTGAGGCAGGTGACGTAGCTAACGCTGTTTTAGATGGTACTGATGCAGTAATGCTTTCAGGTGAATCTGCCAAAGGTAAATATCCACGCGAAGCAGTTGCAACCATGAGTAATATTTGTGTTAGAACTGATAGAGAGGTATTTCCTCGATTAAAGCGTGATAATAATGATCGCCTCTCAGTAACTGACGCTGTATGTTTAGCTGCAGCTGAAGCTGCTGAAACCTTAAATGCGCCTGTAATTGTTGTAGCAACAGAGCATGGAGGATCAGCCCGCGCAATTCGCAAGTATTTCCCAACTGCAAATATCTTAGCTTTAACCCCCAACCCTCGCACAGCCCGTCAGCTTTGCTTAGTTCGTGGCGTAATTCCTAAGATTGTTGATAGAATAAATTCTACCGACGAGTTCTTCCACTTAGGTAAAAAGTTAGCTCTTGAACTTAATTTAGCAAAACAGGGACAGAAGATTGTAATGGTCAACGGTGCACTTGTACCATCAGGTACTACCAATACAATGTCAGTTCATTCCATTGATGACTAGTTGAAATAATATCTCCTGCTAATATAAAATCAATCATATTGCAGGAGATTTTTCTTTTCTACAACTACGAAAAAATCCCCTTATTTTCCCATTCCTACCAACAAACATAATTACTTTTAATCAAAACAAATCACTATAAAACATACCATCTTATAAACTTTTTACTTTAAAATAAACGTTATCAGAAATAACTTATGCTAAATCTTAAAATTTAGTTCAAAATGCCGTTAATATAATGAAAATAAAAAGCGAATAAGCAGGAGTATTTAATGTACGGTCGCAATCTTAAGGCATATAAACGAACCAACCTTGAGGCTGAACTATCTGTAGCAGATCCTCATCGAATCATACAAATGATGTTTGAGGGGTTAATTACCCGTCTTTCTCAGGCTCGTGGTGCTATTGAAAGGCACGATTTGGAAATGAAATCGATTTTAATTTCAAAAGCTGTAGGTATTATCAATGGTCTTCAAGGATCGCTCGATAAAACAAAGGATGCAGAACTTGCAGAGCGTATGTCTGCTCTTTATGACTATATGAAAGATTGTCTTGGTAAAGCTACATTAGAAATGGATGTATCGCCTATTGATGAGGTAATAAAACTCATACAGCCTATAAAAGAGGCGTGGGATAAAATTCCTAACGATATAAAAGATAAAACCAATGCTGAAATTTTATCTAAACAACACTAAAGCAATATGCCCCTTATAAAAAGCAGGGGCATATTTACGGGATTTTATCTAAGCTTTCTCATCAAACAACAGACCTTTAATTTCGTCTTTATCAGGATGGAATTCTGACATTGATTTTGACTTGTTTTGTTCGCAAAGCTCATCAATTTTTTGGGCAAATTTTAAAAACTCTTCAGAAGGGATCTGCCTTACTAAATCATCAGTACTTTTATCCATAACGCTTATGACAGTCGTATCATAATCTCTGTCAAGCCTGAAGGATAAACCTAAATCCTGAGTATTAAGCTCATCCATGATTTTTCGGGCTTTTTCTCTAACTTTTTCTTCCTGCTCTTTCTCTAGCTTATCCTCCATAAGCTCAATTTGTGCCTGCTTATTACCAATATGCATCATAGTTGCAGGTTGCATTTTGTTAAGCAATTTGTCATTCGATCTATCAACTTCAAAAGAGTTTTCTGTATTTTTTGTTTGATAATTTATATCACTAAGCTTGCAGGAGTCTTGTTCATCAATTAAAGCTATTTTAGTGTCAACTTTAGTTGCACTATCGTTCTTATGATAGTCTGAATAAATCTTAATATAACTTGTTGAATTTGTAGCGTTAATTGTACTCATATTCAAATCCTCACACTGAGGAGGTAAAACTCACAAACTTAAATAGGGCTGACAATTACCCCTATCTAGCCTATTTAACGGCATCTAAAAGAAAAGCTTTAATATTTTTTTTAAATTTTTTGTTTTTCACTCAAACTTTCTTTTTTATTTTGAATAATTGATCTAATTGTTTGTAAAATAACGGAAAGACAAATAAGAGATAAACCAATAAAAAACGCAGCAGATAGTTCTGAAGCCTCATTAAAGATAATCATAGCCAGAATAATGCTGTAAACAGGTTCTAAATTTGAGGATAAAGCTGTTGTAAAGGCAGATACACGCTTCACTGCATATAACTCAAGTAGAAACAATAAACATGTACATGCAGATGCAAGCACCAGCAAATACCCCCATTCAATTAGAGTTATATGCAAATATTTTGTGCCAAAAACATAAAAATAGGCAGGCAAAAACAAAGATAAAAACGCTATTCCCCCTACTAACTGCCAAAACAGGATTGATGTTAAATCATAGCCCTTAGTTACATATTTTGCCCCAACAAAATAACAAGATGCAGCCGACGCTGAGGCTATTCCAACAATAATACCTAAACGGTATTTAGTATCTAAGTGGAAAACTAATGAAATACCTAAAATGGTTAATAAGGAAATACACAACTCAACAACTGCAATTTTCTTTTTAAAAAATAAAGGCTCAAGAATAGCAGCAAAAAACCCCGTACAAGATAAAGTAATAACACCTATTGAAACATTACTTAATTTTATGGACGCATAGAACAAAAATAAATGGAGCATCAAAATAGAGCCTGTTACAAAGGCCGAAAAAATAGCATGCTTAGGTAATTTCTTTAGAGGTGAAAAAAAATACATAAACAAACATAAAAAAACAAAGGCAAAAGACATTCTCATAAAAACAAGCATGTAAGCATCCAGGCTTATTAAACGCCCAAAAACACCAGTGAATCCGGCAAGAAAAATTGCCACATGCAAAACCAAAATTGCCTTATACATAAACAAGTCCTTTTTAAGACTAAAATTTTTAAATCTTCATAACGTGTATTCTATAAAGCAAAGAATTTTAAAACTTTTTCTTAAACTTATCTATTTTATAAAAATAAAATCACGTGAATTAAACTAAAAAAAAAACAATCTTTCAAAACATCTAGTTTTACATTTGAAAAAATTATATTCAAATAATTTAATGCTGTAGCAATACGTAAGTTTTTGTTTTAAATATAATTTGGAGGTTTATAGGGAGAGTTTATAAGTTTCACTCACGCTGTTTTAACATTTTTTATTTTATCTTTCTTATGTTATATGCCATTTATAGATTCATTTAAGCTGTATAAAAATTTAATTTTAAGGTTTGGGATATTCTTAAGTACTATATATTCAAAAATTTCTTAATTCCCCGTTACCCTTAGAAATTTTAAGGTATACACCTTATGTCTAACTTGTACCTAAACATATAGTATTTTTATGCATTACGATTTTTTCAATTCTATACTTATATAATTTGCATCCTTGCGCTATATACCGTCAAACTACTCTCTTAGCTTACTGCTTTATAAATTCTTATTACGATCATTGTAATAATTCGTGTATTAGCATTTAACTTCAATTAAATAGACTTATCTTTACATTGCAATTCAATGTGAATATTGAAATTGTTTATTTTTTTATGTAAAAAAAATATCAAAATGCTAAATGTATTTTTGAAAAATGCTATTCAATACAAACTTATATATTAAGAGTCACGTAAAGAAGATAATTTCTCTTTATAAAAAACTAAACAAGTTAGACAAGGTAAAAAAATTATTTTGCATAAGCTAATTGTCGTAACTTACTGTTTCAATGTTCTGAAAAACAGTATCAACAGCGACTAAAATCTCAAAAGGAGGTTTCCAATCTAAAAGGCTTGCTGTTTTTAAATTTATAGCTAATGTTAATGGGGAATTATAGTATTGTGAGATCTCATGAGGTTTTTTACCTTCTAGAATTTCTAAAACAACATTAGCCTCAAACTGACCTGACTCAGCCATGTCATCCTCAGATAAAGCCATAAGGCTACCTTGCTTAACCTCATAAATTCCACTTTGGGAAAAGGTTGGAATCTTATTTTCTATAAGTGGTCTAATCTGTTTAAAAAAAGAATTCATATCAGGACCTTTACTTACTGTAAGATAAACAGCTTCCACATCTTTATCCTGAGCAAGTTCTAAAATACAGCGAGAGTACTCTAAACGGGCTTTATCTAAATTCTCTGATGTTATATCACCTTTACAAACTTTAAGCTTTATATTATTTTCATGGGCAAAGTTTTTTATAACATCGTAAGCCTGAGCATTTTGATTTGCCCCCTCGTCATCAACTAAAGTACCTAGTGTCCTGAAATTAAAAATATTTCTAAACATGCGGAGCTCAGATGCAAAGCGACCTATTTCTTTTTGTACATGAATATTTTCTTTATTTGAGTATTCACCTTTACCAATAATCCCAGCCCCCTCTGGATCTGATGGTGTTATTACCAATACAGGTATATTTAACTCGCTTTTTGCAAAATCAAGACCTGCATTGGTACCAAAAGCCCACAACATATCAATATCTTTTTTCTTTAGGATTCTCTCTGTAAGCTCTTCTTTTATTTGATGGCGTAAAGGCGCCTTCCATTTAGCATTATATAAACCATCTTTTACAAATTGAATGCAACTTCCTGAAGATAAAGAGACTAGATTTTGATAATTATCGCCCTCATCAAAAAGATAATCAGCCGGTAATTCCTTCTCCTTAATCATGCCTTTTAGCATTAGGTTTTTCACCATATGTTTAAAAACACGCTGAAAATCTGTATAGCTTCCACCTTGAGCAATAGCAACACGATAGCTTTTCCCGAGAGGACAGATTTTATTTGTATTGTCATTTGCATTAGCATAAAAGTTCATTGCTAAACAAAGTACCATTCCAATCACAATTTTCTTAAACATAAAAGAGCTCTTTCGTTTGTGTGTTATTATCAGCTACATATAAATAATATTAGCGGTTTTTTAATAAAAAAACTAATCAATTTAAGACATATACGAAACTAGATCATGATATTGCCTAAAATTTTCAATCTTAGAACATTATATTCATTAGCTATTTTAGCCTTAAGTGAACTTATACTGCTTCTTTTATCCTTATCATGTATAAACGGTTTTCTAAATTCGGCTATACAGGACACAGTCACACTATCCTCACAAAAAACAGCTTTAAAGCTAAGTCTCATTGAAAAATTAGGACGCAGTGTTGACCGTTATAGTAAATTACCTTATGAAATAGATAATATGCTAACAAGCTCTGGAGCTTTAGGAGCTGCGGTTTTTAAATTCGACAATAAAAAAATCTACGAAAAAAACACTAATATTAAGTACTTTAGCAAAGATAAGATCAAAGATAAGATTTATAAAGAAGATGATATAAGTTATACAACAGTCCCTTTTTTTGGGGAAAAAGAGGAACTAAAGGGATATGTGCTCACAACTATCAAACTAAAAGATGAAAGCTCTTTATATGAAATAAAAGATTATCTTGTAAAAGTCTTTTTGATTGTATTAAGTTTATTAGGATTTTTAATATACAGTGCCATTTTAAATTCAAGACACAAAACTTTATCCAAGTTTAAAAGTTTTATCTTGCCTCTAACTTTAGCGCAAATAATATCAATTACAACCTTGGCCATTCCAAGTTATTCTTTAGGTAAGGCCTATATAAACAATCTAGAGATTAGCTCTGGCAAGTCTTTATGCCAGGAACTATCTCGCATCACCTCACTTGGCATAGAACTAAAAAACATAACTAAGCTCGATCATACTTTAACAACTTTTCAATCATCTTTAAAAAACATAGGTTCACTAAGTATTTTTGATGAAAATAAAAATCTTATTGCAGGCAATAACAAACAATTTGAACAAAACTCTATACAGGAAATTAAAGCAAACGACAGAACCATAGGTTATGTACTAGTTTTACTAGATCGCATATCACTTCTAAAGATTATATTAAAATATGCTTTTGACATGTTTACTATGGTTCTTATTTCAAGCTTAATAGCTTACGAATTATCCAATTTACAGGAAAGCTTAATTAAGAAAGATCCTTACGAAGAAAAAAAATTGTTTAAAGTAGAATTAGTAAGACCTTTAGCTTATTTAGGAGTGTTATCTCTTTATCTTCCTATAAGTATTGTCCCACTTTATATAAACGAGATCTCACCTATTCCTTTATGGGGGCTACCATCAAGTGTTTATATGTCGCTTCCTGTGAGTATAGACATGTTTGCGATTTTTTTGTCCTCTCTATTTATTACTTTTAAAGGGCAAAAATATAACTGGAAACAAATTTTATATGTAGCTGTTCTTTTACTCATTATTTCAATGGGGCTTTCATTTTCCGCACCAAATGCAGAATTCTTCCTCTTCTCTCGTGCTCTTTATGGTCTTGGCTATAGCTCATTTATCATAAGTCTACAACTTTTTGTAATTCACTATGCCACCCCGAACAATAAAGGAAGCAGTTTCTCAAATCTTATATCAGGCTTATTTGCAGGATCATTATGTAGTTGTGCCACAGGCGGTATCTTAGCTGATATGTTCGGTTACAGAGCAGTCTTTTTAATTTCTTTTGTCTTATTATGCTTGTATTTATCATTAATTTTTTATCTTTCAGCAAAATATGAAATCAATAAGAAAACAAGTCATGATTTAGCTTTTGTTAAAGAAAATCCCCCTAGATTTAAAGAAATCTCAAGTTTTATTTTACAAAAGCAAATTTTAGGTCTTTTGATATTCCAAGTTCTCCCATACGGAGCAATTGCAATTGGCATGTTTAACTTTTTTACGCCGGTTATATTAAATCAAAATGGCTATGGCGCCTCGGCTATGGGTGAGCTCAATATTCTTTACACATTAATTGTAATTATTCTCTCCCCTATATGTGGATCTTACCTTGATAAGGTTAAAGTCAAGTATCGCCCCTTACTAGGGGGGCTATTTATCTCGTCATTAGCTCCTTTATGTTTCATAATTCCATGGCCCTTACTAGCTACTGCTCTTGCAATGTCTTGCCTGGGATTTAGCTCAGCTATAAATGAAAGTGGCCAACCATTACTTATTTCGCAACTAAAAGCATCAGAGAAAATAGGATCTAAAAATGCCGTTATGGTCTTAGATCTGTTTGTAAGAATAGGACAAATTTTAGGTCCCTTGATTATCTCTCTTTGCATGGTAGCTTTTGGACCAAAAGCATTCGCCTTTATAAGCATAAGCTGCATGATTTTGGCTGTTTTCTTCTACCTAAGTCAAAAGGAAAATAAAAATGCTATGTGATACAGTCAATAAGATTTTTCCCTGGTTTAATGACTATTTTGAAAAATATGGGGAACTATCTCTTTGCGAGGTTCAAAGAAATTTCAAGCAAACAACTTTATGTCCCTCTGATGAATTTATTTTAAAGTGCGTAAGTTATACCCAAAATGTCTATGGATACAGTATCGCGCAGAAACTAAAACAAACCTTGGAAAAAGGATATTGTGCATACTTTGCAAACCACGGAGGTTTTGAAAACCACCCTCAACTGATATCTTCAACACTGTGTGCTTTAGCTTATGAAATACTTACTGAAAAAAATATTCATCCCATCTTTGCCTGTACCTCTATAGGAGCACAAAATCCTACCTTGCCTACAGGTTTTATCTCATCTCAACTCTCAGATAACTTTAAAAGAAAAAAAGCTTGTCTTTATTCTAGTAAATATCGTGATGTACTTTTAAATAATTTACCTAAATTAGACAATGAGAAATTCCTAAAAGTGCTCAAATCTGCTCAAGAAAAAGGATTCTCTAATAAAGAGATTGCAGCTTTAAAAAAACTTAGCCCTGTCTTTCGCAGCTTTAATCAGAGGGAGTTAATTTACTCAAGCTCAATCTTCAACAGTGCAGCATATAGTTACTTTATGCCATCAGAACCTGAAACTAAGGCAATCTTTTTAGATATAGACAAAATTGGCACAGAGCTTTTAACTGATGACCTCAAAGATGATCATAGTTTTATATCGAAGCTTATAGATAATAAAAATGTCCTTGAGCAGATCTTATTTTCATTATGCAATGTCTCAGGTTGTTGGTCTGAGGATTTAATACACTTTAAAACCGGCACAAGCTATAAAAGCATGGGATCGATTTTATTCTTTGAAATTTCTGAAACAGGTCGGAAAAGCCCCTTGAGGTTATTAAAGAAAGACAATAATGATTATTACTTAAAAGGAGAAAGGCTTTTCTTTAAACTCCAAAGGGAAGAAATCAATTCACTTTTAATTTCAGGAGATATAATTCCAGGAATATATGTATTACAGAGTAATATTGCATTTACTCATAATCTCTCTTTAACAGGAGGGATATTCATGCGAACTTATTTTGAGGCAATGGTACAAGCTACCATAAAAGCTTTCTTAAAGGCAGGAATTGATTTTAGCTTTATAGCAGCAAAACAAAAATTAACAATGGTATCAAGTATGCCCCTGCCCTTTTATATAAGAGAGGATAACTGTAATCAAAATACTGTGTTAGACAAGCTAAATGAGGTTCATCCTATAAGCCTTTTAGATCTTTTCTGTAAAAAATTAGATATTTCAACTATAGAAAAAATGATGTCTGTTAAGCTTAAAGAAATAAAAGAAGCTTCAGCCTGTGATCTTTTACTTGAATATGGAAGCTATAACCTTATAAAAGATAATATTCAGGAAATTTTGGAATATCGAGCCTCAGGTTTTATTCTTTCTTAAATTACCCCTGATAAGAAACTCAAGAAATAGTTTAGAGTGTCAGATGATTTAGCTAAAAGCCATAAACTTATATCAAAATAAGGGAGTACAAAAAACACTATTAAGAAAGCACACAATCCAGATTTAATCGGCATCGATAAAATATAAACATTAAGCTGCGGAGCAAATCGGTTAATAATACCTAAAGAAACATCAGTTAAAAGAGATACTAAAATAAAAGGACCACAGACTAAAAGTGCTGTAGTAAGAAAAGAATTAACCTCACGACTAAAAAAGACTGCAATATTTGCAGAACTTAAACTTGGAAGGAATTCAAAGACAGGCCACATTAAATAACCTTGATAAAGAATGGCTAAAAATCCTAGCACAGCACCTGATGCAAAAAAGAGTGTAACCATTGAAAGAAATAAAACTTCTCCAAATGGTGAGACCTCATCTCCTGACATTATCTCGCTTCCTATAGCCTGTGATGCTCCTCTTTGATTATCAACAATAAGGCCTGCTGAAAGGGCTGCATAAAAGACTAATCCTGAAAGTAAGCCTAGGAGCATACCTAATATTGTTTCCTTAACACTCAATGCAAAAAGGTATAAAACATCAAAATGTGCTAAAAGATTCTGAGTCTCAATAATATTTACTAAAAAAGGATGTAAAGGAAAGTACAATGCTATAGCCAGTGAAAAACGAACCGGCATATTTATAGCAGGACCAAAAAAAGGTGCAAATGACAACAATGCTATAAGTCTTATAAGACCCAAGCCTAATGCTAAGATATTAGCTAAAACTACCTTATCATTTAAAATGCTTTGCCAAAATTCACTCATTGCAATAAATAAAAACGATCAAAGATAGCCTTACTAAACTCAAGGAGTTGAGCACTTAACCAACTCCCGGATAAAAATAAAGTTATTGAAACAGCAATAAGCTTAATGCCAAAAGATAAAGTCTGCTCCTGTAACTGAGTTATAGCTTGAATCAAGCTTAGTAATATACCTACCACTGAGGCTACTAAAATAGGAGGCAAAGACAGGAGCAAAATAAGATACATTCCCTGACTTATAAGTTCTATCACTGCAGGTTGCATTTTTAATCTCTCTTAAAGGCATTTTTTATAAGTGTAACTACCTAAAATATTTTTAGCAAATTTCTGCTCTTTAAACACTTTTAGTAAATTCAAGTTTTTTGGATAGTTTGTGAAATTTAACGTTCTTTAATTTCATAAGATCTGTTTTAATTATATAAAAGTATCTATAATTAAATTTTATAATATAGCTGAAAAAATTATAAAACTATTAATTTTTTTTAAGTTAAAAACAATTTTACTTTTTAAACTGTGGAGGATTTATGTCAGTTAAATTTAACTTAAGTGAACAGATCCAAAGCTCTAGTGAAAACGAAAAATCTATTACATCAAAAGATCTCAAAGCAAACATAGATGACGTAGACAAGTTTTCTCGTCTTATGAGAAAAGATGAAAATAATGATCACTCTTTTGATGAAAATAATTTAGAGCAGAAAATGCAAGGTCAAAAGACTGACGATAGTTTTGAATTATCTTCAATTTTCTCCGCTTTAATTCAAGGTAAAGAACCTCAAGAAAAAATAGAAAAGCCCAGCAAAATATCTCAGCAGGATTTATCTTCTGCACAAAAAATTGCTGATGATTTATTAGAAAGAATTTTAGTAAGCGACAAAAAACTTGATGGTTCAGTTGAGGTAAAACTTTTATTAAACGATAGTTCTATCCTAAAACAAACTGAAATATCGATAAATCGTGACCTTAACGGAATGCTCTTTGTTAATATCAGCTCATCAGACAATAACTCGTATCAAAAACTTTTAAGCTCTAAGGCTATTTTGGAAAAACAACTTAATGATAAAGAAGACAATCCTGTTAGGGTTGAAGTTGTTTTTAATGAAGATTTTGATAAAACTAAAGAATCAGAGCATTATAAAGTTTAAAGAGGGCCTATGACCGATACAATGCCTGTAAGTAATATTAAGTTTGATGAGCTAAAAGTAGAAAAAGCTGTACTTATAAACAGAATAAATAGAATTATAAGTGAGGAGAGTGAACTTGAATTATGCCCATTTGGCCATAAAGATTTCCAATGCAAAATAAAATTAGGTGCAGTTTTAGCAGCTATTCCTTTTAATCTTTTAATTGGCGATGACATAATATTAAGTGATAATGAGCTTCTAAAGGATCTTAACTACAAAGACCTTCCATATGAACTCACTGAAGTTGCAAGTATGCTGATTTTAAGCGAGAAAATAACAAAACTTGAGGAGCTCATAGATTCAAAAATATCCTTAAAAGAACCTTTTGATGATTTTAATGCTTCATTTTCTTTAGACTTTATTTTGAAGACAGAAAAATATGATCTGCCTTTACGACTTGAAATCATAAGTGTAGAAGCGGTTAAGCTCATAATCTCACGACTAAAAAATATTGAACCTAAAAAGAATAATTTAAAGCCAAATTTACTATTTAGTTTTATAGTTGGTGAGGGTAAATTAAATCTTGAAGAGTTAAAAAAT
>CALFLJ010000098.1 GCA_937880335.1 uncultured Succinatimonas sp.
CGTGGAATAATTACATAAAAAAAACAGTTTATTTGAAATTAAAAAATTATAGATTAAGAATATACATCACAGGTTTTGTGTATATGATGTTCCACGTGGAACAATTATATAAAAAAAAATTTAGTAACTACTCAGAACCATTAACCTAAAACAATCTCAGCATTGCCATTAAAAGCAGCATTTAATGCCTCAAAAGCTTTTATGCCGTGCTTAATGGCAGTGCTTATAAATGACATTATTGTAAGGTAATTCTGAGCACCTTCCTTGCTCCGAAAACATCCGGAAACTTTTATTTTTGTTTTTACATTGCGAATGTCTCGTTCCGCTTGATTATTATCATACGGTACATCAAATTTAGTTAAAAAGAGGCATACTGCTTTTTTGAACTTAATTAGTCGTTCAATTAAAGCCCTAGTTTTTCCTTTCCTTATCCGTCCACGTCTTTTTTTTTTATATTTTCCTGAGGTGGAGGAAATTCAGAATTTGCTAAACTCATTATCAAATCATATTCTTTATCTATGCTCTCTAATGTATGTTTTTCTATATTATTTTCTCCTCTTTTTATTGCCGTATCTTTTATATTTTTCATCGTTGTAAGCAGCTGTTTAAATCTAGAAGCCCAAATCTGGTCTTTTTCGTTTTCTATTACACCATTAAGCTCTCTTAATAGATGTACACAACATACAGAATGTTCTTTTATATTTTCTAACTTCCAATATGAAGCCCAGCAGTCATGAACAGCTATACCTTTAAAGTCGACTGAAACCTTATTTGACTTTATACCCTCAAGGCCTCTTTTCTTATCTATGCTCTGATATGTAAATTCTCTGTTTGATGCATTGTGAACCCAATATAATGAGCCTAAAGCTCTGACTCCTGTTTCATCAAAATTTACCACTTCTGACGATATTAGATGCTGCTTTATAGCTTCCATTATAGAGCTTACTCTTTTGGCACATGTTTCTACCATTGATATGATTGTGCCTTGAGATATGCTTACCCCAAATAAATCTCCTAAAAGCTCATGTATCCTACTTATGCTTACAGCTCCTGTAGTATTCAAAATACCTGCTAAAACTGTAAAGCTTTTTCCGTATTGAACATAAGCCTTTACATCTTCTGGAAATTCTCCTTTAAGCTTTTTATCTCCTAAAGGACATGCCACTGCCTTTAAGGATTGATCCTCTATTACGTGTGTATTTACAACCGCCTCTACTACATATCTTGACTCACCACATTTAAATACATTTCCTAAGGATACGCAGTTACTTAAGTTTGGACAAAACTTACACTTATCTTAAATATGTTTTTGCACCTCATCAGCTTCATGAGGAATTCTCATACTGATACCTTTGTGACCTTTTTGTCCACCTGTCTTTTTCCCTGTTTTTTCCCTAAGACTTTTATTTCTTGATGGTCTGTTAAAACCATCTTTTGAGGGTGGTTTTGAACTATTCTTTGAGTTTTATCCTAACTGTCTCTTCAAGTCCTTTATGGTAAGTTGTAGCTCATCTATAGTTGATACAAGTCGTTCATTTTGCTTAATTTGAATTTCTAACTGTTTCGACAGATGCTCATTTTGTTTTGTCTGATTTGTTAACTGTTCTGAAAGCGACGCTTGCTGCATTTTTAGCATCATATTGAGCATAAAAGACAGGCTTTCAACGAGTACAGAAGTCTCAGGGGAACACCTTGATTTAAGCTCCTCTGTGATATTTTCAATCTGTTTATTTAGCTCGTCAAAATCCATAAAAAACCTTATATCTCTATTGCTTAAAAGTAATTATACCATCTAGGGGGTTGGCACTTTTATTAAGGTATTTTCTACAAATTTGATAAAGCTAAAAATCGATCTAGAACGATCACAGGATCTTCACCATGATCATTAGGAGAGAAAAATGACAAAACACACCAA
>CALFLJ010000099.1 GCA_937880335.1 uncultured Succinatimonas sp.
TTCACCAGGGATTTTTTTCATTTAATGCTTGCATAGCGTGATAGAAATTTAAAACATCGTTAATTTTATTTTTTTTATCATTATCTGACTTAGCTTTGATCTCATTTACAAGGCAAGATATTAAGCAAAAAATATGTGGTAAAAAAACTAAGACTTTTCTATAAAAGCTCCTCCTGCCTAAAAAACTGATAGCTATTTAACTTTATACAAAGACATTATTAAAATCTAAAATTTATAAAAAAACTTTATTTATAAATTAGTTAACTCTGTGATGAAAGTATAGAAATATTTTATAAAAATCACGAAGCTTAAGATTTATCTAAAACATCTATTACTACTAAAATATATTTTTATCAAATAGTTAATCTTAAAATTTCCCCTTTTTGGCTTTTTCTTAGCTGATTTTATTCTTTGTAAGAAAATTCTGTCTTTACAATGAAAGTCAAGGAGGGAATGATGAGTGAAGATCTTAATTTAAGACGTAACGCACATAGATTGACACAGGCTTTAGGACCTAAACTTAGTGATGCCTTAGTTGATCCTAATGTAAATGAAATCATGTTAAATCCAGATGGCAAACTATTTTTTGAGATATTCAAAGAAGGTATGCGTGAGGCTGGTTTTATGGATGTAAGTCAGTCTATAACCTTAATCCGTACTGCTGCAAGCATTTTAAATCAGGATCTAGATAGAGATCGACCGATTGTAAGCGGTGAATTACCCTATGATGGATCTCGCTTTGAGGCTCTTTTACCGCCTTTAACTAAAGCACCCTGTTTTTGTATACGTAAGCATAATTCTCAAAATAGTTCATTAGCTGATCTGTTAGATGAAGGTTTACTCAACAAAAAACAATTGCAATTATTAACCTTTGCCCTAACTTCCAGGCAATCCTTACTTATTGCAGGTGCTACAGGCTGTGGCAAAACTACTCTGATAAATGCCCTTTTAAATGAATTAAGTACCTTAAATCCTAAAGAAAGAGTGATCTTAATTGAAGACACAAGAGAACTTAATTTGAATTTAAAAAATCAGGTAAGTCTTCTGTCAAATAACAAAGCCTCAATGTGTGATTTATTACGCTCAACCCTCCGCATGCGCCCAGATCGCTTAGTTATAGGTGAGGTTAGAGGAGCGGAAGCACTTTATTTAATTGATGCTCTAAGCACAGGACATCAGGGCGGTATAGCATCTATACATGCAGGAAGCATCTCACAGAGCCTAAAACGTTTAAGTCTTTTGATAAGCCGTCATCCTTCATGTCCTAAATTTATTGAACCTACCATAGCAGAGGCCTTAGATTTGGTTATTTTACTTAAAAATAATCCCTATCGTCACATCGAAACTATAGCAAAGGTCGAAGGCTTTGACGGGCAAAATTTTATATTTTCTGTTCTATAGGATTTTTTATGATATTTACAAAATTAAAACCAGTTATTTTTTTATATGCAGCAAGCGCTATGAACTTTGCATATGCATCTGATGTATCGACAACACAAAGTCTCCCCTATGAAAGCTGGCTTAAAATTCTTTCAAACTCTCTTTCAGGACCTGCAGCTTTTTCAATTGCTCTAATAGGTATTTTCTCGTGTGGAGCTACATTGATTTTTACTGGAGGTGAAATTGGGCATTTTATGCGCTCATTCATCTACATCATTCTAGTAATGACCATGCTTATAGGAGCTAATGGATTAATCTCTAATTTTTTCAATGGAGCTGTAGTAAGTCATTCCCAAAAGTATGAACACACACATAGGAATATAAATAAAAACAATTACTCAAAAATTTCAGATGAAGTGTTCAATCAGGATCTAAATCGCTTTTTAGGTTATAGAGACTCAGATACTGAACTTTGCTAAAAATAAATATGTTAGAAAAACGTCCCATACATCAGTCTTTATTAAGATCACAGTCTTTTTTAGGCTGTGATCGTGAGCTTACTATGTTCTTAGTCTTCATAACCTTAACCATAAGCTTAAGCACGTTAAACCTCAAATCCTGTTTATTAGGTCTTATATCATTTATTACAGGTTTTTTCTTTTTGCATTTAATGGCCAAAAATGACCTGCTCCTTCGCAAGATTTATTTAAGATATTTTCGCTACAAAAAATTTTATCTAGCTCAGGGAATAGCAAATAGATTTGATTACAGAGGCTAGAATGTTGAACTT
>CALFLJ010000100.1 GCA_937880335.1 uncultured Succinatimonas sp.
GATAGTATGCTTGTGATGAATAAAACCCTTTTTCCTGATAATAGTGGCTCACCTCATCTAGAATATTTTGCAGAAGTTTGGCATTTATTTCCTGCCCTAAATATGGCCTTAATAGAGCCTGAAGTTCAGGATTGTTTTGATAAGCTTTTGAGTGAACTACAACAGAATTTAATAAAGGAGATGCGTTTACACTTAAAGATAAAATTGGTAAGCCTAAGCTTAGGATTAAGGCTTTTAAGTTAAAAGAATAATTTGCAAAAGACATAAATATGCTCCATGTTTGAGATGGGGCATATTATGAAAACTTTGTTTTATACCTTAAGTTCAATTTGGGCAGATATTAGCCAAAAGAAAAAATTAAAGAATTTTCAGAGTATGATTTTTTTTGCATAAGTGTTTGAATATTAAGATTTATAAATCTGATACTGCCTTAAAAAATAATTTTGTAAAAATTATAAAGTTTAAAAGAATTAGCAGATAACGAAACAGGTTATAAATTACTAAGGCATGTTTTAAGCCAGGTGCATCTGATATAAAACATAATTGTAAAAACATTGCCCAAGGAAGCAAGCTGTAACAAGCAACAAAACCTGCCTTTAGGTAGTGCTTTTGTTTATGTGATGTTATTACAAAATAAAACATCCATGCTGTACTTAGCATAAGAAAAATAAATCGTAGAGGATCAGATGTTATGCTTGGAAATGACAATGATGCATGAGTCCACCAAGCTACTAAGAGAGAAATTGAATAGAGGATGGGACGATATCCTTCCATAAAAACCCCAAAATTAAATGATATTTATAAAATTATACTATATTAAGTTTTTGTGAAATTTTATAAGTTATTTTTTTTATTACTTAAAATAAATATATTAAAGATGATGAGGTGATTTTTTGTGCAAAATATAAACTTGAAATGCATTATTTATTTGATAGAATACCAAGCTAGTGCTGACTTGGCTCAGTAGGTAGAGCAACTGATTCGTAACCAGTAGGTCGCCGGTTCGATTCCGGCAGTCAGCACCATATCTTATACATACACATTAGATTATCTTCCAGATACCAAAAAGAGACCAATAGTCTCTATTTTGCTCAACAAAATTATCAATAATATCAAGTAGATAAAACTATTTTTAAAAATTGTGATTTAAATCAGATAAATAGCTTGTCAGACTCAGCACATCAGATCACATATGATGCGCTTAAATGTACCGAAAAAACGGCTCTTCGCCAAATAAATTAGGTGGGCTGTAAATTTAAAATATTGTGCCCCATACCAGGACAGTTTTATAGGCTGTTTAATGACAATGGTCTTTTAATTTTTGCCATTATCTTAAGCAGGATAAATTGAAAATATTGGAACTATTTCAGGTGTTTTTACGGCATTTTGATGAGCTGTTCTGATGACAAACTAGCAAGTCATTGACAGTATATAAAAGATTATAAACAAAAGGGCGCTAAGACGGAGCAAAGAGAAATATAGGAAACAACTATTATAATAGCATCAGGTTACGTTGTTTTACGTTTCATCCTTATTCATTATAGCAACCTATACCACCAGCCCTTTTATTTTAAAGTATAAATTACCTCTTTTATTTGTAAAGTATGAGTTTAATTGATAGGGGGGGAATTATGGCAACAAAGATGCAGTTAGATCTGGATAAAATTGAGGACTTTGCATCTTGTATCCTCACTTGGAAACAGGTAGCCCATAATTTAGGGGGGCAAGCTCAAAAACTCTTAGATGTCGTGCTAAAGAAAGAGCAGAGGTTGAAGTTAAGCACACCAATCCTGTAAAGATTGTGATAAAAGATGACTTAAAAAGTTAAATGGACCATTATAAATTTTCAGGCCTGGTGGGACGCAGTTATGCAGATTTCTTAATATTTAAGAAGTGCTGCAGAATGGTAAAAGGTTCTTGAGGTAGTAAAAAGCCTATTACTTGGGATTTTGGGTACATCATAAAACTTAAGGTCTACCCTGAGGCGAACTTACTTGTATTTGCTATAAAATTTACTGGAATTTCAAAAAACAGCTTAATGGAAGATAAGTAAAAATGTGAAAATTTTGATTATCTTTGCATCAAAAGACTTAGAGCTTGTTTTATATTAGAAAGATTTTCCTCTAAAAAGTTTTTGTAAGCTTTACAGTACATATTTTCCGTAAATTTGTCACCTACTTTAAATCTATCTCTTTTACATCCATTACGACAGAACTCATAAACATTACATTTTGTACAATTCTCTGGAATAAATAGGGATTCGTTTACAAATTTTAAAGCTGTATCAGTATTGGAAAGTTGTTTGAAACTGTAATCTTTTATGTTACCTAAGTAGTATTCATCCATAGCATAAAAGTCACAAGGATAGACATTGCCATTACCTTCAACTAAATATTGAACTGAGCATTTGCCTTGCATTGCACAGGATTCACATTGTTTGTTTAGAAGTAGCATAAGGTAATTATCTATATGTCTTATGCTTACATAAAATCCTTTTTTTATATCGTCAAACCATAGTTTGAAAATTTTCTTAAGATATTTTTCATATTTATCACAGTTAAGCGAGTAATCATCGCAGTAAGAGCTATCGTAAATAGGCTTTAGGCAAGGAATAAAGTGTAAGTTTAAAAAGTTTTCTTTTTTATAAAAGTTATAAACCTCATCTAGGTTATCTACTATATCATCTGTGACTACAGTGAGAACCGTAAAGTAAAGTCCTATGCTTTGGGCATATTTTAAAGTGTTATATACAGAGTCAAAGCTATCACTTAATTTATTGCCACGATATTTGTTGTGAATATCTTTAGTGCCGTCTAAAGAAATTCCTATAAGGAAATTTTCTTGTTTAAAAAAGTTAAGAAGTTCTTTTGATATACGATAGCCGTTTGTCTGTAGGGAGTTGTTAATAACAATATTTTTTTTGTTATAAAGTTTTTCTAAGGTTACAACTTTTTTAAAAAAATCTAAGCCACAGAGGGTGGGTTCTCCTCCCTGAAATAAGAAAGTAACTGTAGAATATGTACCATCTAAAGCCTTGGATATTGTGTTATGTAAAACCTCATCTGGCATAAAACCAAAGCTCTTAATATCACGACCTTCAATTTCATCAAAGTAAAAGCAATACTTACACCTCATATTACAAAAGGATGAGGCTGGCTTTATAAGTACATTTAAGTTACTCAAATTATGATCCTAGTTTTTTTATAGATTTAGCAATATGTAATTGAGGTTCTAAAAGACAGGAATATTCAAGTTCTTTGTCTTTAAAATCTTTGTTTTTTATCATCTGAAGTAAGTTTTTTGCAACTTTCTGACCAATCACAAATCCTTGATTGGTAGTACATGTGACAGTATCTTTTTTTAGATCTTCCAAAGACATATCTAATGCAACTAAAGAAATATCATCAGGAATTTTACGGCCTTGTGATTTTAAAACCTGCTTCACTAATTTATAAATAATGCTGTTACAGCACAAAATAGCAGTAGCATTAGGAATTTTGCTAAGATAGTTTTCAATAGTCTTTTTAAAACTTACATCATGAGCATCATCTGATACACACCATTTTAAATACTTATCAACAAGGTTTATGCCTGAATTTTGCAAAGCCTCATACATTCCATGGAATTTTTCTACAGCCTGGTAATTATCACATACGAATATACCACCAATTTTCTTGTGGCCATTTTTTATAAGTAAGGATGTTATGGCATTACCGGCAGCTCTACCATCGGTTAAAACCTTTGGATAATTAAGTTCTCTATAGTAGTTATTGTAAAAAATTACAGGAATATGCAATCTATCGTAGCATTCTTTGTATAAGCCTAGGTTGGGGTTTAGCAGAAAAGCTTTTACTCCATCTACAATAAAACCATCGAATCCTTCATACATCAAAGTTTGAATGCACTTTCTTTCATTGGCAAACTTATTGTCGGTAATGTATACACGTAAATTTACCTCTTCTTTTGAGAAAATACTTTCAACGCCTTTTTTTAGATCTGCATTAGCTAAGGTATCCTGGCCTTGAAGAATTAAAGCTATTTTTAATTTATCAATATCGGTTTTGATTATTTTATAGCTATCCTTATCTAGGATTTTATCCTTGTTAAAAAAGGCTCCTGCTCCTTGTATCTTGTATATAAATCCGTCTTTTTGCAGTATTTCAAGAGCAGATCTTACTGTATACCTACTCACGGCAAGTTCTCTTGATAAAAAAAGCTCAGATGGTAGTTTATTGGTTGATGAGAATTTGTTTTTATCTAAAAAACCAACTAAATAATCAAAAACCATTTGTGTTTTTGTATCATGTCTTGCCATGAGTAAACCTCAGTAAAATTAATCTTCTATGCTAACGTGCATATTTTCAGCCTTTTCTATCATTTCTTTTAAACGTTTTCTTAAGGCTAGTTTAATCTCTAAATAAGCGTCGTCTTTTATTTTATTGGAAAGCTCGTAAGGATCATTTTGCAGATCATATAAGAAATCATCTTTATAGTAGTCAGATGATGCTTTATCACCGCCCCCTATATTAGGAGCGTAAACTGCATAGCAGTATTTATCGGTACGAATAGCACGACCTAAACGACTTTCGGATATCTGAATAAAAGCCTCCTGAGCTCTATTCTTATCTTTGTGCAAGGCGACATCTAGTAAATTTTCGCCAATCATGTTCTGACCTACATCTATACCAGCTAAAGCTAAGATAGTCTTTGGTAAGGAAGCTGTACTTACCACCTCGTTAATTTTTAAGCCTCCCTTAAAAGGACCACCTGCTATAACTAAAGGTACATGTACTGCAGCATCATGACAGCTTCTCTTGTAATCATCGTAGCCATTTAAGTGCTCATCTTTGTTACGAGTCTTAAAGTGACTGCCGTGGTCAGATGCGAAAATTATAACAGTATTATCATAAAGACCTTCTTTCTTAAGCCTTGAAACAATTCTTCCTAAGTTTTTATCTAAAGCTGCACACTGTCCTATATAGTCAGGGTACTCCTCTTTCGCATTACCTTCTAAAACTTTTAGATCATATGGTAGTTCTACATCCTTAAATTTTTCTTTAGAGCCAATTGGGCCTTCATAATGTTTATGATCATTTTGATGATGTGGCTCAATTTGAGAAATAGTCATAAAGAAAGGTTTTTTCCTATCATATTTATCAAAGAATTCTAATGCAAAATCAGTTATACAGTCTGCACGATACCCCTTAAAATCCAAGCGTTTATTATTCTCGTCAAATATATAGCCATCATAGCCATGCGATGTGAATTCTAAAACATCAGATGCTCTCCAAAAACCTGTATATCCTCCTCTATATTCTTTAGGAATTGCAGTTATAGTATGATCAATTAAAGGTTTTGCTTCTAATTCACCCTCAGAGGCCAAATGCCATTTACCGATATACGCAGTTTCGTACCCAGCCTCCTCAAGATAGTTTGCTAAAGTTTTGGTGCCCAGAGGCAACATTTTATTATTTCTAAAGCAACCGGTGGTCGTGGCATATTGTCCTGTTTGAAATAAAGCTCGGCAAGGACCACAAACAGGTTGTGGGGAGATTGCTGTTTCAAAAGCTACACCTTCTTTTGCAAGTTCATCAAGGTTTGGTGTTATATCTAGTTTTTGACCGAAGCACCCACAGGTGTCATGTCTTTGCTGATCGGTAAAGTAGAATAAAATATTGTAGTTCATTTAGTTATTCCTCAGACATGGCTTTTTCAACAACTTTTTGGGTTTTCATTTCGACTTTTTTTGATTTGATAATTGCCCAAAGAGCAATCACAATTAGAACGATAAAGGCAATGCAGTAACCTGAACTTACGAAGATGGAAGGATCTCCATCTGAAAGTAAAAGGGCGCGTCTGAAATTAGTTTCAGTCATATTTCCTAAAACCAGGCCCAATAAGATAGGTACAGCTGGCAGATCAAGTCTACGGAAGATCCAGGCCATAGCGCCGAAAGCTAAGGCAATATCAACGTCAAAGTAGTTCTTGTTAACACTGTAGGCACCTGCAAAGCAGAATATAACGATAATTGGAGTTAGGATCTCCTGTGGAATAGCTAGAACCTTAGCAAATAGGCGTGTTAGGAGACTGCCTTGTAGTAACATAAAAAGGTTTACTAAAATAAGACCTAGCATAATGGCGTACATAATATCGCCGTCGGTGGTGAATAGTGATAAACCTGGATTTAGGCCGTTTATCATAAGAGCAGATAGCATGATGGCAACAGTACCGTCACCAGGAATGCCTAAGGTTAGAAGAGGTATTAAAGTCGCACCAGTTACAGCGTTGTTTGCAGATTCTGCAGCGGCAATACCTTCAACAGAACCATGACCAAATTCCTCTTTATGTTTGGACATGTTTTTAGCCTGACTATAACTTATCCAAGAGGCCTCCGAGGCACCTGTGCCTGGAATAATTCCAACTATCACTCCTATAATTGAAGATAAGCATATAGGTCTTATCATGCGTTTCTTTTCTTCCTTTGTGATAATTCCATCATCAAGTTTTTTGCGCATGGATACTTTTATTTGTGAGACAAATCCTTCTGATTTGCCGATAATTTCAACTAAAGCAAACAAACCTATAAGACATACAGCTAAATCTAATCCAAGATAAAGTCTATCTACACCAAAGGTAAATCTATCGTAACCTGTCATAGAGTCAGAGCCTACACAGGAGAATAAAAGTCCTACGCATGCGGCGATAACACCTTTGATAATACTTTTGCCTGATACACCGGCTATGATGGTTAAACCAAAGAGGCAAACCATAAAGTATTCTGCCGTACCTAGCTGAGATGCTACTTTTGCAACTTGAGGTCACCACCGAAAGTAGATGCATAAAGAGCAATCTTTAAAGCTACGCGAGTCCTTCCTTTTTTAGATAGAGGATAACCATCAAGCATTGTAGCTGCTGCGTGGGGAGTTCCTGGGGTATTAATTAAAATTGCAGATACTGATCCGGCGTAACCACCAGCACAATAAATACCTAAAAGGAACATCATCCCTGGTATGGCTGTTAGTTGATATGTAATAGGCAAGAATAAAATTACGCAAAGAATAACACTAAGGCCTGGAATAGCGGCAAAGATTGCGCCAATGAATACACCTAAATTAATCCATAAAATATTTTCAAGCGTAAAGAGAAACGCTGTAGCAGGTGCAATATACTCAAGCATGACTTACTCCTAAAATCTTACTTTAAGACCAAAGTAAAAAGCAGCCCAAATTGCTATAGCTAATGAGAGCGCGATGATATAGTAGGAAGGTTTTTTGCATTTAAAGTAAACTAAGAAACCTAAAACACAGAAAATTGAACCTAAAAGGAAGTAATCTGTAAGTGAGGATAAAAGTAAAAATAAAAGGAGGATAGAAAAGATAATAATGGCCTTAACCTCAACTAACATATTTAAGGTCTTATATTCAATCTGTTGTCCACGCATAAGTTTTATTACGTCTTTGATAATCAAAATAGCGCAACAAAACAGCATTACCCACATAAGTAAGGTAGGAAAAGCTCTTCCGTTTACCACGTGATTATCACCAACAGGAACCTCACTTTCCATGTTGAAAAGAATAAATAATGCAAACAATGCCATTAATATGCCTGTGACCAAATCAACGGGAATTGTCACAGTCTTTTGTTCAAGTTTTTTGGCTATGGCATCAGTTTTTTGCTCAAGAGCATTAAAAATTGCGTGCATAAACAGCCCTACCTTAAGTAAAAGTATTGTAAAAAAAATCTTTTTTTGCTTTAGAAGGCAGGTTTGAGGCCTGCCTTAGATATGAGGTGAGAAGTATTATAAAATTACGTTTTTATATTTATTTATGATGTCTTTTACGTTTTGAACGTGCTCATCAACCTGCTGCTGATTCATAGGATCGATTTCAAGTAACATTGTATCGTGCATCCACTTTACAACCTCAGGATCAGCTAAGATTTTGTCATATAAAGCTTTAAGTTCAGCAACCTTTTTAGGATCAGTGCCTGCACGTGCCATTACTAGGCAACGGTTTCTAAAGTATGGGTAATCATAAGCACCTACACCTTCAACGCCTGCAAAAGGTCCATGAGCAATTGGCTTTTCGTCAAAGGCGGCAATAACCTTAACAGTACCTTGCTCAGATGCCTCTAAGATTTGACTTTGGTGAGAAACTGCGAAGGTGGTCTCTCCACGTGCAACAGCTTGAGCGGCCTCTGCAGCTGATGTATAAGGGGTGAGCTTTAATTTCCCTTCAGCTCCCATGGACGAGAAAAGAGCTGCAGCTAAGAAAGCCTCAGATGAGGTTGCACCATTTACACCCACGTTGATAGTATCAGTTGTATTTTTTACATAGTCTTGTAATTCTTTAATATTGTTGATGCCAAGTCCTGACTGAGCTGAAAGCACAAAAATTGAAGAATATAGATTCTCAACATAGGCAAAATCTTTTTCAGTGAATTTCATCTTGTTAGGATCGATGGTGGCTGTGATAGATAAAAGACCTTCGCCAACAAATACCATATTAGGATCATTTGCTTTCTTGTCTAATACCCATGTGTTAACGGTGGCAGCGTCACCTTTTATAGCTTCAGATACGAAAATATAATTCTCAGAGTATTTGGTAGATAAAGTTGAAGCTTTTTGACTTACAACAGCTGCAACTCCAGAAGGAGCCCAAGGACATGTAACAGTCCAGGTTTCTTTTTCAGCAGAGCAGCC
>CALFLJ010000101.1 GCA_937880335.1 uncultured Succinatimonas sp.
CTTTTGAGGCATTAAATGCTGCTTTTAATGGCAATGCAAAGATTATTTTGGGTTAAGAGGGCTTAGTGGTTACAAGTTAAAAAAATAATTATGTATTAAATAACTTAAAATAACTAAATACTAAAAGTTTTAGTTTAGACTTATTAAAAAATAGCAAAAGAGAAAATAATTCTTCTTAAGTAGTGAAATGCTGAATGTTTAGTTAAATGTCATATGTTATAAAAGCATCATTGCATTGTTCACATTTTTTTTCTTTGTTTAAACCATTTTCTTCTTTTATTAAGTTGAAAGCATGATCTAGTAGTTGTGAGAATACACAACTAATTTCTATCTTTATATTGTTAAAGTTTGCCCCCATGTTTTTTAAATCAATTTCTAGTGAATTAAAATATTCAATTTCTTTATTTATTCTTGTATTCCCTACATAAAGAACATCTATTCCTCTTTGACTTAAAGATTTATATAAACAAAGTTCATCTTGGTAGTTATCAAAAAAGAAAAAAACAGCTGTGTCTTTATTTGAAAGGTATTCAATACAAAGCTCGCATTTTTCCTTAGTATTATAAATATCGCACAACTTGTTTTGATTAAACAAAGTTGATTGTAAAATCAAAGCTTCGATACATGAAATTTTGTTTGTGAATAATACAACTCTGTTTGTATTGTAAAGTTTTCTTGCAAATTCTATAAATAATCCTGATTGTATATATTCTGATAATTTATTAATTGTTTTTAAATTTTTTTGAAGAGTATTTGTAAGAACTGAATTATTATTAACTGTTAGATCGAATTTATTTGAAGTATTTTCGAAAGCAATCGCGCTTAATAAAAATTTAAAATCAGGAAACCCTTTTGAGCCAAATCTTTTGCAAAACCTAAACACTGTTGGTTGTGAAACTTTAGCTCTATTTGCTAGTTCGGCTATATTTTCAGATATAACTAGTTGTGGATTGTCTATAATACAGTTAGCTACTCTTCTTTCCGATCTTGTTAAATCTTCATATTCAACTTTTATTCTTTCTATAATATTTTTTTGCATAATAATCCAAAATGAAAAAAAAGCGAGCTTTCTGCTCGCTTTTAGTATAACAGTTAACTTATTTAGTATAAAACAGAAATGTCTGCAGTGTTAGACATTAAACTTGATAATTTTCTTAAGAGAGCTAAGCGATTTTCTTTTATTGCTGTGTTGTCAACATTAACCATAACTTTTTCGAAGAAATTATCAACATCATCTTTTAATTCAGCTAAGGTAGATAAAGCATCCTTATAATTAGCATTATTATAGAAATCAATAATTTTAGTTTTGACTTGTTCTACATGTTCATTGAGTTTTATTTCTGCATTTTCTTTTAGGATATCAGAATCAACACTCTCCCTATCCCCCTCTGATTTGGCTAATATTTTACTTATACGCTTATAAGCAGAAGCTAAGTCTGCAGCTTGAGGTAAATCCTTAAATGCTTTAACCGCTTTTACTCGTGCATCAAAATCCAAAATGCTTTGTGGTTTGACACTTAATACACTTAAGAATATTGATGTTTCAATACACTGGTCCTGATAGTAAGCCTTAAGTCTGTTGTATACAAATTCAACCACATCAGATATTGTTTGTTTGTTTTTTAATTTATCACTTAATAGACTACTTGCTTTTGAAATTGAATCAACAATATTTAAATCTATATTATTTTCAATAATAATTCTGATTAACCCAATAGCTGCACGTCTTAAACCAAAAGGATCCTTATCTCCTTTGGGTAACATATTTATACCAAATATACTTACTAGTGTTACAAGTTTCTCAGCGATTGATACTGAAATTTGTACTGGTTTAGTTGGTACTTTATCTCCTGCAAAGCGAGGACAGTATTGTTCAAAAATAGCTTCTGCAACGTCAGAAGATTCGCCATCTAATTCAGCATAATGCATTCCCATGATACCCTGTGTATCTGTAAACTCAGTTACCATAGTTGTGGCTAAATCACATTTTGCCAGATGAGCTGCTCTTCTGGCTTTTGCTACATCAGCATTAATAGTATCTGCAATATAGGCTGATAATTCTTCAACGACACTAGTTCTATATGCCAGAGTACCTATGTCTTTCTGGTAGATAATATTTTCTAATTTATTATAAAAATATTCTAAATTATGTTTACGATCTGTATTGAAGAAAAATTCTGCATCAGAAAGTCGTGGCCTTACAACTCTTTCATTTCCTGAAATAAGTGAAGTTGCGTTAGCTGGATTAATATTACTTGCAAACGCAAATACAGGTAGTAATTTTCCATGTTTATCATATATTGGAAAATATTTTTGGTCTCCCTTCATTGTGTATACTAAAGCTTCTGAAGGTACTTTTAGAAAACGTTCCTCAAATTTGGCTTGGAATATGTGTGGAGCTTCAACAATAGAGGTAACTTCCTCAACAAGAGCGTCATCGAGATCTGCTACTCCGTTATTAGCATCAGCAATAGCTTTTACCTGTTTTATGATAGAAGCCTTTCTTTCTTCATAGTCTGCAATAACATAGCCTTGGTTTTTCAAAGTCTCCACATAGCTATCTGCTGATTCAACAGTTACTTTTTGCTGTCCTAAGAATCTATGACCATTTAATATCTTTGATGACTTTATGCCGAGTATTGTACAATCAATAAGCTCATTTCCAAACAATACACATAGTGTATGTACAGGACGAACGAATTCGTCGCGTTTATCTCCCCAATGCATAAGTCTTGGTATTGGTAAAGATTTTAAAGAGTTAAGAAATAACTCCGGAATTATACTAGCAGTATAAGAGCCTTCTTGAATTTTCTTTATATACAGCCACTCGCCTTTTTCAGTCTTTAATCGATCTGCTTTTGCAATGTCAATACCGTTAGCTGCTGCCCAACCTAAGGCAGCTTTAGATGGATTACCATCTGAGTCAAATGCAACTTTTATAGCTGGACCTTTTACTTCTATAGTACGATCAGCTTGTTTTTCATCTAGCTCTTTGATATAAATAGCCAATCTTCTTGGGGTTGCATACCACTTAGATTCTTTAAATTTTAACCCATGATTTATAAGCTGTTTTATAAAATCATCGTGTAGTGATGTAGCTAGCTTTCTTAATGATTTTGGAGGCAACTCTTCGGTGCCTAATTCTATTAGTAAGTTTTTGCAATTCATTTTGTTTTAGTCCAAACTTTTGTTGTACTTTATTTCTTGTTACACATAGGGAAACCAAGTTTCTCTCTACTCTTGTAATAAGCTTCAGCAACAGCTTTTGATAGAGTCCTAATCCTAAGGATAAATCTCTGTCTTTCTGTTACAGAAATAGCATGTCTGGCATCTAATAAATTAAAGCAATGAGCGGCCTTTAAAATGCGCTCATAAGCTGGTAGAGGAAGAGGCGTTTCTAGTTTTAGTAGTTTTGTACTTTCCTGTTCCATCTTGTCGAACATATTAAATAGAAATTCTGTGTCAGCATGCTCAAAGTTATATGTTGATTGCTCAACTTCATTTTGATGGAAGATGTCACCATATGTAACATCACCGTTAGCTGTATGAGCCCAGATTAGATCATAAACTGTCTTTTTTTTCTGTATATACATTGCAAGACGTTCTAACCCGTATGTAAGTTCACCTGTTACAGGAAAACACTCTAATCCTCCAACTTGTTGGAAATAAGTAAACTGAGATACTTCCATCCCATTTAACCATATCTCCCAACCTAACCCCCAGGCGCCTAAAGTAGGATTTTCCCAATTGTCTTCCACAAAGCGAATGTCATTCTCTGTTGGATCAAAACCAAGTTCTTTTAATGAACCTAAATATAGATCCTGAATATTATCTGGTGATGGTTTTAGAATTACTTGAAATTGGTAATAGTGTTGTAATCTGTTTGGATTTTCTCCATATCTACCATCAGTAGGTCTTCTTGATGGTTGTACGTAAGCACAACTAATAGGCTCAGGTCCAAGTGATCTTAAGAAGGTCATTGGATGCGAAGTGCCAGCGCCAACTTCCATATCAAATGGTTCTGCAATCATGCAGCCGTGACGCATCCAGTAATCCTGAAGGGTAAGAATCAGTCCTTGAAAAGTTTGAAGGTCGTATGAATTTGACATTGTGTGTTATTACTCTTGTTAAGAGGTTATTAATAAAAAAAAAATATGACATCAAAAATGATGAGATAATAACCCTCTATTTTAACCTTAAATTTGCGATATGTGGTTATTTTAGGTTACAAAGTCCATTACTCTTTTAAATTAGTACATCCAAAGCTCTCACATAAGTAAGATTAAAGATTTGTTTTGCCAATTTAAT
>CALFLJ010000102.1 GCA_937880335.1 uncultured Succinatimonas sp.
CCATCGATATAAACATCGTATTCCTCAACTGTATTAGGATCAACTACCTTAACACCAACCTTTTCTAAAAGTTCAGTTGTTTTATTTGAAGAACTTACAGCTGCTTTAACGCTAATCTTATTTAAACCAATTTGCTCAATAAATTTAGCTACAGTAGAGCCACTACCAACACCTAAAACACCATCTTTAGGAATAAACTCTAATGCTTTTTTAGCAACCTCAATCTTTAACTCATCCTGTGTCATTTTTTTTACCTCTCACCTAGGCAATAGTAATTTTAGCAAAACGACGTTTACCAACCTGATAAATGCAAGTTGTGCCACTTACAATTGCAAAATCCTTATCAGATACAACCTTACCATCACACTTTACTGCATTTTGTTTAATCATACGTAAAGCCTCGGAGGTTGTTGCACACAAACCTGCGCTCTTCAATAAATTTGCCAAAGGCTGAACTTCAAGAGTCAGCTCCTTTATATCCTCAGGTAATGCCCCCTTGGCAAACTGACTTAAGAACCCCTCAACAGCCTCATTAGCTTTTTCATCGCCATGATATCTAGCTACGATCTCACGACCTAATTCAATCTTAGCATCACGAGGATTCTTTCCCTCATTTAAGCAGGCATTCTTTAAGGCTTCGATCTCCTCTAGGGACTTGAATGATAATAAATTGTAGTAATCCCACATAAGCTCGTCAGAAATGGACATGATCTTGCCAAACATTTCCTTAGGCTCTTCTGTAACACCAATATAGTTGTGCTTAGATTTTGACATCTTTACTACGCCATCTAATCCAACTAAAAGAGGCATCATAAGTACGCATTGAGGCTCCATGCCAGCATCTTTTTGTAACTCACGGCCCATTAAAAGATTAAATTTCTGATCGGTTCCACCTAATTCAACATCAGATTTTAATGCAACAGAATCGTAACCTTGAAATAGAGGGTAGAGGAACTCATGAATAGCAATAGGCTGATTTGATGCATAGCGCTTTGCAAAATCATCGCGCTCAAGCATACGAGCTACAGTTAGTTTTGAAGCTAACTTAATGGTACCTGCAGCACCTAATTTCTCACACCACTCAGAGTTATAACGAATCTCAGTTAAATCTTTATCTAGGATTTTAAAGGCCTGATCTGCATAGGTCTTAGCATTTAATAAAATCTGCTCTCGTGGCAATTCTGGGCGGGTTGCATTTTTACCTGACGGATCACCTATAGCTGCAGTGAAATCACCTATAACTAAAACAATCTTATGTCCTAATTTCTGGAAAGTACGTAATTTATTTAAAATTACTGTATGGCCTAAATGAATATCAGGAGCAGTCGGATCCATACCTAATTTAATGATAAGTTGACGGCCACTTTCTAATTTTTTACGTAATTCATCTATTGGAATAATCTCTTGAGCTCCACGTGCTATTTCACGTAAAGCACTTTCCACATCAGCCATTGAACACTCTCTCCTCGTCTCTTAGCATAAATGGGCTTTTTTAAGCCTAAAAAAAACAATCTGTTGTTTATACCACAAACTTATACAAAAGAAAAACCAAAACTCAATTAAAAATTTATAAGACTTTAGATGTTCTAAAATGATAGCCGTAATTTGCCTTACTGATTGAGCCTATAATCTCAAGATCACAAGCTCCGGTCACTCTCCTAAGATCAAGTTTTTCATTCTCAATTGAGGTTTTAGCAAAATAGGCAAATGACATAGCCTCAAGGTAGTCTTCTTCAATTCCTAAATCATTCATAGTCATAACCTCAATATTACAGGGCTTTAAAAGCTCATTAAAGCGTTTTATAAAATAAGGATTACGAGCTCCCCCACCGCATAAGATAAGTTCACCATCTAAATATGAGTTTTTATACATTATCTTGCGTAAGGCATTTACTACACAAAGTACAGAATATTCACTTAAAGTAGCAAATAAATCATTTGTATATTGAGGATAGGCACTACATAAAAGTAAATATTCCCTTATAAAATCCTGATTAAAAGTCTCTCTTCCTGTAGATTTTGGAGGGTCCAGTTTTAAGTAAGGATGACTTAATAAATCCTCAAGCCACTCAAGGCGGACTTTTCCTAAAAAGGCATGTTTTGCGTCTTTATCACATTTCTCATTAATTAAAGAACGGGCAACTAAATCAATTAAAGTATTTGCAGGTCCACAATCAAATCCACATATAATCTCACCATTTGTATCAAGTACTGTAAGATTAGAGATTCCACCTAAATTCAAAACAAAACGGCAACGTTCTTTAGATGAAAACAGTTTTTTATGAAATATTGGAGTTAGTGGTGCTCCCTCCCCGCCCTGTGCAAGGTCACAGGCTCTAAAATTAGATACCACATCAATATTTGTTAAAAAAGCGGTTAAGGCAGGATTATCAAGCTGAATGGAAAATCCCTTTTGTGGGCAGTGGCGCACTGTCTGACCATGAGAGCCAATTGCAATAATATCTGTACTTTTAAGATTTGCCTTATCTAAAAGAGAGGAGACTACTTTAGAAGATGCCTTGGCAATTAAATTTGAAGCCTCACCTGCTTTTTCAAGCTCATTATATGATGGTGTGCATAGACTATGTAAAAGCTCAGCCTCATCTTTGCGCCATGTATAACTTGCTGTGGAGACTAATTTGTAACCACCATTAAAGTCACAAATACAACCATCTAGACTATCAATGCTAGTACCTGACATAAGACCTATATAATATTGTGATTGTTTATAATCTGCCACGGCCTAAGCTCCTTTTTAAACTACAATAATTTCAGGAATTTAAAATAAAACAGGCAATTTTTACCTTAAATTGAGCAAGAAAATAAAAAATACTACTGTATAATTTTACAAAAATAAATTTTTAATGCGGTGTTTACAGTGATCTTTAAAATATTATTTCATAGCTACCCCTTTCTTTTAGCTCTAATTCTTTTATGGCGTTTTGTTCTTCCCTTAAACATCGGATCTAAGAAAAAATTCTTGCTTGGACTTTTTTTAATTATCTCTGCCTCAAAAGGTTATGTCTATTTTTTTACAGGCGGAAAATTGTATGAGCCTAACTTAGGAAAAATATTTTCTTTTATTACCAATACCCTAAGCTTTATATGCATTTTTTTATTTTTTTGTGTTTTTGCCCGTGATCTTATAAATTTATTCTACAAGGCAATAAAGCTTAAGCTACATATAAACCTTATTTCCACAAGATCACCTTTTATAGCTGCAATCTTCTTTAGCTTAAGTTTTACAATAGCGTTAATAGGAACAACAAACGGTTTTTTAGCTCCTATAGTTACTCACAAAGTAATTTATCTAAAAGATCTTCCTAAAAAGGCGGAAAATTTCACCATAGCCCATCTAAGTGATCTCCATATCTCACCTGCTGTAAGTCTTAGTGATGTACAAAATTGGGTTAAAATCACAAACAGCACAAATCCTGATTTAATTGTAATTACCGGAGATTTTGTCGATGGTGGGGTTTTAGAGCTTTATGAAAAAGCTCAAGAGCTTTTTAAGCTTCAGGCAAAGTACGGAGTTTATGCCGTATCTGGAAATCACGAATATTATTCAGGTTACAAAGAGTGGATAGAATTTCTAGGAAAAGGCATGATTTTTTTAGAAAACACCTCCACTACGATTACAAGTAACGACGGTCAAAAACTATTTTACCTCTCCGGTATAAGTGATAAGAACGCCTCAAGATTTCACCAAAACGGGCCTGATTTTAAAAAAGCATTAGAAAATACCGATAAAAAACTCCCCATTATCATGCTTTCTCATCAGCCAACTGAAGCTTTTTTTATAAAAGATAAAATCTCTTTAATGCTCTCAGGTCACACACACGGAGGTCAGGCTCCTATTTTAAACCTGCTAGTTGGCAATGCTAATTTAGGTCTTACCAAAGGTCTTTACCAATTAGGAGACACTCAGGTTTTTGTAAGTAGTGGAACTAGGCAATGGATGGGTTTTCCTTTTAGAATCTGCACCCCTTCAGAAATTGCCATAATAAAATTAAAAAAATCCAAGTAATATTTGTATTTCTGACATTATCCAAGGACTTAAGCCCTAGATTTTAATACTCTACAATATTACTAAAAATCTAAGCCTAGGCTATTTTTTGCACATCATTTTAAAATGGCTAAAAACAGTTAACTAATTAAAAAAATTCGTAGCCAATACTAATTTTAGATATTCAAATAAAAACATATAAAGGATATCTTTTTCTTTCAATTAAATAAAATTTTCTCGCCTTTAAGACCAAAATATTAAAAATCTAAATTTTGCTTTTATAAATAAGAAAAAAATAGCCC
>CALFLJ010000103.1 GCA_937880335.1 uncultured Succinatimonas sp.
TAAGACCGAGACGAAGTGAGTTGCCTCAGTTCCTGTACCTGGGGTTGTTGGGACTAAGATAAGTTTACTGGCTTTTTTAGCTACGTCTTTATCTTCAAATAAAGCCTCAAGTGGTAGAATATCCTGCAAGGAGAGAATCTTTGCTATCTCCATTGTACCACCACCGCCTATGCCTATAACTCTATCGAAGTCAGCCCCTGCGTCTTTTGTAATATATTGAATTAGTGTATCTGTGACAGGTCCTCTTTCATAATCCTCACGCACAATGATACGACAGCTGGAGAATTCTTTTTTATATACTTCTAAAATGCGCTTTTCGATAATTACCAAATCTCTTTTGGCAAGTTTTAGATAAGAAAGTAAGACAGGAATACTTAAAAAGGGAATGATCTTACTTGGAGATGTAAATGCCTTTAATATGTACATACTAAATCCTTTTTATCCTCTGATAATGCAAAGGTATCTATGTTAATTCTTGTAACAAACTCCTAAATTAGCAAAAAAAAATTCTTGATAAGGCGATCTACATAACACTAAAAAAATTATAAAAGAAATTTTTCAAAACTTGTGATCTAAAAGGTCTTAAGGGTATAAGAGCATTTGTTTTTTTTAGGATAAAAAGTTACATTCAATGACTAAAATTTCTTTTTTAATTTTCTCTTTTGTAAGAGATTTATTCCCTCTTGAAAGAATATCTGACCGTATAGGAAATTATAAAAAATATCTCTTTTACCTTTAATTTAGCCTTATGCCTCATAGGTACGAAAGTTTTATAATTAAAGACATACAAATAAGAAAAAATATTTAAAAATCACTTTTCTAATAAGAAATTAAATCATTACCAAGCTAACATGGTTTTGTACGCCTAAATTTTGATAAATCCTAAGGCTATAGCTTTATGTCGGTTATAATATGGGGTTAACTTTGATAGAAGCTCTGTTAGGAGATAATTGATGTCTTTAAAATTTTTTGCCACCTGCCCAAAAGGCCTTGAAGGATTGTTATTTACTGAACTTAAATCTTTAGGTTTTAACGAGGTTAAGGAAACTGTAGCGGGTGTTTCTTGTTGCGGTAATTTCCAAGATGGTATGAAGGCCTGTCTGTGGAGTCGTTTTGCTTCACGTTTTATGCTTAAGATGTCAGATTTTTTCTCTGAAACTGATACTGAGCTTTATATGGGCGCAAACGGTGTTGCTTGGGAAAATTGGTTTTCAAGTGACAATACCATAGCTGTAGATTTTTCCGGTAGCAATGATTTTATCCGTAATACTCAATATGGTGCCCAAAAGGTTAAAGATGCTATATGCGATCGCCTGCAAAAGGTTTATGGACATCGTCCTTATGTTGATAAGGTAGATCCTGATATTCGTATTTATTGTCATTTAGAGCATAAAGGCGAGGCTTCGATATATATTGACCTTTCAGGTCGGGCGCTGTTAAAGCGTGAGTATCATAGAGCTACAGGTGCAGCTCCTTTAAAGGAGAATTTAGCCTCAGCTATGGTGGTACGTTCAGGTTATAAAGAGGGCTGTTTTTGCGATCCTCTTTGTGGTTCTGGTACTTTATTACTTGAGGCTGCCTCTTTATTGACTGATAGAGCCCCAGGTATTAAGCGTAGCTTTTATGGCTTTTTCAAATTAAAGAATTTTGATGAAAAGGCCTGGCAGGATATTTTATCTGAGGCCATATTACGTTCAAAAAACGGCCTTAAAAACGCTCTTGAGAAAGGCTATAAGATTGTAGGTTTTGATCGTGATCCAAATGTAGTGCATTTTGCACAGGAAAATGCCAAAAAAGCAGGATTTTCTGAACTTATTGAGGTCTATAACGCTGATCTTTTAGATTTAAAAAATCCATTTAAAGAAGGTGAGGAGGTAACTATTGTTACAAATCCTCCTTATGGCAAGCGCTTAGGTAATTTTAACGAGTTAATCGCTTTATATACTTTGTTAGGAGAGAAGCTAAAGCAAAATTTTAAAGGTGGTAAGGCTGCGGTTATCTCATCTGAAGTTGAGCTTTTATCCTGTCTTAGATTGCATGCAGATAAGATTTATAAACTTTTCAACGGAGAGCTTGCCTGTCAGCTTAGAGTTTTTAAATTAAACGCACAAACATCACAAGATGAAGATTCTGTGGCAAAGGACACAGGCGAGATCATAATAGCTCAAGACTTTGCAAATCGCTTAAAGAAGAATTTATCTAAGATAGGTAAATGGGCCCAAAAAGCCAATATAGACTGTTATCGTGTTTATGATGCCGATATTCCAGAATATGCAGCCGCCATTGACTATTATGCAGGTCGTTACGTTATCTCAGCTTATGCCCCACCTAAGTCTGTAAATCCTGTCTTAGCTCGCCGTCATGTCCTTGATATGCTAAGTGCCACCATTAGTGTTACCAAAACTCGTGGCGAGGATGTGATTTTAAAAAATCGCGAGGTAAAAACAGGTAATTCTCAGTATGAAAAGGCTTTAGAGCTTAAAAACGAGTTTATTACAGTTAATGAAAATGGCCTTAAATTTAAGGTAAATCTTGAGGATTATTTAGATACAGGTCTATTTTTAGACTCGCGTAATATTCGTGAAATCATAAGGCAGAAAGCAAAAGATAAGGATTTTTTAAATCTTTTCTCATATACATCGACAGCATCTGTTGCAGCTGCAGTCGGAGGGGCTAAATCTACAGTATCAGTAGATATGAGTCGTACCTATTTATCCTGGGGCCGTGAGAATTTTGAATTAAATAATCTAAAGGGGCTAAACCATGAGTTTATACAGGCTGACTGCTTGAGCTATCTATCAACTAATCACAACAGACGGTATGATTTAATTTATCTTGATCCACCAACTTTCTCAAATTCTAAGCGAATGGCTGTAAATTTTGATGTAAAACGTGATCATGTGAAACTTTTAGGTAACCTTACACGTCATCTAAAGGACGGGGGAGAGGTTATCTTCTGTACAAATTGTCGTGACTTTAAATTAGATGAAGATGGGGTAAAGGCTTATGGTTATGAGTTTACAAATATCTCAGATAAAACCTTACCTTTTGATTTTGCACGCAATAAAAAGATTCATACCTGCTTTAGCCTGATTTATAAAGAGAGTTTACAGGAAAAACAGCCTGAGGCTATAGTTGAGGTGAAATTTGCGCCTAAATGGCAGAAGGTCATGTCTGTAAACTTAGATCTATCTGAAAGTGAATCTTCTTATAATAAAGTTTCATCAAAGCGTGGGTTAAAACAGGATAGACAAGATAGGGATTTTGATAGACCAAGACGTCGTTTTACAAGAGATGATAATCACTTTGACAGAGATGGAAAGCTTCCTCGTCGCAATAGTGCTTTTAATAAATCTAATCTAGATGCTGAGAGAAAGCCTAAGGCAAAAGTACGTGTTTGGGGGCCAGATGGAGTTAAGGATTTATAGTCTATGAGCCTTATTACTTTAATGAATGCGCATCTAAATTATGGAGATGACATCCTTTTAGATGATGCTAATTTATCTGTTGAGGAGCATGAACGTATTTGTTTGGTAGGTCGCAACGGTACAGGTAAGTCGACCCTCCTTCAGGTGATTGAGGGTATAAGAGAGCTTGATGGAGGTCGACTAATTGTACAGTCAGGCCTTAAAATTGGTCGACTTATGCAAGATCCCCCAGCTTATAAAACAGGTACAGCCTATACTCAGGCCTGTTTGGGAGTACCTATAGTAGGTGAGGCTTTAGCTGAGTACGCATTATGTGAGGATGTAAATCGTCAAACATATCTGGCATCTTTTATTGAAAAGCATGATGGCTGGGTACAGGATGCGGTAGTAAGACGTATCTTAAATAAGATAAACTTAGATCCATCTTTGCCTTTATCAGAGCTATCAGGAGGCTGGCGACGCAAAGCCGCTTTGGCATCTGTATTAGCTTCACAGCCACAGCTTTTACTATTAGATGAGCCTACTAACCATCTTGATATTGAGACTATTTCATGGTTTGAGGAGGTTTTAAACTCCTTTGATGGTACTATTATTTTTGTTACACATGATAGAACCTTTGCTGATGATTGTGCTACTCGTATCGTCGAATTAGATCGCGGAAAGCTTTATTCTTATCCTGGAAGTTTTAGTAAATATTTACAGCTGCGTGATGAGCGTTTTCGTTTAGAGGATCTTGCAAATAAGGAATTTGATCGCATTCTCTCTGAGGAGGAGGCCTGGATAAGACGTGGTGTTAAGGCCCGCTTAGCTCGTAATGAGGGGCGAGTCCGTGATCTTGAGGAACGTCGTAGAATAAGACAGGCTCGCCGCGACCGTCAGGGTCGAGCTATTATGCAAATAAATGAGGCTGACAGAACTGGTAATATTGTTTTTGAGCTTAAGAATATTTACCAGGAATATGAAGGTAAGCCTTTAATAAATCACTTTGATGCCACCATTATGCGTGGAGACAGAATTGGTATTGTAGGAGCTAATGGTAGTGGAAAAACTACTTTAATTTCTATTATTCAAAATCTTATAAAGCCTACATCAGGTTATGTAAGAACTGGTATGAATGTACAAATTCAGTATTTTGATCAGTACCATGAGTTTTTAAGGGAGGAGGCGAGTGTAGCTGATAATGTGGCAGATGGTCATACCGAGGTTACTATCAATGGCAAGAGTAAGCATGTAATTTCTTATTTAGCAAACTTCCTTTTTACAGGTCAAAGAGCACACGCTAAGGTATCTTGTTTATCAGGTGGTGAGAAAAACCGTTTACTTCTGGCAAGACTGTTTGCCAAGCCTTCAAATGTGCTTATCCTAGATGAGCCTACAAATGATCTTGATCTTGAAACATTGGATTTGCTTGAGGATTTGATTTCATCATATCAAGGCACTGTAATTGTCATAAGTCATGATCGTCGTTTTATCGATAAAGTTGCCACTGAAACCTGGGTTTTTGAAGGTAATGGCAAGATTGAAACTGTAGTTGGTGGCTGGAGTGATGTTCTTGCTTATTACTCACGTATAGGCAAGGTTTATGGTAAGGGTGCTGTTAAAGAAAATAAGAACTCTGATAAAAAAACATCAGATAAAGTAAAGTCGAAAAAATCAGGTTTATCCTTTACTGAAGAGCATGAATTACAATCTCTTCCAGAAAAAGTGGAAAAACTTGAAGATGAGATTACAAGGCTTGATGAGGCTCTGTTAGATCCCAATCTTTATAGTGAAGGTGCGGATAAGGCAATAGCATTAAATAATGAGCGCAATGAAAAGTCATCCAAACTTGATGAGCTTTATGCTCGTTGGGAAGAGCTTGAAACAAAGGCACAGGAGACTTTATGACAGCTTATATAGGAAAGATTGATCTACATACACATTCAAATGCATCTGATGGAGCATTAAGTCCTCAAGAACTTGTACAAAGAGCAATAGACAGAGGACTTACCCATCTGGCTTTAACTGATCATGATTGTGTATCAGGAATTGAAGATGCAATAGAGGCATCTTTAGGTAGAATTGAGATTATAAGTGGCTCTGAGTTTTCAACTACGTGGCGATCTAATCAGATTCATATTGTAGGCTTGTTTTTGGATATCAAAAATCCCTTCTTAAATGAATACTTAAACGCTCAGAACGAAAAGCGCATTGAAAGATCTATAAGCATAGGTAATAAATTAGATAGACTAGGCTTTAAGGATTCATATAAAAAAACCTGCGCACAGGCCTCAGATGGAGCCATAATTACCCGTGGTAATTATGCAAGGTTTATTGTAAGTGAGGGGAGAGCTTCAAATACAGATGAGGCTTTTAATGTTTATTTAAAAAAAGGCAAAAAAGCCTATGTGGCTACTCAGTGGCCTGATATCAAAGAGGCTGTGTCGATTATTCACAAAGCAAATGGCGCCGCTGTTTTAGCTCATCCTGGTCGTTATGAACTTACAAACACTAAACTTCGTGAGCTTATGGAGTATTTTAAAGAGGTAGGTGGAGATGGTATTGAAATTTCAAGCTCACAGCAAAGTCCGTCAGAGCGCGATTATCTTAAAAATTTAGCTTTACGTTATGATTTTTACGGATCCTTAGGTTCAGATTTTCATAGTCTTAAACCATATAGAGATTTAGGTTTAAACTTAAAATTGCCAGCTGGTATAAAACCTATCTGGACTTTAGATTGCGCCTCTTTACATAATTTTAGTTAAATTTTTAATTAGCTTTGGTTATTATAGATTTGAGTTTACCGTTTTCGCTTGAAAATTACTAAGGTGAAAAAAATGTCTTGCGAATTTATTAGTGTTCATCCGGACAATCCACAGAAAAGATTTATTAAGAATATCGCTGATATTTTGCGTCAGGGCGGCGTTGCGGTAGTTCCAACTGACTCAGCCTATGCTCTTTGCTGCATGTTAGGTGAGAAAAGTGCTATGGAGCGTATTGCTCGCATCCGTCAGATAAGCAAAACTCATAACTTTACGCTTTTATGTCGTGATCTTTCAGAGTTGTCAACTTATGCCCGTTTTGATAATCAGGTATTCCGTTTATTAAAAAACAATACCCCCGGATCTTATACTTTCATTCTGCCTGCAACCAAAGAAGTTCCTCGTCGCATGATGAATGAAAAACGTAAAACCATTGGTTTAAGAGTGCCTGAAAATGCTATTTTAGATGCTTTGATTGAAGAGCTCAACGAACCTTTGATGAGTTGCACTTTAATTTTACCTGGTGATGAGGAGCCACAGTCAGATCCTGTGGATATAAACCATAAAATAGGTAAATTAGTTGATGTGATTGTAGATGGCGGAGTTCTATCAAACAAACCTACCACTGTTATTCGTTTTGAGGATGGCTCTCCTATAATACGTCGTATAGGTGCAGGTGATCCAAGTCCTTTTGAGGTTTAGCTTTATAGGGAATAACTTATGCGAAAGTGGGTAATTTTTGTTTGCACATTAATTATTTTTAATGCTTTTGCAAAAGATGGTGAACTTAGCTTGGATGAAAAGCGTGAGATTTACCGTAATGAACTTTTAGATGAAAAAGCTCAGGATGATCTTTCTAATACTTTAAATGATCACAAGCTTTGGCTTAAAAAACAGGCAGATAAAAAAGCTCGAGGTGATTATAGTGAATATCAGGGCTTATATGACAGCCTTCCTCAAGGCGATGGCTATGACAATTTAACTCAGGACGAAGCCCGGGCAATTATAGATTGGGCTCGTCATGGACATAAGGATGATAAAAACTATAAGGAAGATGTAGATGTTCCTAAATTAAGACGTCATGAGTTAAATAAAAAACAGGAGATGAGGATAGAAAGGGCTCGTGATTTTATGCAAGGTTCAAATAAGATTCCAGAACTTGATGAGGAATATATAAAAGAAGCGCCTAAGAAAAGGGAAGAGGCCATAAAATCACTGCAAAACTGGGCCTTAGGAGATAGCAAATAAATTAAACTTTTTTATTATCTGTAAAATTTAGGGCGCATATTGCGCCCTAAATTTTAGTCATCCTCACGTAATAAAACGCAAGTACTTAAATCAAGTGGTTTATCATAAGGAATTTTAACAAAGTAACCACTACCTGCAGCTACATCTATGCTCTTACCATCTCTACGATTTACCATTTCTTTTGGACTTAAATCAATAAGCCCCTGAGGGGTGAATAGTTTTAAATTTGAGTCTTTATCGAAGCGGTTTTTGACCTCAATTTCAAGTTCATTATTTTCATGAGACAAGATCTCTCCTACAATTTGCCATTTGCCAGGGCGTGGGGCATTTGTAGCATAATCTTGCGTTTCATCTGGACGGTGAGGAACTAAAAGACCTGTAGTATAGCCACGAGATGGAATAGAATTTACAATCCTATAACTTTCAGACGGAACATCCTTACCTTCACAGATGGCATCTACTGCCAGGCGGTATGCTCGTGAGATTGCCGCTGAGTAGAAAGGAGAGCGGGAACGACCTTCGATCTTAAGCGAATCAACACCTGTTTTAATAAGCTCTTTTAAAACAGGTAGCGCACAGAGATCTTTTGAGTTCATAAGGTAAGAACCACAGGTGTCCTCTTCCATGGTCATAATTTCACCGGGATGATTTTGTACATCCTCAACTTCCATAGAGAGTGAGCTTAAATCAGAAAACTCAGGCCCTGTAGCTGCGTGTACATTGCGCACCTTAAGACCGTAGCGACATGAGTTATTACAGGCCCCTATATTAGCATCTCGGTGTGATAGAAAACCTGAAATTAAGCATCGACCTGATACAGCTATGCATAAGGCTCCGTGAACGAAAACCTCAACTTCCATATCAGGGCAGGCCTGCTTTATAAGGTCAATTTCTGTAATAGAAAGCTCACGAGCTAGAATACAGCGCTTAAGTCCGACCTTTTGCCAAAATTTTACAGCTCCTGCATTTACAGTATTTGCCTGTACTGACAGATGAATAGGGATATCTGGGTATCTTTCACGTACCATGTCAATAAGACCTGGATCACCCATAATGAAGGCATCAGGCTTTAAGGATGCCATTTCATCTAATATAGGTAAAAAACCTGAAGTTCTTCTTACGTGAGGAATAATATTTAATACGGCATGGACTTTTTTACCTAAGGCGTGAGCCTCTTCAATTCCTTTTACAAAGTCATCATGTAAAAAACCGTTGCCACGAACGCGTAATGACCATTTAGGTACACCGGCGTAAACTGCATCAGCTCCATAGTTTATGGCCATATGCAGATGTTTAAGAGAGCCGGCAGGGGCTAGAACCTCAGGCTTTTGCACAGTCAAATGTCTCCATAATATAACTACCTAATTCTTTTAACATCTCACCTTGTAAGACTAAATGTGATTGCATATCGGCAATTGCGTCATCCGTCTTTTGTGGAAGATTGCGCTCTAAATACTGATCTGTAGGCTTTAAACGCTTGCAGCTTAAATCAGAACATAAAACCATCATAAGGGAGTCATCAAAGTTTAATTGTACTTCGGTTACAACCTTTCCAGCTTGTAGATGAACAGAAATTTCATCAGAGGTTAGATCCTCTCTTGAGGCTCTGATTATGCCACCATCATCGTCTATACTCTTAAGAGTTGTGTCAGTTCCTAAGCTAAAACGAGATACGGGATGACCATCTTTAAGCCATGAGGTTAACTTATCCTCAACAAGACAGTGAGGTTCTAAAAGCTTAGCTGGGAAGGTGGTAAAGGCCTCGCGTAACATGGCAAGACCTTTTTCAGCACGTTTAGCTGAGCTTGCAGAGCAGGCACACATGCCAATTTCAGGATTGCACCATAAGAGAAGATCTCTTCGAGTGGCAAAAGCTCTTGAAAGAAGCTGATTTACAACAGCTGATTTCAAAGCCTCTTTCTCGTTCTTACGCAACTGGCGTTTTAACTCTAGTTCTTTTTGTAAAACAAGCTCATGTAGCTGATTGTTAACCACAGATGACGGTAATAACTTTGTTTCTTCAACTAGACGAAAGAAATGGTTGTTTGCAGAAGAAAAATGAAAAGGGGTATTCTCGCCAAAAAGCGGGGCGAAACCTACAGTTGAGATTTCCTGAGCCATGCAAGGACGAAAGGCAACACCTTCTACAGCGTCCTCGACATCAACTTCGTTTTTAAATATTTCATTTAGTTCACTAAAATCTACAGTATAAAAACGAGCATTTTTAAACCACATATTGATATTCCATTTGCTTTTTTTAAGGGAATCTACTTTAGAAAGTAGATAGAAAAGTACTTTTAGATTAATTTCTAATTATCTTAATAAAGCCAGTTTTTTTCAAGTTTCAAAAGCCGTTGATATAGGCCTTGTAATTGAAAAAACACAGTAAAATTGCTATAATTTGAAGACTATTCTAAATCTAAAATATATTGAATTAAGGTAAATATTAATGTCAGATACTACCGACACCCCGCAGGGAGATAAGCCTTTAGATGATAAGGCTCAAAATAGCACTGAGGTGCAAAATACTCCTATTCAAAATGGCAGTACCCCAGAGGGCTCTGACGGACAGAATGCCGATACCACTGCAGAAAGTGTTAATTCATCAGTGGCCTTAGTTAATCTTGAGGATGAATTAAAACAGTCCTTTATTGATTATGCAATGTCGGTAATCGTTGATCGTGCTTTGCCTGATGTACGTGATGGTTTAAAGCCGGTTCATCGTCGTGTTTTATTTGATATGTACGACTTAAAGGTCTGGCACAGTGGTCAGACTAAGAAGTCAGCACGTATCGTAGGTGACGTAATTGGTCGTTTTCACCCTCATGGTGATACCGCTGTCTATGAGACCATTGTCCGTATGGCACAGTGGTTCTCGATGCGTGAGCCTTTAATTTTTGGTCAGGGTAATTTTGGTGATATCGATGGTGATGGCGCAGCTGCTATGCGTTATACCGAAATTAAGATGACCAAGATTGCCGAGGCTATGTTAACTGACATCGACAAGGATACAGTTAACTCCTATCCAAACTATGATGGTAATGAGCAGATCCCAGAAGTTCTGCCAGCTCGCTTTCCTAATCTTTTAGTAAACGGTTCATCTGGTATTGCCGTAGGTATGGCAACCAATATTCCGCCTCATAATTTAGGCGAGATTATCGATGGTACTGTAGCTTTATTAGACAATCCAAATCTAACCTTAGATGAGCTTATGGAGTATATTCCAGGCCCTGATTTCCCAACAGGCGGTATTATCGTAGGTAAGGATGGAATTCGTCAGGCTTATGCTACAGGACGAGGCCGTTGTGTAATACGTTCTCGTACTCATACTGAAACAGATAAATCAGGTCGTAAGACTATTATCGTCGATGAGATCCCTTATGTAGTTCATAAGGTGGATATTGTAAAGCAGATCTCTCAGTTAGTACGTGATAAGAAGATAGAAGGTATTGCCGAGGTTAACGATTTATCTGATAAGGATAATGCCGTACGTATTGCCATCGATCTTAAGCGTGATGCTTATGAGGAAGCGGTTTTAAATAACCTTTACTCTCAAACCATGTTGCAGTCCTCTTTTGGAATCAATATGGTTGCCTTAGTGCACAATCATCCGCGTCAACTCTCGCTTATGGAAATTTTAAACGAATTCTTAAAATTCCGTCGTGAGATTGTTACACGCCGTACAGTATATCTTTTACGTCAGGACCGTCGTAAGGCTCACATTGATGAAGGTCTTATGGTGGCAAAGGCTAATATCCAAAAGATAATAGATCTTATTACTTCCTCTCAAAATCAAGATGAGGCACGAGCTCGTCTTATGGAAGAGGGCTGGGATGGACAGATGATTGGTACCTTAATTGAGCGTACCGAAGAGGGAATCAATATTTCTCTGCCTCAAGGTATTCCTGAGGACAGAGGTCTTATTGACGGCAAGTATTATCTCTCAGAGATGCAGGCTCGTGCCATTTTAGCATTACAGCTCTCACGTCTTACTCATTTGGCACAAGATGAGATCTTAAATGATTACAAGGCTCTATTGGTCAATATTAGAGGGTATTTGCAGATCTTAAATGATCCTGAGCGTATGAAGGCTGTAATCCGTGAGGATCTTTTAGCCTGTCGTAACGAATTTGCCAATAAGAGACGTACTGATTTCACTCGTGCTTTAGGTAAATTTGATAAAGCAGATTTAATTGCTAAGCAAGATGTTATCGTCACTTTATCTTATGAGGGTTATATTAAGTACCAGGATATAGCCTCCTATGAGAGTCAAGCTCATGGTGGAAAGGGACGCAAAGCTGCTAACCTTAAGGATGAGGATTTTGTTACTAATGTAGTTGTGGCAAATACTCATGATAGGCTTATGTGCTTTACCAACCTAAGCCGTGTCTTTAGCACCACTGTTTATGATTTGCCAACCTCAGAAAATCGTACCTGGAGAGGTCGTCCTGTACAAAACGTCTTTGAGGTAGAGGAGAATGAGCGAATTACCGCCATGCTTCCTTTAAGCAAGTTTGAGGATGATACTTACTTTGTTTTAGCTACTAAAAAAGGTTATGTCAAAAAGACTCAAGCATCTGCCTATGCTAATTTCCTAAATCGAGATTCAAATCGTGGCCTTAAGGCTATTATCTTAGATGAAGGAGATGAGCTAATTGGAGCTGATATAACCTCAGGTGATGATGATATTTTCCTATTTACCTCAGACGGTCGTTGTATCCGTTTCTGCGAGTATTACAAGACTAAAGACAATCAGCCTGATGTAGATGACAATGAGAACACAACTGATAATGACGAGGAAACTGAGGATTCATCAAAGGATCGCCACAGTGGTAACGGTTTAAGACCTAGTGGACGTAATTCTCGTGGTGTACGTGGTATACGTCTTTTAGCAGATGCAACTGTTGTTTCAATGCTTACAGTGTCTCCTGATAATGAAAACGCCTCAGCCTTTATTGCATCATCAAATGGTTTTGGCAAGCGTATGCTCTTAGATACAGTAAGCCGTCATAATCGTGGTGGTCAGGGGGTTATGGTAATGGGTAATTTAGAGCGTAATGGTAAGGTCATAGGTGCCGTAATGGCAGATGATGACAGTGAATTTATGCTCATTACAAATCAAGGACAGCTTATAAGATCTCCTATGAATGCCGTGCGTGAGTGTGGCAGAAGTGCTGCAGGTGTTATCATCATGCGTACCGATGCCGATTCTGAGGTTGTTGGATTGCAGGCTATTTCTGCTAATGTGGTAGAGAATAGTCACAAGACCCAAGAGGCCCGTCAGAAAGAAAAACAGGCCTTAAAGGAGATGGAAGAGCAGGAAAAATTGCGAGAGGAAGAGGCTAGATTAGCCTCCGAGGCCCACAATGCACAACAAGAGACAAATGAAGACAGTGCTCAAGAACAGCCTATAAATGAGGAAAATGAAAATGTCTAAACCCTGGAATTATGCTGCAGGACCGTGCATGTTACCTCCACCTGTGATGGAGCAGGCCCAGAAGGAATTTTTAAGCTTTAATGGCGTAGGGGTAGGTGTAGTTGAGTTATCTCACCGCTCAGCTGAATTTACCGCAGTAGCCAAAGAAGCCGAAGAGAATTTACGTAAGCTTTTGGATATTCCTGACAATTACAAGATCCTCTTTGAGCAAGGTGGTGGCCGTGGTCAATTTGCTGCAATTCCACTTAATATTTTACCTGAGGATGGCTTTGCAGATTACTTTGTAACAGGTCACTGGTCACGTTGTGCCTATAAGGAATGTGCTGAACGTTTTGGCAAGGCTATTTTACATGAATGTGCTCCTCGTGATGAGAATGGAAAGTATTATATTGACTATGATGCTATGCAGGTAACTCCTGGTGCAAGCTATGCTTATGTTTGCATAAATGAGACTGTAAATGGCATTGAGATGGATGATTTGCCTAATACAGGTGATGTGCCTTTGATTGCTGACATGTCATCTAACATCCTGACTCGTCCAATTGATGTAAGACGTTTTGGCGCCATCATCTTTGGTGTACAGAAGAATGTAGCCCCATCAGGAATGACAATTACCATTGTAAGAGATGATTTATTGGGACATAGCCGTAAATATTGCCCTTCAGTGCTTGATTGGTCAGTTCTGTCGCAATATTCTTCTATGTATAATACCCCTTGCACTTTCTCCTGGTATATGGCAATGCTAAATTTCCGTTGGATTGCAAGTTTAGGTGGTGTAAAAGAGTTAGCTCGTATAAATCAGGAAAAAGCTGATTTACTTTACGGTTATCTTGATACTACAGATTTTTATATCTGCCCAATTGCAAAGGGATCTCGTTCTCGGGTTAACTGCGTATTTGTCCTAAAGGATGAGGGCTTAAACAATGAGTTCTTATCTGAGGCTAAGGCACATAATTTAATTGGTCTTAAGGGGCATAAGGTATTAGGCGGTATGCGTGCAAGTATCTATAATGCAATGCCTCTTGAGGGCGTTGAAGCTTTAGTAGAGTTCTTAAAGGAATTTGAAAAGAAACACGCCTAATGAAGTTCTTCCCGCAGGTAACTGCGGGAAGCTAACATAAGGATAACTTTATGGTTACAAGCAACCATACTCCGTGGTATGAGAGTTACCCTCATGATGTTCCTCATGAGATTGACGATTTAGATTGTCGCTATCAAAACCTAGGTATGATGTTTGATGAGGTAAGTGATGCTTTTAAGGAGCATATTGCCTATATCAGCATGAACCATAGCATAACCTATGAAGAAGTAAGGACAAATGTAGATGCCTTTGCCTCTTATTTGCAAAATGTTCTTCATGTTAAAAAAAATGAACATCTTGCTGTTATCCTTCCAAATCTCATTCAGTATCCTATTGCTGTTTTCGCTGCTTTAAAGCTTGGTCTTAAAGTAATTAATATAAATCCTCTTTACACAATACATGAGCTTGAAGCTGTATTGCGTGATTCAAATGCAGATTATGTAGTAGTTTTAGATACTTCGGCCCATATTTTAGCTGAAATAAAAAAAACACTTAATTTAAAAGCTCTCATTGTGACACATGTAGGAGATATGTTAGGTCCTATCAAAGGATCGATTGTCAACTTTGCCGTAAATCATATAAAGCACCTGGTGGCCCCTTACCCAAAACATGAATTTATAGAATTTAAGGATTGTTTAAAACAGGGTAGGAGGTTTGCTTTAGAGTATGTAGATGTTGATATTAATGATATCGCTTTTCTTCAGTTTACAGGCGGTACCACGGGCAAACCAAAAGGTGCGATGTTAACGCATAGAAACATCCTAAGTAATGTAGCTCAGACTTATGCTATGTATGCACCAGCTCTATCAAGAGGAAAAGAAACCTTACTTACAGCATTGCCTTTTTACCATATCTTTGCGATGACCATCAATCTTATGTTTGGTTTCTTTATTGGTAGTAAGGGGATTTTAATAGTTGACCCAAGACAATTTCAGACTTTAGTTGACGCTTTAAAAAAACACCCTGAGGTTTCAGTAATAACAGGTGTAAATACTTTGTATAACGCCATGTTAAACCAAGAGCTTTTCTCTAAGGTAAAGCTTAAGCACTTAAGACTTGTCGTAGGTGGCGGTGCTGCGATACAAAAAGGTGTGGCTGAACGTTTTTTAGCTGCAACAAATCTCGCTATTTTAGAAGGTTATGGTCTTACAGAATGTTCTCCTTTGTGTTGTGTAAATCCTTATACAACAAGAGAATATAACGGTATGATAGGTATACCTGTTCCTTCAACTAAAGCCCGTATAGTTGATCCTGTTACTAATGAAGAGATCTGGGATCTTGATGTTCCCGGAGAATTGCAGTTTAAAGGTCCTCAGGTGATGTTGGGATATTACAATAATCCTGAGGAAACATCTCATGTATTTGATGATGGCTATCTGAGAACAGGAGATATTGCAAGTTGGCAAGAGGGTGGATTTATCAAGATCATAGATAGGCTTAAGGATATGATCTTAGTTTCAGGCTCTAATGTTT
>CALFLJ010000104.1 GCA_937880335.1 uncultured Succinatimonas sp.
CTATCGTTACCTTATTGCTAACTTTGCCATCTTCGCTTATTGGAGCTCTGAGAAACAGGTAAGAGCTCTTTCTTTCCCTCCATCTATCCGCCATCTTTACATTATATGTGTAGACTAACTTTTGGACTTTACCTTATATTGCAGGCTTATCCACATATACTGCCTAAGATGATTTCTGTTCGTCAGACCAGAGTTTTCAAAGCCACATCTTTAAGCTATCACATCAGAGTGTCCACCTTGTGGTTTACTAAGATTTCCCGTAAGCGGGCATATTCAGGACTTACACCCTATAAAGAGAGCTCATGCTGAGCATACAATAAAGGCGCCTATTATAGAGGCGCCCTTTTTAGGAGTAAAACTATTTATTGCCTACGGAAACTTCCTTCATTCCCGACATATAGGCGCGTAACTTACGTCCTACGACCTCAATTGGATGGTTACGGATTGCGTCGTTAATACGAATAAGCTCAACATTATCAACGCCGTTATCACCATCTAACCCCTTACCAAATAAAGATAAGTCAGTCTTAGACATAAAGTCTTTTAAGAGCGGAATTGCGGCATTAGCAAATAAATAGTTACCATATTCAGCAGTATCTGAAATAACAACATTCATTTCATAAAGGCGACGACGTGCAATGGTATTTGCAATTAAAGGTAACTCATGTAGAGACTCGTAGTAAGCAGACTCAGGATATATACCGGACTTTGTCATGGTCTCAAAAGCTAATTCAATACCAGCCTTAGCAAAAGCGACCATTAGTATGCCCTTATCGAAATACTCTTGCTCAGTAATCTTTGCATCTGAAACTGGAGCATTTTCAAACTGGCACTTAGCAAAGTTCTCTCTCCATGTGTGAAGATTAACATCACCATTAGCCCAATCTTCCATCATTACACGAGAGAACTCACCACTCTCAATATCATCCATATGCTTTAAATACAAATCCTTCATTAACTTCTTTAATTCTTCAGCTAAATAGAAGGCTTTAATCTTAGCTGGATTAGACAAACGGTCTAACATGTTGGTGATACCGCCTTGCTTTAAGGCCTCACATACTGTTTCCCAACCATATTGTAAGAGCTTACATGCATAAGCCTTATCTAATCCCAATGCAGTTGCATGATCATAAATTAAAACAGTTGCAGCCTGTAAAACGCCACATAAAATTGTCTGCTCACCCATAAGGTCAGACTTAACCTCTGCGACAAAGGATGAACGCAAGCAACCGGCACGATCACCACCTAAGCCTGCAGCCCATGCCTTTGCATAAGCCCAACCTTCGCCATTAGGATCATTCTCAGGGTGAACTGCTAATAAGGTAGGAGTACCGAAACCACGCAAATATTCCTCACGAACCTCTGTACCTGGAGCTTTTGGGGCGACCATTACAACAGTAAGATCCTTTCTAATCTGCATTCCTAACTCAACAATATTAAAACCGTGAGAATAACCAATGCATGCACCAGCCTTCATTAAAGGCTGAACTGCAGTTATAACATTTTCGTGCTGTTTATCAGGAGTTAAATTGATAACTAAATCTGCTGTAGGGATAACCTGCTCATAAGTACCAAATTTAAAACCATTTTCAGTTGCTCGTTTAAAAGAAGCTCTCTTTTCGTCAATTGCTTCCTGACGCAAAGCATAACTTACATCAAGTCCAGAATCGCGAAGATTTAAGCCCTGGTTTAAACCTTGAGCGCCACATCCTACGATGACAACCTTTTTGCCCTTAAGGAAGTTGCAACCATCAGAAAATTCGTCGCGAGCCATTAACTCACAACAGCCTAATTGTGCCAGTTTTTGACGTAAATTCAAAGTATTAAAGTAATTGGTGCCCATTTGCATTTTACCTTGCTAAACTAAAATAAAATATTACTAAACTATTGCGTGCTTTCAATAATACCAGATTTTTTATAAAATGGCATATAATTTCTTCTATATTGCAATTTATGCAATATATGTCAATTTTTTTAGGAAATTTACCAGTGATCGATCTTAAAGATGCCGCAACATTTTTGCGTCTGTGTGAAACAGAAAACCTAACACGTACTGCTTCTTTATGTAATGTCAGTCCATCAACACTAAGTAGAACTTTAAATAAATTAGAAAAACAATTGAATGCAAAGTTATGCATACGTGACAAAAAAGGAGTTTATATTACAGATGCAGGAAGGAAATTTGAACTTTTCGCAAGGCAATCTCTAAATTCTTTTACTCAACTAGAACAAGACCTTAATCAAGGGGCTGAAAATGTTTCAGGAAAATTAACCATTTATTGTTCTGTAACTGCAAGTTACCTATTTATACCAAGGATATTAAATGAGCTTCACCTTACAGCGCCCCGTCTTGAGCTTAAACTTGAAACGGGAGATCCTGCAGATGCTCTTTTATACCTTAAAGACAAGTCTATTGATCTTGTAATTAGTGCATTACCAGCTGAAATTCCTGAGGACATAAGCTTTGTTGATCTTGTTACTTTTCCTTTAGTCCTGTTAAGTCCCAAGAAACCTCGTTTTAATGTAGGCACCTCTCCAGATACTCCAAATGATAACTTAAATAGAGTTCCATTTATCATGCCAGAAAAAGGACAACTAAGATATGAAGTTGAAAAGTATCTTGCTGCTATGGACTATACCCCAAAAATATATGCAGAAATAGCAGGTCATGAAGCGATTGTTAGTATGTGTGGATTAGGGTTTGGTTTTGCTGTAGTACCAAGACTTGTATACGAAATATCTCCTTTTAAAAACGATGTTACAGTAATAAGAGAACTTCCTTGGTCAAACTTTAGAGTTGCTTTATGTGCATTAAAATCACATTCCCAAGATAAGAAAATCCAAATTGTATTTGATTTAGTATCCCGCCTTGCTCCAAGTTTCACTCCAGACTTAACAAGACGCAGAAATGACTCCGGAATTTAAAAACTTATGCTTAAGAGTAAATAAATTTAAAGTGTTTTTAATATCATCAAAATAGTTAATTTAAAAAAAGACGATTTTCTATAGAAAAAAATACGATCAATATAAAAATATAAGTGAAAATATATACGATATGCTTGATCGCTATTTTTAGGAATTTTGATTTGGAGTATTATAATTTCTATATTCAAGACATTTGTATCAAGAACAAAGCCAACCTTAGCGTTTTGTAAACTTAAAACAAAAATCAAAATTGTTTTATTGAGGAGATTTTACTCATGTTCCATAACATTAACCCTACCAATACTGTCGCTTGGAAAAAACTAACAGAACACTTTGAAGCAACAAAAAAACGCACTCTTAAAGACTTATTTGCCGCAGATCCAAAGCGTTTTGAAAACTATTCCCTTTCTTTAGCTAACGGCGATATGGTAGCTGATTTCTCAAAGAATCTCATTGATGAAACTACCTTAAAACTCCTTCTTGAGTTAGCAGAGGAAACAAAACTTCAAGAAAATATTGAAGCTATGTTTAAAGCAGAAAAGATTAACAGAACAGAAAATCGAGCTGTACTTCATACTGCTTTAAGAGACTTTTCTGGCAATTCTGTCATGCTTGATGGCGTTGATGTTATGCAGGACGTTCGTGCTGTCCAAGCAAAAATGAAATCATTCTGTGATCGTGTCATTTCAGGAGATTGGAAAGGTTACACCGGTAAAGAGATTACCGATGTAGTAAACATCGGAATTGGCGGCTCTGACTTAGGTCCATGCATGATCACAGCTGCATTAACCCCTTATCACAGCAGACTAAATGTTCATTTTGTATCAAATATTGATGGAACCCAAATTTGTGAGGTTTTAAAAACTGTAGATCCAGAAACAACATTATTCTTAATTGCATCCAAAACTTTCACGACTTTAGAAACAATGACAAATGCTCATACAGCTCGTGATTGGTTCTTAAAAAGTGCAAAAGATGTTAAACATGTAGCAAAACACTTTGTTGCACTATCAACTAATACCAAAGGTGTAGCTGAGTTTGGTATTGATACTGACAATATGTTTGAGTTCTGGGATTGGGTAGGTGGAAGATACTCTTCCTGGTCTGCTATTGGATTATCCATTGCATTAGCATGTGGGTATGACAATTTCGAAGCTTTCCTTAAGGGTGGTTATGAATACGACTGCTACTTCAGAAACACCCCTCTTGATAAGAATCTTTCTGTAATATTAGCCTTAATTGGTATTTGGTATAACAATTTTTATCATTTTGAGACTGAAGCAATTCTACCTTATGATCAATATATGTATAGATTCCCAGCCTACTTCCAGCAAGGAAATATGGAATCTAATGGTAAGTATGTTGATCGTCTTGGTAATAAGGTTGACTATGAAACTGGTCCTATCATCTGGGGCGAACCTGGCACTAATGGGCAACATGCCTTCTATCAGTTAATTCATCAAGGAACTAAAATTATTCCTTGCGACTTTATTGCCCCTGCACGCACCCACAATCCAGTAGGTGACCACCATGTAAAGCTTCTTTCAAACTTCTTTGCACAGACAGAAGCCTTAGCTTTTGGCAAGAGTAAGGAACAAGTAGAACAGGAATTCTTAGCTAAAGGAAAGTCTTTAGACGAGATTAAGGATATTGTTCCTTTTAAGGTATTTGAAGGAAATCGTCCAACAAATTCTTTCTTAGTAAAAGAAATTACACCTCGTACCTTAGGCATGTTAGTTGCCATGTATGAACATAAGATTTTCACTCAAGGCTCAATTTTAAATATCTATACATTCGATCAATGGGGGGTTGAATTAGGTAAACAATTAGCCATGAAGATTATTCCTGAACTTGAAAACGAGGAAATCATTTCTTCTCACGACAGTTCAACAAACGGCTTAATCAATGCTTATAAATCTCTCAAATAATATAGAGTTATAAGCTCTTTTACATTTGCCCCCACTATCAGCTAATGATAATGGGGGCTTTAAATTTATCCTTTAATCATTATTTTCAATTTTTTTTATTTAAATTAAAATTCTATAACTTCCTACAACTATTAAATATCTTAAAAATAACAGATAGGTTTCATATCATGCTCGATCAAAGCCTTGCTTATATCCCCTTACATTTACACTCTTGTTATTCGATAAATGATGGATTACAAAATGTAGGCCCGATAGTAAAACAAGCGGCTAAACTAGGCTTTCCGGCTTTGGCTGTTACTGATTTTAACAATATGGCAGGCTTTGTAAGGTTTTACAGTTCTTGTAAGGCTGCTGGAATAAAACCTATCATGGGAGCAGACCTTCAAGTTAAGGAAAACACTCGTCCTGGTGAGCCTACTAAAATATTCACAGTAACATTACTTGCAATGGATCGTGTAGGAAAACAAAACCTTTATGATATATTATCTGATGCATGGATAAACACTGCTTCCCCAGATATAGATGAGGTTGCCTGTACTGTATCAGATCTTGCAAAATACTCAGAAGGCATTATTTTACTGAATGGATTTCGTGGCGATATCGCACAATTCCTAAGAGAAGATAATCGAAAAGAGCTTGAGGAACGCTTAAACTTTTACAAAAAAAACTACCCAAATCGTTTCTGCTTTGAAATTACAAGAACAAAACGACAAGGGGAGAGCGAGTTTGAACAAGCTGCTTTAGATTTATGTGTAAAGCATGGTTTTTTCCCTGTTGCAACTAACGATACTCGTTTTCTACATGGTCCTAAGAACATACCTGAAGACGGTTTATCAGACTATTACGTTCACGATATTAGAGTAGCAATCCAAAAAGGAGTGCAAAAAGGAAATAGAGATTTAGCGCGCATCTACTCAGATGAACAATATCTTAGATCCCCACAAGAAATGGAAGAATTATTTAAAGATCTTCCAGAAGCTTTAGCAAATAGTAGAGCCATTGCAGCTCGTTGTAATGTCGATATAGAACTTGATCACCCTCGTCTGCCTCATTATGACACAGGAGATATGTCAACAGCAGATTATCTTCGTATGGCTGCACACCAGGGACTTGATAAAAGACTTCAATTCCTTTTTCCCGATGAAAAAACACGTGAAGAAAAAAGACCTATTTATGAAGAACGCCTTAATGTAGAGCTTGATGTAATTATCAACATGGACTTTCCAGGTTACTTCCTTATCGTTATGGAATTTATTCAATGGTCAAAAGAGCATGGCGTTCCGGTAGGCCCAGGAAGAGGATCTGGCGGAGGCTCTCTTGTAGCATATGCTCTTACTATTACCGATTTTGATCCTTTAAGATTTGATCTTCTCTTTGAAAGATTTTTAAATCCAGAACGTGTTTCAATGCCAGACTTTGACGTAGATTTCTGCCAGAGAAAACGCTACAAAACCTTACAACATGTAGTAGACCATTACGGAAGAAATGCTGTATCACAAATCGCAGCTTTCGGAACTCTTGCTCCAAAAGCTGCTATTCAAGGAGTTGGTCGTGCGATCGGAGTACCTTTAGGGCAAGTGCGTCGAGTAGCCGGATTTATTCCAGAAACACCAGGAGTTTCATTCAATGATTGCTTAGGAATTGATAAGAAAGGCAACCCTTGTGAAAGTGTAGCACCAGACTTTCTGCAATTTTTTAATCAAGCCAAAATTGACGATGATAAAGAGACTATTGAGCTTATAAACGTTTCCAGACGTCTTGAGGGAGTTATAAGAAGTATTGGAAAACACGCCGCTGGTGTTGTTATCTCTCCAACTCGAATTGCTGAATTTGCGCCCCTCATGCTTGATTCTGACGGCAATCCTATAACTCAATATGATAAAAAAGATGTTGAACATGCAGGACTTGTTAAGTTTGACTTTCTTGGCCTTACAACTCTCACAATCATAGATGATGCAAAAGAGATGATTGATGTAAGACGAAAAAGGGAGGGGAAACCACCTTTAAATATTGCAGCCATCCCCTATGAGGATGAGGCATCCTATGAAATGATTCAGCAAACAGAAACTACCGCAGTATTCCAGCTTGAATCTACAGGCATGCGTAAACTTATAGGTCAAATGAAGCCAGATCGCTTTGACGACTTAATTGCTCTTGTAGCACTATATCGACCAGGACCAATTAAATCTGGCATGGTGGATCACTTTGTGCAAAGAAAACATGGGTTTGAGGAAGTAAGTTATCCACTACCTGAAGCTCAAGATCTTGATCTAAAACCTATTTTAGATTCAACATATGGAGTTATTGTTTACCAAGAACAGGTAATGCAAATAGCTCAGGTGCTAGCTGGCTACTCTTTAGGTGGCGCTGATATTCTAAGACGAGCAATGGGAAAGAAAATTCCTGCGGAGATGGCTGCACAACGAGATGTTTTCTTACATGGTTGCCAGAAAAAAAATAAAGATGGTGACGTATGCATGAAAATATTCGCCCAGGTTGAGATGTTCGCCGCTTATGGATTTAATAAATCTCACTCTGCAGCGTATGCTTTAGTTGCTTGGTGGACTTTATGGTTGAAAGTCCATTATCCTGCAGAATTTCTTGCTGCGATGATGACTGCAGATTGTCTCAAAACTGAAAAACTAATAGCTTATATTGGAGAATGCCACAGGCTAGGAGTTAATGTAAATCCGCCTGACGTTAATTCTGGAAAATACTTCTTTGGTGTAAATGAAAAAGGAGACGTTGTTTATGGTTTCTCTGCTATCAAAGGTATAGGTTATAAAGTAGTTGGTAGACTTGCTGAAGAACGTGAAGCGAACGGACCTTATACAGATATTTTTGATTTCACTGTACGTGTAGGAACAAAGTTTATTTCTAAAGGAACCCTTGAAGCTCTTGTTAAAAGTGGTGCTTTAGACAGTATTGGTCCTGATCGTGCAACCTTAATGGAAAGTGTTCCCCGTGCCATAAAATATGCAATACAGTCTGAAAATGATCAAAGCACAGGACAATGTGATCTATTTGCATTAATGGATGACACTAAACTAAAGCCTTCCTATGTAAAGGTCAAACCTTGGTCTGACAAACTAAGATTGCACTACGAAAAAGCTCTTTTAGGATTATACCTATCAGGACACCCTATTGATTCTTATCGCAATGAACTATATCAATATTGTGGTACCACTACTTTAAGCAATATGATACCAGGAACACCTGATAGCCCAAGCTCAGTAAAAGTTGCGGGAGTTGTCATCTCACATATGGTAAGAATTTCAAATCGCGATGGTGCTAAATATTTTGTAATTGCTCTTGATGATGGTACGTCAACCTTTGAAACAATGGTCTTTGGTCGTCCCGCTGAACAATTTAATCAAATTTTAAAAGAAAAAGAACGTGAGCTTGATAGACGGAAAAAATCAAATCCGAACGAAACTATAATTGCCTCTCCGCTTATTATCATTGTTGATGGCCTTTTAACTTTAGGAGAAGATGGCAGTCAAAGAATGCGCGTACGCAATATAGAATCTTTGGCAAATCTAAGAATGTTAAAAGCAAAACATCTTACTTTAAACTTTACTAAATCATCTCTACAACAAAATTTTAAACTTATAGATGAAACAATTTTAAGAAACAGAATAGAGAGAAGAGAATTAATAGAGCAGAAACGTTATGCAGAAAATCCCGAAGAGGTTGCTCATGGATGCGACCTTACTTTAATTATTGACAATATGTTAATGAAGCTTCACTCGGACAAGTATCTTTACCTGGCCACTGAAGATCTTATAGATGGTATAAGAGATGTGGCCGGGCTTAATAGTGTAAAAGTTAGCTATTAACTAAAAAAATTTGAGGGTCTGCTAATTCTATCTTGTGAAATTGCTGTCCTTTAAAAAGAAAGGTATCCTCAAGATCGTCGCTTAGCGGTATAAATAAAGAAATAATTAGTTTTAAATCATCTCTGAAATATTGCAACACCTTACCTCTTTGAAGTGTTGCATATTTGACTTTTTTTTCTTCAGGAAAAATTTTTACAAAATGTAAACCGCTTAATCCCTCTCCACTTGCTTTTAATACAGCCTCTCGTATAGTCCAAAATCTAGTAAATAAAACTTCTTTATTTTCTGCTCCTTTTAACGCATTCACCTCGTTTTCAGACAAAAATCTTTCCCATAAATCCTCTTTAGTGTTCCTCAAAACCTCAAGGTCGATTCCAATTACCTCAGAGCTTAAAACTAAACCAATCATATCTTTGGTATGGGAAATATTAAAATTAGGCAAACATTCATCTAAAAAAAATGGCTTTCCATGTTCATTTTTGCAAATTTGTGGAAATTCATTTATTTGATAAAAAGTTTTTAATGCTTCAAATAATAAAGCTCTACCTGCAAGGAAACTATTCCTTCTCCCTGGAGCAAATGATAACGCTCTTTGATGAAAAATATTCGGCAGTAAAGAGAAGCTAGCTTCAAGATCCTCAATTTTAGCTAAAATTAGCTTCATTATTACTCTGTTTCCCTTTTATCTTGAACAGCGCTATCAGACTCTGCTTTTACATTTAGTTGTTTTTTCTTGATAATGAAAAAAACAACAGATATAACAAAAAATGAAAAAACAAAACCTAAAAAGATTCCAATATAACGAACATCCTGGTTTAAAAAATCATCATTAACGCCATGTTCCAAAAGAAAAAAGCTTAATTTAGCAGGAAATACTATAGCCCCAAGCCAAAATACATTAGCCAAAAGCATCAATATTACCCCAAACTTAAAAACACGCCGTATAAAAATAGCAATAAACCCTATGGAGAAAATCCCCACACCAATTCCACCTAAGCAGGATTCAATAAATAGCAAATTAAGAGTAGGCATCAGTATTTTTTCTTGTGCTAGAATAAACAATTCATAGTAAATTTTAACAGAAAATTAAGCATCTTATTTTCAGGTTATAAAATGTTATTTATATCAAACCTTGATCCAATTTTAATTAACTTAGGCCCCATTAGTATTCGATGGTACGGAGTACTATTTTCATTAGGCTTTATCCTAGGTTATTTTATCATGCAATACATGTTTAGAAGTTTAAAATACAAGACCGAAGATCTTGATAAGCTTCTTGTCATGATCTTTATAGGTACCGTTATTGGAGCTCGCCTTGGACACTGTATATTCTACGAACCCGATTTCTATTTATCTCATCCTTTAGAAATTTTAAAAATATGGAAAGGTGGTCTTGCCAGCCACGGAGGAACTGTTGGCGTGCTGATTATGGTCTATATCTTTGCAAAAAAGAACAAATATGGCCTACTCCAACTACTCGATATGCTAAGTGTGCCTGTTGCTCTAGTTTCAACACTAATCCGTATTGGAAATTTCATAAATTCTGAAATTGTAGGTATTGAAACACACTCTACCTTCGGTGTGATATTCGCAAGACTTGGCGAAAATTTCCCCCGTCATCCAGCACAGTTATACGAATCTATTGCTTATTTTATTACCTTTATAATTTTGGGAACTATTTACTTATGCGTAAAACGAAGACCAAACGGTCTTATTTTTGGCCTACTATTTGTTTTAGTCTTTGGCGCAAGAATTTTAATTGAACCTTTCAAAGTAGAACAAGCCGATTACAGCACTGGAACAGTATTTACCGTAGGTCAATATCTTAGTGTTCCATTTATTTTAATCGGGCTTTTAGTCATACTATTTGCTTATTGGCACAACGACAAAAAGGAGCCTTAAAATGGCCTTGGAAATTGTAATATTAGCTGCAGGAAAGGGCACTCGGATGCGGTCTGATTTGCCTAAAGTTTTACACAAATTAGCAGGAAAACCTCTTTTATCTCATGTCATAAATACTGCACTTAAACTTGAGCCTAAAGCAATACATATAGTAGTAGGGCATGGAGCTGACAAAGTTTCTAATTTGATCAATTCCATTGATAATAAAAATACTAAATTAAATATTGTCTTACAGAAAGATCAGTTAGGAACAGGACACGCAGTAATGCAAGCCCTACCAGATATAGATACAAATAGTACTGTATTAGTACTTTATGGTGATACCCCCCTCACACCTGAAAATTTACTTTTAAAACTTATTGAAAATGTTCAGGATAACCCTTTAAGCGTTCTTACAGCTATAACAGAAAATCCTTTTGGCTATGGCAGAATTGTAAGAAATAAAAATGGCAATCTTGACAGAATAGTTGAACAAAAAGATGCTTCTACTGATGAACTTAAAATAAAAGAGATAAATACAGGTATTCTTGTATCTAAAGCCCAAATCTTAAACGACTATCTACCTAAAATTAGTAACCAAAATAAACAAGGTGAATACTACCTTACAGATCTTGCAGGACTTTTATCATCTGAGGGAAAAATAGTTAAAATCACAGTAGCAGATAAATTTGAGCTACTCTCTGGTGTAAACTCAAAATCTCAATTAGCCTATGTAGAAAGACTTTTCCAAAAAAATAATGCAGAAAGACTTATGGATGAAGGAGTAAGTTTTGCAGATCCTAACCGGTTTGATCTTAGAGGAGAACTTCTTCATGGAAAAGACTGCTTTATCGATACAAATGTAATTATCGAAGGAAACGTAAAAATTGGTGACAGAGTTGTCATAGGATCTGGTTGCATAATTAAAGATTGTGAAATTGATAACGATACTATTTTATCTCCTTATACTGTCATGGAAGGAGCTAATTTAGGCAAAGGTACAACTGTAGGTCCATTTGCAAGGTTAAGAAAAGGCACAAATCTTAAAGATACTGTACATGTAGGCAACTTTGTTGAAGTTAAAAACTCAACCTTAGATATTGGAACCAAATCAGGACACCTATCATATTTAGGTGACGCTGTCATAGGAAAAAATGTGAACATTGGTGCAGGAACAATTACTTGCAACTATGATGGGGCTAATAAATTTAAAACCATAATAGGAGATGATGTTTTTGTTGGTTCAGATACTCAACTTGTAGCTCCTGTTAATGTTCCTGACGATGTCACAATTGGAGCTGGCAGTACTATTACCCAAAGGATTGATATTCCCGCTTCTGCACTGGTATTTACCCGTGCAAAAGAAACCATTAAAGCAAATTATCAAAGACCTCAAAAAAATAAAGGAGTAAAGAAATAATGTGTGGAATCGTTGGCGCTACTGCGCAGAGAAATGTTGCTCCAATTCTTCTTGAGGGATTATCACGCTTAGAATATCGTGGTTATGATAGTGCAGGCATTTGTACTATTAATAACCAAGCGTTTAACTGCTTAAAAACTACAGAAAAAGTAGCATCTTTAAAAGAAAAAGTTAAAACATTCAGCTGTCTTGGTTCATTAGGCATAGCTCATACACGTTGGGCTACTCATGGCATTCCATCTGAAAAAAATGCCCACCCTCATATTCATGAAAACCTTGCAATTGTACACAATGGTATTATTGAAAACTTCAAAGAACTTAAGTCTCAACTTGAAAATTCAGGATATAGCTTTAAATCTGACACCGATACTGAAGTTTTGTTATGTCTAATTCATAGTCACCAAAAGGACAGTAAAAACTTACACGAGGCTTTAATAAAAGCTCTTAAAGAGGTTATTGGATCTTATGCTATTGCTCTTATAAACCTAAATGAACCAAATACTCTTTATACAGCCCGCCGGGGCTCTCCTTTAGTAATAGGACTTGGTATTGGAGAGAATTTTATTGCATCTGATATCTTAGCCCTATTGCCTGTTACTCGTAATTTTATTTACTTAGATGAAAATGAAAATGCAATAATTACCCCTGAAAGCATTGATATTTTTGATCTAAGCCTAAATAAGATTCAAAAAAAACCAATTGAAGCAGAACTTGACGCAGAAAGTATCTCAAAAGGTCATTATGACCACTTTATGCAAAAGGAAATTTACGAACAACCAACCTCTATTCGTAATACCTTAGAAGGACGTATTATTGATGGAGAAATAAGTTTAAATACAATAATTGGTCTTAAAAAGGACAGCTTTAAAGATATAGATAATATTCAGATTGTAGCCTGTGGAACATCTTATCATGCAGGTTTAGTTGGTAAATACTGGCTTGAAGAACTTACAAAAACATCTTGTAACGTAGATATTGCGTCAGAGTACCGTTATAGAAAAGCAATTGTTAGAAAAAATAGTCTGTTTGTTACAATATCTCAATCTGGCGAAACTGCAGATACTTTAGCAAGTTTGCGCCTAGCTAAAATGCAAGGATATAAAAATACTTTATGTATTTGTAACGTAAATGCATCCTCACTGGTAAGAGAATCTGATTTTGCTTTACTTACTAGGGCTGGGGCTGAAATTGGTGTTGCATCAACAAAGGCCTTTACTACACAACTTTTAAGCATACTTTTACTTTCGTTATTAATTGCAAAACAAAAAAATTCCATAGATAAAAATAAAAATACTGAAACTATAGCAGCTATAAAAAATCTTCCTTATTTATGTGAAAAATTTTTGTCTTCAGATAAAAACATTGCAAATTTAGCAGAGGAATTTGCAGATAAAGAACATTGCCTATTCCTTGGAAGAGGAGTTATGTTCCCAATTGCTCTTGAAGGGGCTTTAAAACTTAAGGAAATTAGTTATATACATGCTGAAGGATATGCTGCAGGAGAATTAAAGCATGGTCCTATTGCACTTATAGACCGTAACATGCCTGTTGTTGTAGTGGCTCCTGATAATGCTCTTATAGGTAAGCTTATTTCAAATATTGAAGAGGTAAGAGCTCGCGGTGGTCGTTTGTATATATTCAAATCATCTGATAATCAGGTAAAAGCTGATGATCAAAGTAGGATTGTTGCACTTCCTGACTGTCCTGAGATTTTACAACCTATCCTGTTTACTATCCCATTGCAACTTTTAGCTTACCACTGTGCAGTTATAAACGGAACTGATGTTGATCAACCTCGTAATCTAGCAAAATCTGTGACCGTTGAATAATTTTTAAAATTCAATATTTTGAGAATTAAGTCCCTTCCTCTAGAATTGATGATTTGCAATAATTCTAATTAAGGAAGGGACTTTTTCCCTTAAATTGATGAATACAAACAATCAAACTATGAGGCCCCCGCTTCCAACATTAGGCGAAAAAATATTTTACGGTTGTGGTGCTTTTGGAAAAGAAATCCTTTACATAATGGTAATGGGCTTCTATTTGTTATACCTTTACTCTGAAGTAAAACTACCTTTAAGCTTTATCACTATCCTATTTTTTAGCATTCGAATCCTGGATGCTTTTGATGATCTTATTACTGGCTGGTTTATAGATAAAAATAAACCCCATCTAGGCAAATTTAAGGCACCTCTCTTAATAGGAGGAATTTCTTCCGCTATATTTGCCATTGCTATGTTTAATGTTCCTGATATATCTTTATTAGGAAAATGCATTTATGTATTAATTACGCATTTCTCATTTACGCTATCTTTTTCCCTTTATGAAATTGCTTTTTTAAGTATGATTCCTAGTTTTAGTACAGAATCAGAAACAAGAGAAATAATGTCAGCAATTCCAAGGGCTGGGGCTGTTATTGGAAGCAATTTGTGTTTACTATTAAGTTTACCCTTTATGCACTATATATATAACAATCTAGGATTTGAAGATTTTCATTTTTGTATCTATTCTCTATTTATATCTTTTATATTCTTAATCACCACCGTAGTACTAATTATAGGTGTAAAGGATAGAGGATTAAAATCACAGTCAACTCTGAAAATAAAACAATTGCCTGATCTTATATTAGGCAATAATCAACTTCTAGTTATTTCCGGAATAAGCTTTATACAACAACTTATAATCGGAATAGTAAATAGTACTATCATTATCTTTTTATTGCCTAAACAAAATGGAATTAGCGAATTTTCAACTTTTCTTTTAGTAGGATTATTTGGGCAAATCCTGGGTTTTATAGTCTTCAAAAAAAGTTGCAGTCTTTTGGGGCGAAAAAGAATATTAATCATTTCCTGTCTTCTAATGGCCTTAGGTTATACAGGAATGTTTTTCTCTGATCCAAACTCAGGACAGATTTTAAACATATTCATATCAAGCTTTTTAATCGCATCATTTGGTATTTCATGGTCTTTAGTTTTAACCTTGGTAATGAGTGCTGACTGTGTTGATTTTGGTGAATTTAAAAAATCATATAGGACAGAGGGTTTAGTCTACGCTGTACAAAATAGCGCCGCAAAACTAGGATTTACATTTGCAATGTTATTATCAGGGGCAACTTTTAATATGTCTGCGGTCCTTTTTAGTGGCCTGCAGTCTCAACTACATCTATATTCAATAAAATTAACTTTATTTATAGTTTTACTTTTAGTTGTTTTACTTATTTTACTTTATACAAAATCCTATCGCTTACATGGAACATTTTTCCAAAATGTTCTAAATTCTTTAGAGCAGTTTAAAACCTATGATAAAGAAAAGCAGTATGCAACATCTTTAACTAAACGGCCTTTAAGGTATGCACTAGAAACTGAAGCTGTTATTTGTAAACTAGAAGCATCTAATATCCAAGATGCATTAGACAAATTATGTGATCGTTTAGTTGCAGTCTCTGCTATAACATCAAAACATGAATTTCTAAATTTATTGTATAAAAAAATAGCTTTAGCTCCTTGTGGTATTGCTGAAGGGATTGCCATACCTCACGCTTCCGGAAATTGCGTAAAAAGAGTTGCAATTGCTATGGCAACGTTAAAAAAACCTTTAGATTTTGGAGCCCCAGATAGCCAAAAATGCGATCTGGTATTTATGATTGCAACTCCAAAAGATCACTACTCACACATAAGTATATTAGGGCAGCTTTCCATTATTCTTAATATTAGAGGATTTGCAGGAAAACTAAGATCTTCAGGCTCTGCAAAAGAAATAATTGACAGGATTTTAAAATGCGAAAAACAATTAAAAGACTAATTGCCATAATTTGCCTGATAATTTTTTGTCCTTCTTTAAAAGCTCAAGACTTGACTGTTTGCGCAGTACCTCAAACTTATAATGCTCTTGAGCAATTAAAACAAATCTCACCTATAAGATTTAATTCCTTTTACGCTGTTCCTTCAGAAATTTTCTCTAGAATATCAAATAACAATGGAATTTGTGATCTTATAATATCAAGTGATGAAAAATTACCAATTTTACTTATCAGATCAAATTTAGCTGCTTTTGGTAATAAAAGGGCTCTAGTAAAAGCCCCCCTAGTACTATGGTCTAAAAATCCTGATCTATTAAGCGAGGACGCTAGTGTTGTAAAAAAAGAGCAGTTAAAATCAATTTCAATTCCAGATGCAAGGTTAACTCCAGTAGGATTTGCAGCTCATGAAGTAGCTTCACAGAAAGACTTTCCAACAAATTATTTAAAAACAAAGGGAAGAATCTACCGTGCTTCACATGAATACGCTGTATTTGCCATGGTTGACAGCACCTATGTTCAAACTGGATTTCTGACTAAGCCTTTAATTATGAAAGATGGTCACACCTTGGGATCTTACTGGCAAATCCCAAGCAACTTGTATCCAGAGATTATTTACTATTCTGTTATAAGTGCACATGGTGAAAAAAGTAAAGATAGCAAGGCCTTAGTTAAATTTCTACACGAAAATAATCAGTCTTTAGAATGCTTTATTAAGCAAGGATTTGATCCTCTTTAATAAATTATTTACTTTAATTTCAAGTTTATAACTGTATGCAGTCAAAACGACAAGCTTTACCATCAACCTGATAGGTAAAAGGCAAAATTGGCTCTGCATTAGCAGGTCTCTTTATGACTAACCTTACTTTTGCTACACTTTTCAAATATTCAGCATAACTAAAATTGTCCTCATCAAATCCCACAATCTCATGAAAGATCTGCATTTCTTTTTTTACTTGAGCTGACTTTTGTCTTTGAGGGAACATTGGATCATAATAAATTACATCTGCATCAAAATCTTTATGCAAGGATTTATAATCCTTAAGCGATCCATAAGGCATAAGTGTAGGCAATCCATTAGGCAAACATGAAAGAAAAGAAGAATCTTCAAAGGCTCTTCTTAAGGCATCTTGAAGTAAAATATAAATAATAGGATTGCGCTCAAACATTTTTACATTAGCACCTGCACTTTGAAGGATCAGAGCATCTCTACCCAAACCTGCAGTAGCATCAATCACATCAGGCTTTTTTAGTTTACCTATAACAGCTCGAGCTATACTTTCAGATTTTTTCCCCCCTCGCGAGAGCCTCTGTCTATAAATATTTAAATCAATATAAAAAGGACTAAATCTCCCCTCATTATCAGTAAGCTCTATTATGTCTGAACATTTTAAGGTAAAGCCCTTTAAATCAAACAAGGAGATATAAGGTAGAAGTTCCTTTACCTTATATTTCAATGGGCAATTATCATTAACTTGAAGATTAATCATTAGCGTCCACAAACTTTTGAAAAATGCTCGTAAGCTAAAGGCAGATCTGGCTTAACCCCACGCCAAAGCTCAAAACTTAATGCAGCTTGACCTAGGAGCATACCAAATCCATCAAAACAATTTAAAACCCCCAATCTTTTCCCTTCCTCAACGAATCTAGTTTTACCTTTTGGACTATACATCAAATCATAAATACATTGGCTGGCGGATAGAACCTCTGAGCTTACGGGTGGTAAAACACCTTGAAGGCTAGACGATGTTGCATTAATTATCAAATCATAATCAGGCTTTAGAGAACTATAAAGCACCACCTTAATCTCAGGATGCATCTTTGCTAAATCAAAGGCTTTAAGTTCATTACGATTAACAACACTTATTGATTTTGGCTGTCTTTCTAATAATGGCAAAATTATCCCTCGTGCTGCACCACCTGCACCTATGATTAGAATCCTTTTCCCATAAAGGTTATAACCGATACGATCAAAATCAGCAATTAACCCGCGCCCGTCGGTGTTATCACCAAAGATTGAACCATCAGACAACTTCTTTAATGTATTAACCGCTCCTGCGGCTTTTGCATAAGTACTTAAATTATCTGCAAAATTATACGCATCAATCTTGCATGGGACGGTAATATTACAACCACTTCCTCCCTCTAAAAAAAAATTAGAGGCTTTCTGTGCAAATGTATTGTACTCAACTAAAAGACGGTCATAATGTAAATTCTGATCGTAAAGTTCTGCAAAATAATTTTGAATTGCAGGAGACATTGAATGAGAAACAGGATTTCCCATAATGACATACTTATCTGTCATAAAAATTCCTTAAATCCAGGTCCTGTACGTATTAAGCGCTCTAATATACAATCGTAAATTGATGTAGGAGCGAACTGACCTCCACATGGCAAATCTAAGACTAAATCAACCCCTGCAATAATCTCAGGATCAAGCAAAGAAAGCTCTGATACAGCATTTTGTCCCGAAATATTTGCGCTTGTAGATATAAGGGGTCTACCTAAGCTGTCACACAAGTTAACAAAAGCTGAAAATGAACTTATTCTAAAGGCCATAGTATGATCAGAACGTACAGCATAAGACTTAAAAGATTTTACACTAGGAACAATAAAAGTATGAGGACCTGGCCAATTTAAGTTCATAAGGTAAAGGGCTCTCTTAGATAACTTAGTAAAATCAGCGTGTTCCTTTAAAAATTTATCATTACCGTCAACTAAAATTAAGCCTTTAGCAGAATCCCTTTTCTTTAGCCTAATAATACGTTCTATTGCCTTTTGATTGTTGACGTCACAACTTAATCCGTAAACACCTTCAGATGGACAAACAATAATGCCTCCTGCGTTCAAAACAGAGGAGGCGTAGTCAAGATCCTTGGTATAAGGAGTAGCCATTAAGCTTCCCCAGCTAATTTCTTTTGTAAAGCCTCATTTTTAGCCAAAACTTCCTCGCTTGCTTTTTTACGGTCAGCTTTTACCAATGCGTCTAAAGCAGGATCTGTTAAAGCCATAATCTGAGCTGCAAGATAAGCTGCATTCTTAGCACCAGCCTTACCAACTGCAACACAAGCAACTGGAATTCCTCCTGGCATCTGAACTGTGGAATAAAGAGCATCAATGCCAGATAAAGGACCGCCGTCACAAGGGATACCAATTACCGGCCGAGTTGTGCGAGCTGCAATTGCTCCTGCAAGGTGAGCGGCTAAACCTGCAGCTCCAATAAAAACTTTACAGCCTCTATTTTCAGCATCAGTCACATAAGCTGAAACTTCATCAGGAGTACGGTGAGCAGAGTATACTTTAGCCTCATAGCGTATATTGAAGCTCTTTAAAACAGACATAGTATTCTCTAAAAGAGGTAAATCTGAATCTGACCCCATTAAAATTGATACAAAAGACATGTTTTCTCCTAAAAAATAAATTTACTGAAATTTTATCACTATTATGACTTTTTAGTGGGAGCTTTTTTTCGCCTCAATCTTGTCTCACAAAGAGGATTTCCACAAACAAGCTTTACTCCTTTTGTTGTTTTTTTCTCAAATTTTACAGCAAATCCACATATTTCACATGTCTCACTTTTAGGTCTGCCTGCTAAAGTATAATCACAATTAGGATAACGGTTACAAGCGTAAAAAATTCGTCCTGATTTTGTTGATCTTTTTTGCAATAAACCTTTACGACATATAGGACAATGAATATTTTCCTCTGTATGTCTTTCTGCTACAAAATTACATTTAGGATAATTGGAGCAACCTATAAAAATACCATAACGACCCTTTTTAACCTCAAGAATACTCCCACATTTTGGGCAAGGCACATCAAGTTGCATTATTACAGTTATAGAATGAGAACTTGCAATTGGCCTCATAAAAGAGCAATCAGGAAAACTTGAACAACCTAAGAAATCACCTCTTTCAGAATGTCTTATGACTAAATTTTGCCCACACAAAGGACAAGGATCTCCTTCTTTTAAAATTTTTTCATCTAGATCATTCATAAATAAATACCCATAAATTGCTTTATAAAAATAAGCATTTAAAAATGTTAAAATTAGTAATAAATATTTAGAGGAATAATATGTCTATACGTAATGTTGTAATCTACCCTAGTGAAATTTTAAGAAAACCTAATATTGACGTCACGGTTTTTGATAAAAATTTAAAAGATCTCTGCCAAGATATGTTCGATACAATGTATGAAAACGAAGGAATTGGCTTAGCAGCTCCACAAATTGGAATTAATAAAAATATTGTTGTAATTGATATTCCTGATAATGACGACGATCAGGGTAAAAATCAATTAATACTAATAAACCCTAAAATCACAAAACTTTCAGGAGAGCTATGTGATTCTCAAGAGGGATGTCTTTCAGTCCCTGGATATCAAGATACTGTCAAACGCTATCCTATATGTTCTATTGAATTTTTTGATATCAATGGACAAAAACAAGTTATGGAAGATGTAAGTGGTTTACTCGCAATTTGCTTACAACATGAAACAGATCATTTAAAAGGCATTGTATTTGTAGATAAACTATCAAGACTAAAACAAGAACGCTTACAAAAAAAATATAAGAAAATATTAAAAGAATTATAGGCTCAAAATAATGAACAAACGCATTATATTCGGAGGCACTCCTGATTTTGCTGCTGTGCACCTCAAAGCAATGTTAGAAAACGGCCTACGTCCTGAGGTTGTTTATACACAACCGGATAGACCTTCAGGGAGAGGGCATAAGCTCACCCCTTCTCCTGTTAAAGTTCTAGCATTAGAGCATGGTATTGAAGTTAGAACACCATTAAACTTTAAAAACGAAGATGATATAAAAGCATTTGAAGAGCTTGAAAGTGATCTTTTTGTTGTAGTAGCTTACGGCATAATTTTACCAGAAAGAATTATTAACTCTCCAAAAATGGGGTGCATTAATTTGCATGGTTCACTTTTGCCCAAGTATAGAGGAGCTGCACCTATTCAAAGGGCTCTTTTAGATGGAGAAGAAGAGACCGGAGTGACCGTTATGCAAATTGCAAAGGCCTTAGATGCAGGAAATATATATCTTAAAGAGACACTTTTGATTTCAAAAGAAGATACTTCTGGCTCTCTTTTTGAAAAACTATCAATTCTAGGTTCGAAAACTTTAGTAAAATCTATTCCTCTCATTTTAGATGGCAAACTTGAAGCCACACCTCAAGATGAAACTCTTGCAACATATGCGGCAAAACTAACTAAAGCAGAATCTGCGATTAACTTTAATGAAACAGCAGATGAAATTGAACTTAAAGTAAGAGGTTTGAATCCTTGGCCTATTGCCACTCTGACTAAAGATAAAACTGTTTACAAAGTTTTTAAGGCTAAGGCTATTAAAGTGGCAGGAGAGGCAGGTAAAATTATAGAACATAATAAACAAGGACTTGTCATTGCTTGTAAACAGGATGCCTTGCTAGTTGAACAAATTCAAGCTCCTGGACATAAATGTGTTAATGCGGCAGATTTAATCCGCTCTCGTCCAGATCTTTTTTCTAAAGGTAGTTTCTGTGACTGAAAAACTAAAATTAAAGCGCAATCTTTCTGCAGGGAAAAAGGATTTAAAAAAATCCCCATTAAAGAATAAATTTACAACTGACCTAAAAGATGAGCAAAAAAAAACATCTTTAAAAATAAATCCTGTTCATAAACAAAAAAACAAAAGCAATTATGTAAGCTCAATAGACACTAAATCACAAGTTAACTCAGTGTCGGGATCAGCAACAAGAGCGGCAGCGGCTATATGCATAAATGCCGTTGAATTAGGACAATCACTAAATGATGTACTACCAAAGGCTATTGCTGATTTTGAACCTAGAGATAAAGCATTTGTTCAAGAGCTAGTTTATGGAACATTACGTTATCGTCGACTATTAGGTCTTACCTTAAAGAAATACCTAAATCGAAGTATACCGGTAAAATTTGCTCTAATTCGCTCGCTTTTACTATGCGGTTTATACCAAATTAGCTTTACCCGTACCCCTCCTCACGCGGTAGTGGCATCTACTGTAGGAGCATGTCAGGCTTTACATTTAAAGCATTTAACCGGTCTTGTAAATGCCTTATTGCGTACCTTTTTAAGGAATGGGGCCCATCTTGAACACAGCGCCTATGCAGACGAGGAACAATCTTTTCCTAAATGGCTGTATCAAATGCTAGTCAAAGATTACGGAGAGGATAAAGCTCTTACAATAATGCAAGAGAGTAATGCTCATGCCCCTTTATGGATTAGGGTTGAAGAATCAAAAATAACCACTCAAGAATATTTAGATATTTTAGAAAAGGCTGATTTAAAAGGAGAAATAAGTCAGCATTGTACATCTGCTATCAAACTTTATGAGCCTGTCGGAGTTGACAGATTACCATTATTTGCACAAGGCATGGTAACAGTACAGGATCTGTCTGCCCAACTTGCAGCTCCTCTTTTAAAGCTTGAAGAAGGACAAGATGTATTAGATGCTTGTGCTGCTCCTGGGGGAAAAACAGCTCATATTTTAGAAATCTGTCCGAATATCAATCTTATTGCGACTGATATTAATGAGCAAAGATTAAAATCTTGCGAGCAAACCTTAAAACGTTTAAGAAAAAGCTGTACTTTAAAAGTAAGTGATGCTTCAAATCTTTCTGAAATATCAGGTCAGTTTGATAGGATCTTAGCAGATGTACCTTGCTCAGGTACAGGTGTTATCAGACGACACCCTGACATTAAATGGTTACGTCGACAAAAGGATATTGAAGCATTAACCCATGCTCAGGATTTAATATTAGATAAATTATTTGATCGACTAAAGCCTGGAGGGATTCTGGTTTATACAACCTGCTCAATTTTAAAGGCTGAAAATCAAGAACGTATCGAGTCTTTTTTAAAGCGTCAAAGCAAAGCATCCTTACTTCCTTTTAATATTTATGGAAAGGAATGCAGTATGTATCAAAACCTTCCTTCATCTGAAGGAGGTGATGGTTTCTTTTACGCTCGTATTATGAAATCCTTATGAAAATAATTATTCTCGGCGCAGGAAATGTTGGTTTCGAGCTTGCTAAATATCTTGTAAATGCAGGACATGCAGTTACGCTCGTTGATAATGAATCAGAAGGGCTTACAACTGCTGCAAGTAGACTTGATTTGCGCGTTGTTACAGGAAACCCGGCGTCTCCTGATATATTGAGAAATGCCGGCGCTGAGAATGCCGAACTTTTAGTTGCAGCCACGCCTGATGATGAAACAAATATTACAGCCTGTTCTGTAGGAGCTTTTTTATTTAGAATTCCAAGGAAAATAGCTCGTATTAGATTAAGTGACTATCTTCGTGAAGCTGATAATCTCTTTGGACCTCACGCTATACCTATAGATCACATCATCTCTCCTGAACATATTATTACTAAAAATATATGTGACCTTATTGAACTACCAGGAATAACTGCTGTTGGTTCTTGCTTTAATGGAAGAGTATTAATTGCCTCTGTTAGAGTTGCAATTGGAGGAAAGCTGTTAGGTCAAAGTGTTTCAAAATTCGAAAACTACGACTCAAAAGCTACAGCTCTGGCGCTCTACCGAAATGGAAAACAAGTTAAGGACTTCAAAAAGGATGTTTTTAAAACTGGAGATACGTTGTACTTTTGCTGCGAAAGAGATAGAGCTTTAAGTCAACTTGCTGCTGTTGTACCACTACAAACAGCTCTAACTGATGTAACTATAGCCGGTGGGTCACATATCGCAGATGCTCTAGCTCGAACACTATCTGAACGATATAGAGTAAAACTTATTGAGAGTGATGCTACCCGAGCTCAAAGATCAGCATCAGCACTTTACGATACAGATGTACAAGTTTTTCATGGAAATCCTGTAGATATCGAATTTCTTCATGAAGAACATATTCAAGACACTCATCTTTTTATAGCAGCAACAGCAAATGATGAAAAAAACATCATGGCATCTTTAATTTTAGGCAGATTACACAAAGTCAGAACTTTAGCTGTACTTAGAGATGCAAGTTATTATGATCTAGCTCGAGGAGAGCATAGCGAAATAGACACTATCATCTCCCCTCAAGAGTCTACAATTTCTGCTTTACTATCAAATATCCGCCAGGAAGGAGTAGAAAGCACGACTTTATTTAGACAAGGAGATAGTGAGGCCATTGAATTAACTCTTGAAGGATCAAAATTAGGCAGTCATGTAATCGGACGCAAAATTGAGGCTATAAATTTCCCTCAAGGAATAAGCTTAGGTCTTATTTTAAGAGGTCGTAGAATTTTAGTTCCATCTCCAGATCTTGTATTTGAGTCTGGTGATCGTATTTTAGCTTATCTTCCTAAGCATAACCTTATGAGACCACTTGTAAAACTTTGTAGACCGCATTCCTTCTGGATTCCAAAATGGTAGTAGATCTCCGTCAAGTTACAAAACTTTTAGGTTCCTCCATCTTTTGGCTAGGTATTATTGCCTTAGTACCTGCAATTTTTGCCTTAACGAGTGGAAGCGCAGGATTTTGGGAATTTGCCATAACCGCAGTTATTGGCACAAGTTGGGGCGCTTTTTTTCATGTTTTAGGAAGAAAAGCAGGACTTAAGACTACACCAAGAGAACTATTTCTCTTTACAGGTCTTCTATGGCTTTTCATGGCTTGTTTAGGAGCGATCCCATTTTATCTCATGTTAGTAGATATAAATGCAACAACAGCTTTTTTCGAAAGTGCCTCTGCGCTATCAACTACAGGTAGTACAGCACTACCAAATCTTAATGTAAGACCGTCATCTATTTTACTGTGGCGCTCAATGTTACAATTTTTAGGAGGCATTGGCTTCGTTGTAATTGGAGTTGCAATTCTACCTAATATTGCCTCAGGTGGAATGACTTTATTTAAAACGGAATCAACTTCTTTTGACGGTAGTGCCAAAAATACTCCTCACTTAAAAACAATGGCACTAGGCATCCTATCTTGGTATTTTTTAATAGCCATTCTTTGCACTTTTTTCTATTTTTTGGGTGGCTTTGACATTTTTCTAGCAGTAAACGCAGCCTTATGTACCGTATCAACAGGAGGGATGATGCCTATTGAAGCATCAATGAATGAAGCTAGCGCTTTTATTCATTATACTGCTATGGTTTTTATGTTTTTAGGATCTTGTCCATTTCTGCTCATTTTAAGATCTCTTTCAGGAGACTTTTTAGACTTCTTTAGAGATCAGCAAATTCGTTTGTTTTTATACATCATTTTTATTGTAAGCACAGTAATTTCACTTTGTCTTATACACCTAAACAATTATGACGTTGAAAGGGCATTCCGAGTTGGTTTTTTTAATGTGATTTCAGTAATATCATCGACTTGTTTTGGCCTTGAGGACTTTTCATCCTGGAATTCATTTGCTTCAATTATATTTATGATTATTTTGGCAATCGGAGGCTGCTCTGGGTCAACATCAGGAGGCATAAAAATATTCCGTTTAGCAGTTTGTTTCTCTATGTTTAGAACGGAAATAGTAAAAAGTCTTCATCCCCATGCAATGATATCCCCCCGCTATAATCAACGAATCATTGATAGTAATACACTGCGAGCTGTAATTACATATTTCGTTGCATATATAGCTATAACAGCAGTTTCATCTATAATAGCTTGCAGTTACGGACTTGAACCTGGGGATGCGATTACTTATACGTTAGCTTCCTTGTCTAATATAGGACAAGGTATGGGTCCTACATTAAACCCGTCTGCAAGCTATGTATTATTAAGGCCTGAATTATATATTTTATTTAGTTTTGATATGATTTTAGGGCGCCTAGAAATTATTCCTGTATTATTATGCTTTACCACTATTTTCTGGAAAAAATAACATAATAGCATATATAAAATAGCGCTTAATTATTCAAAGATTGTTTCTTTATTTATTAATCTAACTAAAAATTAAATCTAGATAAGACTAATTTTAGGCTTATCTAATACAAATAATAAAGAGCATATCAACTAAATATAATAATATATCTCTAAAATAGAGTAGCACCTTTGTTATATAAACTTGGGACATTCAACCTTTAAAACAAAATATGTACTTTTCTATAAAGTGCTAATAATAAAACCAAAAGTCTAATGTTAAAACAACCATCCATGCTATATGATGTATAGCACAACCAATTGCAGTAAACTTTAGTTCGCGGGCGACCTTATCTGGATTTTGGATATTCTTACATGTTCTGTAAGTTGAGGCTAAAAGAGGAACTAATGAAATTAAAATAAAAGTTACCTCCCACACTTTATGAGAAAGAATACATGCAAAAGCAGAAGTTATTAGAGTTCCTAAAAACAAAACTATAAGGTATAAAGAAGACATTTTAAAACCTAAGCGTGATGCTAAGGTATGCTTACCATTTTGTCTATCCTCAATAATATCTCTTGTACTTGCTACATGAAGAACCATTACAGAACCTAAACCTGCACTTACACCTAACAAAAATGTATCAGGATACATATCAAGAGCATTAGATGAGGCAGCAGTAATTAAAATTTGAGATCCTATAACAGCGACTAAACCAAAAAAAATAAAGACAGCAATGTCACCAAAGCCTTTATAACCATAAGCCATACCTATGGTATAAAATAATGCAGCCAAAATTGATATCGCGCCTAAAAAAATAAACCAAGATAAAACTTGTAAATTATTTCCTACAGCTAAAAATACAGCAATAGAACCAAATATAGCTGCTAAAATTGTTACAACGGCCATTCCTTTACGCAATTGTGTAATTGATATAGCCCCTACCATAACAGCACGAATTGGGCCTTTACGATTTTTACTATCTGCTTGGCGATAAGCATCTCCATAATCATTAGCAAAGTTACATAAAATTTGTAAAAGCACCCCGGTTATAACAATACTTATGGCAGTAATTAAAGAATACAGAGACATATCGCCATAATAAAAACCTAAAGCACAACCTAAAGCACAATTAGTTACTCCCAAGAGCAATGTGCGAGGACGCATCTCACTTATCCAATATGACAACATGTTTAATCTCTCTTTTATAATAAAGACAAAAATTTTAATAATGCTTAATGTTTTTTATATATGGAGTTTTATACAGCTAATTTAAGAAATACAATCAAATTGATTGTGCTTAACATAGACTGTTTTTAAAAACTCTCGCAACATAAACGGTTGCTTAAAAACTGCCATCTATAATACCCGTCCTTGTAATTACGATCTACTAATCATTTACCGATTTACTAGTAAAACATTAGCAAATATCTTATATTTTTTAGTTTTTATCGTAGTTATTAAAAAACTAAAATTTTTTTTTGATAAATTTTTCTTATTTTTTTTAAATAGAATCTATTGTGCTTTTGTGTTGGTATAATTTATCGCGAATTTTTACATGGAGAAATTATGTTATTTAACGATCCAGCCTTACGCGAACTTAAAAATAAATTTGTAAAAGAAAAAATAAAAAAAGAAGGTTGCGTTAAAGCCACAGACCGAGGTTTTGGCTTCTTAGAAGTTGACCACAATGAATCTTATTTCATTGCCCCAAAAGATATGCGCAATATTATGCATGGAGATCGTATCTGTGCTGTAATTGAAGAAGACGATGGAAAAAAACACGCCGTTCCTGAAAGTTTAATTGAAGCTAACTTAAATCGCTTTGTTGCAACTGTAATTTACATTGGAGGAAAGTTAAACGTAATACCGGATCACCCTAATATCAACACAAAAATTCCTGCTAACATAAAATTAAATCAAAGCCAGGTTAAATTAAACAATGGCGATTGGGTTGTTTGTCAATTAAGCGGTCACGCACTTAAAAAACACTCATTTAGCGCTGATATTACAGAGTTTATTTGCAAAAAAAATGACCCAAAAACTCCTTGGAGTGTTTCTCTACGCAGATATGATTTGCCATTAACGGAGCCTGATAATTCTGATTTTCCTTTTTTAGAAAATGAATTTGAGAGAGAGGATTTTAAAGATTTACCGTTTGTAACCATTGACAGCGAACATACAGAGGATATGGACGATGCTCTATATATCAAAAAAATTGAAAATGGATACAAATTATATGTAGCTATAGCAGATCCTACAGCATATATAAAAGAAGATTCTCCTCTAAATCAATACGCAGCCAAGCGAGCTTTTTCTATATACCTTCCAGGTCGTGATATTCCTATGCTACCGCGCATCCTATCACAAGATCTCTGTTCCCTAAGAGAAGGAGTTCAACGCCCGGCCTTAGTAGGAATTATTAAATGTGACTACGATGGCGCAATTGATTTTAATGCAACAGAATTTAAATTAGCAAATATCATATCTCATGGAAAACTTGTTTATAACGAAGTATCAGACTATCTAGAAGGTAAGCTAGGTGCTAAAGAACCTAGTGATGTTGTAAAACCAATTCTTAATCTGCTAGTAGAGTTCACAAAAATTCGTGACAAATACCGAGCCACTCATGCAGCATCCTTCCGCAATAAACCAGATTACGACTTTATTCTTAATGAAGAAGGAGAGCTTGATCATATCGAAGTAAATCATCGCCGAATTGCCAATCAGATTGTTGAAGAAGCCATGATTGCAGCAAATATAAGCTCAGGTCAATTCCTCGCAGATAAATTAAATTGTGGCATTTTTAACACTCACTTAGGATTTGATTGCGATAAAAAAAATGAGATATTAGCCCTTCTTGAACAAGAACATTGTCCTTTACCTAAGGATGGTTGGGACACAATCGATGGTTATAACGAGATTCGTCGCTTTGCTAATTCTAAAAATGATAATTACTTTGACTGTAGAATCCGCAAACTTCAGTCTTATTCTCAAATGAGTATAACACCAGCACCTCATTTCGCTTTAGGTGTAAAAAATTACGCAACTTGGACATCTCCAATTCGTAAATATGGGGATATGGTTAATCATCGACTAATCAAAGCTATAATAGTCGGTAGTGACAAACCTCATCTGCCAGATGAGGAATTACTAAGTAATATGAACTTAGCAAGAAGAACTAATCGTATGGCAGAACGTGATGTCAGAGACTGGCTCTATGTTGATTACCTTTATGCCGACATTGAAAAGAAAACTGTATTTGAAGCAGAAGTATTTGATATAAGTCGTGGTGGGATAAAGGCCATCCTTGAAGAAAATGGAGCAATGGTTTTTGTTCCTTCTGTTTTCATAAGTGAAAGTCGAGATGCTTTTATATTAGATGGTGAACAAGGCTGTCTATTTGTTGATAACAAATGTAAACTTCGTCTTGGTGATAAGATAAAACTTAGAATTGTGGAAATAAATCGTCAGAATAGATCCATTACAGCAACTTTAGCATTAGCAATTGAAGGTCTTATTCTGCCAGATCCTAACACACTTAACAAAAATCGTTACCAAAATAATAGGAAGCCAGTTCACAATAATCGTAACCGTAAGCCCTAATACATTCAGAAATAGTATTTTCTAAAAATAAAAAAAATTATTTATAGTTAATCCAAAGGCCTATTTTCTAATATACAAAGAAATAGGTCTTTTTATATTTAATTATGTTCATATTTACCAATAAAAGTTTTTTCAACCTAACAAAATAAAACTCACTTTAAATATAATAAACCCCAATAAGTTTGAACAACTTACTGGGGTCACCATATCCTTGATAATGGGGATTTTTACTGATATTAAGAGTTTTTATAAAAACTAGGCAGAAATCCCACTTTGCTGTAATAAAGCATCTACAGACGGCTCTCGTCCCCGAAAATCTTTAAAAGCTTTTAAAGGATCATAAGAACCGCCACAAGATAAAATAAGATCCATAAAGTCATGTCCAACCTTAGGATTAAAAATTCCTTCTTCAAGGAAACGTCCAAAAGCATCCGCAGCTAAAACTTCTGCCCATTTATAACTATAATACCCAGCTGCATAGCCTCCTGCAAAAATATGAGAAAATCCATTTGCAAAACGATTATTAGGGCTTACAGGTACAACACAAACTTGCTTTCTCACCTCCTCTAACTTCTCTAATATATGAGCCCCTTTACTAGGATCAAATTCAAGATGAAGTTTGAAATCAAATAAAGCAAATTCAAGCTGTCTGAGCATAGACATTGCAGAATGGAAGTTTTTAGCAGCAATTAACGCATCTATTTTTTCTTTTGGTAAAGGATTTCCTGAGTTTACATGACCTGAAATAAATGCCAAGGACTCCTCTTGCCAAGCAAAGTTTTCATTGAATTGAGACGGAAGCTCAACAGCATCCCATGGAACACCATTAATCCCTGAGACATCCGCTATATCAACTTTCGTAAGTAATTGATTTAAGCTATGACCAAACTCATGGAACATAGTTAAAACTTCATCATGTGTTAATTGAGATTGTTTGCCATCCACAGGGCGGGTAAAATTACAAATAAGATATGCAACTGGTAATTGTAAAGTTCCATCCGCTCTATAACGTCTAGTTAAACACTCGTCCATCCAAGCTCCACCTTGCTTACCAGGACGGGCATAAAGGTCCATAAAGAAAGTTCCTATACAACTGCCAAACTCATCCTCATAAATATCATAGCAACGGACAAGCTCATTCCAGACATCAACGCCTAAACGAGGACGGAAACTTACACCATAAATGCGATGAGCACACTCAAACATGCCTTTTATTACTGTGTCAGCAGGAAAATAAGGTCTTAACTCCTCTGCATTATAGGAATATCTTTCTTGACGAAGTTTCTCTGACCAGTAACTCATATCCCAAGGTTCAAGTTTGTAATCAGCTCCCCTCTCTTTTGCAAACTCTTGTAAGGCTTTAACCTCACGCTCACCTTGTTCGTGAGATTTTAAAGCCAGATCCTCTAAAAATTTAACAACTTGCTCAGGTTCCTTGGCCATTTTAGTTGCTAATGAATAATGAGCATAAGATTTAAATCCTAATAAATTAGCAAGTGCGTGACGAAGCTGTAAAATTTCCTCCATAACTTTTGTATTATCGAATTTACCAGCATCTGGACCTATTTCAGAGGCTCTTGTTACATAAGCCTCATACATTTGCTTGCGTAAATCTCTATTATCTGCATAAGTTAAAAAAGGAATATAAGAAGGCATATCTAAAGTAAAGATCCATCCATCATAACATTCAGAGTCTGCCTCACTTTTAGCTAACTTAATAGCCCCTTTAGGTAAACCTCTTAAATAATCCTGATTATCTATTTTTAGCTTAAAAGATCTTGTTGCATCTAAGACATTATTTGCAAATAATGATTGCAGCTGAGATAAGCGAGAACTTATGCGAGCATATTCTTCTTGATCTTTAGGAGATAAATCTACACCGCTTAAACGAAAGTCTCTTAATGAATTTTCAACAGCTTTACGTTGCGCCTTAGTTAAACGAGCAAAATCATCACTTTTCTCAAGTTTTACCATTGCCTCAAATAAAGGTCGGTATTGACCTACCCAAGATGAAAACTCGGCAATCATAGGCAAACACTCGTCGTGAGCTTGTCTCAATTCAGGAGTGTTAACAACTGAGTTTAAATGACTAGATACAGACCAGGCTCGAGATAAATGATCATCAGCTTCTTCAATTGGAGCCATAAGATTATCCCAAGTTGGATTATCTCCATATTTTTGGGTAACTTTAATAACTGTTTCTTTACACTCTGCTATACATTTTTCAACTGCAGGCTTAATATGCTCAGGCCTTACAAGAGAGAATGAAGGGAAACCTGAAAAATTTAAAAGAGGATTTGCTGTACTGTTTGAGGACATAATTTTTCCTTAAAGATTGTTTATACTCAACACATTAAAACTTTAAATTACTATAACTTTTATAAAGCTTAAGTTTTAGCAAAGTTCACAGATATTTGCTCATGTGCTAAGATGTTATTGTACAAAAAAATAAATTTAAGCCATTCTTTATAACAATTCCTCCTTATTATATGGGGAGAGTTTTCAAACTTTTCGATATGCCCGAACAAAATAATCCTCAATTTCGCTCAAGATTACGTGCGCTAAATGAAGTAATGACAAGCCTCGAACTTGATGCTGTACTTATAACACATGACGATGAATATCTTTCGTATGAACTTACCGACGACTGCCAGCGTATCCGCTATATTAGTGGTTTTACCGGAAGTGCAGGATGTGTAACTGTTGCAAGAGTTGTAAATCAAGAATTCTTAAAAAATGGATTGAAAATTTCATCAAATCAGAACAAATTTGAAATCAATCACGCCGCAGCAGTTTTTACAGACGGTCGCTATTTAGTACAAGTCAAAGAGCAAATTGATCTTGATATATTTGATGCTTTTGATTTAAGCAAAATAACGCCTGATTTATGGTTTGAAAAAATTCTTGAACCTCACGCACGCATTGGAGTTGATTTAAATTGCATAAGCTATCAAACCTACTTAAAACTCAAACAATCTTTCGATGAGTTTGAATTTGAGCTAGTCCCTTTAAAACAAAATCTAATTGATATTATTTGGGAAAACAGGCCTGAAAAAGAACTTTCTAAGGCAATGATTTTTCCTGACGAATATAATGGATGCCCAAGTCCGCAAAAGAGGCAAAATTTAGCACAAGAACTTCGTGATAGATTTTTAGATGCCACAGTAATATGTGATCCAGAAAGTATCTGCTGGCTTCTTAACATTAGAGGTAATGACCGAAAATTTTTACCTGTAGTTAATTGCAAAATGGTAGCTTATGCAAACTCTACATTAGAATGGTATATAGATGAACAACACCTTGATGAAGAGCAAGAAGAAGAGCTAGAAAACCATTTTGGGCATGTAGATATTTTCCCTGAAAATCGCTTTGATGATGTTTTAGAACGGTTATGCAACTCATCTTGCTCTGTTTATGTAGATCCTGATACAGTAAGTGCACATGTACTATGTAAGCTTTATGAGGGAGGAGCTAAAGTTACAACTGGACTTGGTTTATGTTTAATGCCAAAAGCATGTAAAAACCAAGCTGAAATATCTGGTGAATATAAAGCCCACATAAAAGATGGTATAGCTATGTGCCGTTTCTTATCCTGGCTTGATGATCTTACCCAGGTTGAAAAAATTTCAGATCCTGAAACATTCAAACGCACAGTTGAAGATACAGATGAAGGAATTCTTGCTGATAGAGCAGAGTCTTTTAGAAAAGTAGAACAAGGGTATGTTGAACCATCCTTTGCAACTATTTCTGCATTAGGTCCTAATGCTGCTATGTGCCATTATAATCATGAAGAGGTAAAAACCCCTAAAACTTTAGGAGAGGATCCTATTTACCTAATTGACAGCGGGGCCCATTATCTTGATGGAACTACAGATATAACTAGAACTGTATTAGTAGGACCAGGTCTTACAGATGAAATAAAGAAAATGTTTACCTTAGTCTTAAAATCACACATAAGCTTTGCCACTGCTATTTTCCCATCAGGCACATCGGGAATGCAGTTAGATGCAATTGCAAGGCGTGAACTGTGGGATTATGGTCTTGATTACGCACACGGTACAGGACACGGTGTTGGACACCTTTTATCTGTACATGAGGGGCCTCAACAGGTGTCAATGAGACGCTCAAATGTTCCTTTAAAACCAGGAATGATCTTATCTAATGAGCCTGGATTTTATAAAGAAAATGCTTTTGGGATTAGGTTAGAGAACCTTTTAGTTGTACAACAATGTACTCAACCTGGACTTACACATATGTTATGCTTCTCTCCCCTAACTTTAGTTCCTTTTGATAAACGCATTTTGATGAAAGAACTCCTCATAGAAAAAGAAGTTAACTGGTTAAACGCATACCATCAAAATGTTAGAAATGTAATTAAAAATGCTGCAACCACATTATCAGATACTGAAATAAATTGGCTAAATAATGCAACAGCTCCGCTTTAATGAGGTTAACACTAATGTTGTTTTTTAACAAAGCACTGCCCACGGCTTTTTACTGCCAAACTCGTTTGCAACAATTGCCATCTATTCCTGTCAAGGCTGATGCTTACTCTATTTTAGAATCTCCAAAGAGATGTCATCATAGAATTCTAGAACTTATAAAAACAGCTAAAACAAGAATTCTTTTAGCTGCTTTATATTTACAAGATGATGAGGCAGGTCGTGAGGTATTAGAAGCTCTCTACCAAGCAAAAAAAAATAATCCTAAATTATACATAAGAGTCTATGTAGATTTTCACCGTGCACAAAGAGGCCTTATAGGTAAAGGACCTTCACTTGGAAATAGTGAACTTTATTGTAAAATGGCCAAAGATTTTGAAACACCTCCAGCAATTTATGGGGTTCCTGTTAAAAAAAGAGAAATTTTTGGAGTAATGCACCTTAAGGGGTTTGTATTTGATGATATTGTACTTTATTCAGGAGCAAGTATAAATAATGTATACATGAATTATGGGGAACGTTACCGTTTAGACCGTTATCATGAAATACATTCCCCTTCATTGGCAGATACAATGTGTGCTTATGTTACAGAGGCTTTTCATCCAAATTTTGCTGTACAGGATTTCTCACAAGGTCCAGTAAAATCTGCAAAAGAAATAAGAGAGGAAATAAAACAATTAAGACGACACCTTACACAAGTTCAATACAGTTTTTCAGGAGGTAGAATTCACTCTAATGAGATAGGAATCACTCCTGTTGTAGGACTTGGTAAACGTCAAAATTTTTTAAACCGTGACATACTATGGATGATTGGTGCAGCTCACGAATCTTTATTTATTTGCACTCCTTACTTTAATCCTCCAAAAATTCTAAAAAATGCTCTGGATATGGCTTTGCAACGATCAATTAAATTAACTTTGGTGGTAGGAGATAAAACAGCAAATGATTTCTATATCCGATCTGGGGAAAACTTTTCACCAGTTGGAGCTGTACCTTATATCTATGAAAGAAATCTCTATGATTTTGTTCAAAACAACAAAAAATATATAGATAAGGGGTTATTAGATATAAGACTATGGCAAGATGGGGAGAATACGTATCATGTCAAAGGTCTTTATATTGATCAGAATATGGCTTTAATGACAGGAAATAATTTAAATCCCAGAGCATGGTCTTTAGACTTGGAAAACGGTCTTATCATTCACGATCCAAATCATCTTTTACAAGAAAAATTTATGCATGAGCAACAGTATCTATTACGTCATACACGAAAAATTTCTTCAATATCAGATCTTGAGGATTTTGAAAACTACCCAGAGGAAGTAAAAAAATTATTAAAGAAAGTTAACCGTCTTAAAGCTTCTATTTTTATAAAACAATTACTTTAAAAAAGGATGTCAGCCGTGGAAACTAACGATACAAAAAATTTTGGTGATGAATTTTACCAATCTACGGCTGTTTCATCACTTAGAGGCATAGGTAAACGTTACTCTGAGGTTCTAAATAACCAAGGGTACAAAAGTCTATTTGATCTTTGTTTCAATCTTCCTTATCGTTATCTAGATAGAACACATATAACAAACATATGTGATGTTAATATAGATGAGAATTTCTATTTAATAAAAGGTAACATAAAATCAGGTAGCCTTATTCGGGGACGCTTTTATAAAATTACCGTTTGTGATGAAACAGGTAATATAGATGCGATTTTCTTTAATGCGCACCCCTACTTTTATCAAAGCTTAAGCCTAGGACGAGAACTTCTTTTATATGGGTGTGTAAAAAAAGACTTTACTGGACGAATTTGTCTTCAACATCCGCAAATAACTTTTGTAAAAAAAGGTGAGGTAGCTGAGGCTGATAAAACATTAACTCCTGTTTATCACTTATCATCAAATCTAGCTCAGCAGAATATCCGCAAAATTATCCAAAAACTTACTGAAAAATTAGCGGTTTTACCTTTAGAAGAACTTCTTATTGACGAATGTAATCCATATAAAATAAGTCTAAATCAGGCTATTTTATTTCTTCATGCTCCAGAACCACCAAAGGATGGAAAAGCATTCAATATTACAGCATCAAAACAATTTGCACGCATATGCTTTGAGGAATTAGTAGCTTACCATCTAAATTTACTAAAAATAAAAGAATTAAACTTTAACCATATTGCTACTGCTATGGTTATTGATAATAATTTGCATAATAGTCTTTTAAAAAGCCTTCCATTTGAACCTACAAAAGGACAAAAAGAGACTTTTGACGCAGTATGCCATGATCTTCGCTCTACAATTCCTATGCTTAGGCTTTTACAAGGAGATGTTGGATCTGGAAAAACACTTGTTGCCATAATGGCTTGTCTTCAGGTTTGCAGAAATGGAAAACAAAGCGTACTTCTTGCTCCTACAGAGCTTCTTGCGATACAACACTATAAGACTTTTTTAAGCTTACTAAAAAATTTTGCTGTTAACATAGCTTTACTTCATTCCTCTCAAATTAAATCTGAAAGAGAACGTAATCTTAAAGCAATAGCGTCAGGACAAGCAAAGATTATTGTAGGCACCCACAGTGTTTTCCAAAATGATGTTATTTATCATGATCTTGCATTAGCAATTATTGATGAACAACACCGGTTTGGAATGGAGCAACGTGCAGCTTTATTAAGAAAAGCTCCGCCAGGACTTACTCTACATCAATTAGTTATGACGGCAACCCCAATCCCGCGCACATTACAACTTGCTTTGTACTCAGATCTGTCCGTAAGCACAATTAAAGATAAACCTAAAGGTCGCCTTAGCGTTATCACAAGATTAGTACAAGATAAAAGACGACACGAAATTATGGAGCATTTGAGAAATATTTGTTCAAAAGGCCAGCAAGCTTATTGGGTATGTCCACTAATTGAAGAAAGTAATGATGAAAGTTGTGCTTCCGCAATAAAAATATTCAGTGAATTAAAAAAAGTAGTGCCTGATTTGAAAACAGAAATTCTTCATGGTCAATTATCTAATAGTCAAAAACAAGAAATTATGGATAATTTTGTAAATGAAAAAACTCAGATTTTAGTAGCTACTACAATAGTAGAAGTAGGAGTTGATGTGCCTAATGCTACCGTTATGGTTATTGATGGTGCCGAACGTTTAGGCCTTGCTCAACTTCATCAACTAAGAGGCCGTGTTGGACGTGGGTCTAAGCAAGGATATTGCATCTTAGTATACCAATCTTCGCAAAATGAGAGTGACCGTAACGATGTTTTACAAAGGCTTAATATAATGAAATTAACCGATGATGGTTTTAAAATTGCTGAAGAGGATCTAAAAATGCGCGGTCCTGGAGAAGTTTTAGGATCTAAGCAATCAGGATTTGATTTTATGCGAGTTGCAGATTTAGCCAGAGACCATCACCTTCTAAAAGAAACTCATAAAACTGCTATTTATATAAAAGAAAAACATCCTATTCTTGCACAAAAGCTCTTAAAAAGATGGTTTAAGTACTAAAAAAGATCTTAGAAAAATACATATAATCTTTCAGATTATAGGCCATAATACTTTTGGAAAACTTTAAAATGGCACTTATCCGAAACCTAAAACAAAAACCTAAGAATAATTTTAAAAGATTGGCTATAAAAATATGTTTGTCTTTTATGATTCTACTTACTATTGCCATAGGTGGAACAATCTTTTATTTCAATGGGAATAATATAAAAGAACCTCTTTTGAAAATTTTAAACGAGCGCTCGGAAACTAGAATTAAATTTGCAAATGTTGAATTTTCCCCTCTTTATCCTGATACGGTAAAAATACACGATCTGCAAGTTGGTGATACAAAGATAAAAGAATTGTACATTGAATATGATGTTAAAGAAGTTCTAAGAAATAATAGTTTAATAATAAAAGATCTTTATGCTCGAGACATAAAAAGCGAGAATAAAGATTTTGAAAAAATTCTTAAAAATCAGCTTGGTTTTAAAAACATTCACATTAAATCTTTAAATTTAGTTGATTTTCAAATGCAAGGAGATCATTTTTTTATCCCTAAGGCAAATTTAGAACTTAAAGAGTTAATAAGTGAGCAAGGAATACTTAATTATAAGGATGCAAAGCTTTATGCTAATGAAGGGATTATTTTTGATGAATCTTTTAAAAACGCTAATTTTGAATTTTGCACATCAAAAGATAAGATAAAATTTACTTATTTTTCATTAAAAGTATTAGGAGGAAACCTTAACGGGCAAGGATATTTTGACAAAAAGGAAGATTGTCTTGACTTAGATGTACTAAATGCATCTAACATCATATTAAAAGATGAAAAACCTTTAGCGGTAACAATAAAAGCAAAAGAAGCTAATCTTGAAAATATATCAGTTGAACTTAAAAATAATAATTTTTATTTAGGTGGACTTAGAGGAAAAGCTTATAATCTAAAAATTGACAACCATAATTATATATTTGATTTTGACGGATTTTTAGATGAAATTTCACAAACCAATTATCAAATTACTTTAGATAGTTCTAAAGTAAAGGCAATTCTCAACAATGAAACTCTAAGCTTTAATAGTAAAGGTATGTTTTCTGATGGTAAATACGAAATTGACCTTGAATTTGATAGGTTAAATCAAAATTTAAATGTTAATACTCTCAACCTAACTAATGTAAAAATAGAACCAACTTCTTTATTGATTTCACAACTTGAGCATGACTTGCAAAAGTTTAGTACAAATTTTAGTAATATAAATCTAAATAATTTAAGCTTTATTTCACATATCAATTCCCTTCCTTTATCTATAAAAAATTTTGATGCAAATTTAAATGATCTTTCATTTTCCCCAAAACAGTTTAACAAGCCTCTAATGCTGCAACTAAAGGCCCAAAAGGCGTTATTTGCTGATCTATATTTTGATAACCTTACATTAATTGGAAATATCTCAGACGACCTTTTAAACATTACGGTCTCTGATTTAAGCTTTAAAAAGTCGAGCTTAAATTTCACCATCTCTTACGCTAAAAAAAATCAATTTATATACTTATTAGCTAATGCTCGTAATTTTGATTTAACAGAAATAAATTGTTCCCTTATTCCCCATCTTATGGCAGGAAAAATAGATCTTTATATTGATTTAAATGGCAAATTAAATGAATTTGGTGATCTTTCTAAGGCTAATGGGAAAATTGAAATCACTTCTGATAATATTTTAATTTCTAGATTAGGTCTTGATCTCATAAATGGAGGAAAAAAAGAAAAACATATTGTAAGCTTAGATAAACTACTCTTAGCTCTATCAGATGCTGATGTAGGCATTTCAAAACCTTTTTTTGAAATAAAATTTAAAGATAATTTAGTAAAAGCGAACCTCAAAGGCGAGACAGCCTCTTTAAAATTTCATAGCAGTGTTACAGCCCTTTTAGATAAGAAAACCTTAAATGGGATTATGCATCTTGTAAGCCTAGCTCAAGACAGTACTACAGTTGTAAAGGTTAAAGGATCGTTTAAAAATCCTATTTTTGAAATTGAAGCTATTAGCAGGGGAGAAGATCGCCTAGGATTGACTTTTTTATCTAATGATTAACTAGTCCCCTTTAAATGAGTAGCCTCATATAAATGCTGTAGCTTTAAGAATAAAAACATAAAATATTCTACAATTCTTAAATTTTTACGTGATAATAAGATCTATATTTTATTATCAACCCCATTTATTTGACGATATTCCTACTCCTAAAGTCAGATCGTATTTAAATCAAAAATACATAATAATGAAATCTACCTTACAAACAAATACGAACCAAATGAGATTTTTTGGTAAGGTTTTATTTAATTTCTCTGAGAAATTTTCACTTTAAGTTTTGTAAATTTTCTCTTTGGAGTTAAAGAATCAGCCCCCAATGTTGAGCCAGTAAGACTGGCTAACATAACCATAAAACTTGGAACATTTTCACTTATTCCAGAACGAACTACTCCTAAAGTAGCAGTAAATTCTGCTCCTAAAAGAACAATCCACCAATTTATATAAATCCAAATCATTAAGACAGGTAGGGCAGCTAAGGCTCCATACAAAGCCTCGTAATTTGAAAAATTTAATACAAAAGTACTGAATATCTTCTTGGATATTTCAAAGGCTACCGTTACTAAAACCGCACCAATAAAAGCATCTTGAAATTTTACAGTTACGGAAGGCACAATCATAAATAGAGCTGTAATCAAAGCGATCTCAATTATAATTGGGAAAATAAAGTAAGCTATTAACAAAGGAATACTTAACGCGTCAGCTCCTGATAATAGGGCGTAAGAAAGTACTTTTGAAAAAATCCAAATAATAATACTCAAAGCGATTGGTCCTAAAGTTAACAGCGTCCAATAGATTGCCATCATACTTCCTAATTTACGTTTGCCGCCCCTCCATATACGATTTAAGGAGTGATCTATAGTTCTTACAAGAAGGATGGCAACTATGAACAGGAAAATAGTACTAGTTATGGTGAGCTTTCCTGCATGTTCAACTAAATTTCCAACATATGAATTTACAGCATCAGAAAATACAGGCATAAAATTTGAGGCTGCGAAATTTTTCAGTTCCTCACGAGCCTCGGAAAATGAAGGAACAACAGCAAAAACCGACAAAACTACTGTTAAAGCAGGAATTAAAGCTAATATTGAGGTAAAAGCTAAAGAACTTGCCTCACGACCGATTCCATCTCTACGAACACGACGCAAAAAATAATAAAATAATTCTCTCACAAGCAATCCCGTTTTTAGTTTAAGCCTTGATATTTTGCTAAGATTATATCTTTATAACATATTATTGTTACACGCTCTATTTTACAAAGAAAGGCTAAAATTTTTTCTTTTTATGCAAAATTTTTAATATATATGATAAGACTAGCAACTAAATTAGATTTAGCTTCAATCGAAGATATTTATAGAAAAATTCATTTAAATGAAATTGCAAAAGGTCCTATATGTAATTGGAAAGAAGGTCTTTATCCAACAAAAAAAACAGCAGAGGATAATATTTTAAATCTATATGTTTTGCAGGAAGATAACAGTATTCTTGGGGCTATGATACTCAACCATAGTCAAAGCCCTGAATATAAGGACCTAATGTGGAAATACCCGGCTGAAGACGCAAAAGTTTTAGTTATACACACTTTATGTACAAATCCTCAATCTCATGGATATGGTCATGGACAAAAATTACTAGATTTTGCAATAAAAGAAGCTCAACAAACAGGAATGTCTTGCATAAGACTTGATACTTGGGAACATAATCTACCGGCTCAAAAACTTTACATTAAAAACAGATTTGAATTTGTAGGCAAACATCATGTCTGTCCTTATGGTGACGAAATACAAATTTTTTACTACTATGAGTTAAATATTAATGCCCTAAAATGATACTTTATTTCGTTTTATAAAGATTATATTTAATCTTCTTGCATAAAAAACAAAACCTTATGCTAAAACTTGTTTCCCATAAGCATAGTTAATATAAAAAAAATGTAACGAAGCTCAAAAATACGGTAGAATAACGCCACTAATTTGTCTAAAAAGAAAATTTGTCTTAAAGAAATTCAAATTCAAGCTTGTTATCCAAGCTAACAATCACACAGGACTAAAACATGGATGTTCAAAAAATCCGTAACATTGCGATTATTGCACATGTTGATCACGGTAAGACCACATTAGTAGACAAACTCCTGCGCCAGTCCGGCACACTTGATCGCAACGAGTTAGGTCAAGAACGCGTCATGGATTCTAACGATATCGAAAAAGAGCGTGGAATTACAATTCTTTCAAAAAATACTGCCATCAATTGGAATGGTTATCGAATTAATATCGTTGATACCCCAGGTCACGCAGATTTTGGTGGTGAAGTTGAGCGTGTTATGTCCATGGTCGATTCCGTTCTATTACTAGTCGACGCAGTTGATGGACCTATGCCACAAACTCGTTTTGTTACTCAAAAAGCTTTTGCTGCAGGTTTACGCCCAATCGTTGTAATTAATAAATGTGATCGTGAAGGAGCAAGACCTGATTGGGTAATAGATCAAGTTTTTGACTTATTTGATAATCTAGGTGCCACCGATGAGCAATTAGACTTTCCAGTTGTCTATGCATCAGCTTTCATGGGATGGGCATCATTAGATGCAAATGAGCACGGTGATAATATGGAACCTTTGTTTGAAACTATTGTAGATAAGGTTTCAGCACCAAACGCCGATCCAAATGGATCATTCCAGATGCAAATATCCTCCCTTGATTTCACCTCTTATGTAGGCGTCATTGGTGTAGGTCGTATTAAGCGCGGTAAAGCAAAAGTAAATCAAGCTGTAACTATTATTGACCGCGAAGGCAATACCCGTACAGGAAAAATTGGTCAGGTACTTGGATATTTAGGTTTACACCGTTCACCTGTAGATGAGGCTGAAGCTGGTGATATTATTGCCGTAACTGGCTTAGGCGAACTTAAGATTTCAGATACAATCTGTGATTCATCAAAAGTTGAAGCCTTACCGCCTTTATCTGTTGACGAACCAACTGTTTCAATGAACTTCTGCGTTAATACATCTCCATTTGCAGGACGTGAAGGTAAGTTCATTACTTCTCGTAATATTGAAGACCGTTTACGTGAAGAACTTGTTCATAACGTAGCTTTAAGAGTTGAAAAAACTGAAGATGCAGATCGCTTTAAAGTTTCAGGAAGAGGAGAATTGCATTTATCAGTTCTAATTGAGGAAATGCGTCGCGAAGGTTATGAGTTAGGTGTATCTCGCCCTGAGGTAATTCTGCATAAAGTCGATGGTAAGACCTTAGAACCATATGAGGTTTTAACATTAGATTTAGCTGAAGAAAATCAAGGACCTGTTATGGAAGAGCTTGGTTTACGTAAAGGTGAGCTTAAAAACATGGTTCCAGATGGGAAGGGCCGTGTCCGCTTAGACTATCGTATTCCTGCTCGTGGTTTAATTGGCTTTCAAACTTTATATATGACATTGACATCTGGCTCAGGTCTTATGTATCACACTTTTGATAGCTATGATGAATTTGTTGGTGGAAATATAGGAGAACGCCAAAATGGAGTTCTTATTTCTAATGACACTGGCAAGTCTGTCCCTTATGCTCTTTGGTTCCTACAAGAAAGAGGTCGCCTCTTTGTAGGTCCTGGTGAGGAAGTTTATGAAGGCCAAGTGATTGGTTTACATGTTCGTAGTAATGACCTTACTGTAAACCCTCTAAAAACAAAGAAACTCACTAATGTTCGCGCAGCTGGCTCTGACGATAATATTTTATTAACTCCTCCGGTTCGTATGTCTCTCGAACAATCCCTAGAGTTCATCAATGAGGATGAGTTAGTAGAAGTTACACCAAAGAGCATTCGTATTCGCAAAAAACATCTATCAGAAATGGATCGTGTAAGAGCTTTCCGAGCAGCTGGTGGCAAAAAAGCTGAATAAAATAGCACTATAATTGATCACATAAAAAATCTGCCTTTTTTATATATTAGGGCAGATTTTTTTATTATCATATTGTTTTAAAACAATATATTTTTTTATATTAAATAAATTTCTTCCCACGCTATAAAAATCATTGCACTAAAAATATTTATATTCTTTTATAAATTGTGGTAATGTTTACTTATTAAATATAATTTGCACTAAAAATAAACATATACCAATGTATATATGAAGGATATCCAAAATGGTGTGCGATACCAGTGTCATTGTGGAATGCTTAAACACTGCAATTTTAGTTACTGACACCTCATTAAAAATTGTTTTTGCAAATGTTGCTGCCGAAACATTGTTAGGTATGTCTCGCTCACGCCTTTATACATTAAAATTCACAGACTTAATAGATAAACAGGAAACTCTGTTACTAAATGCTCTTAATGAAACAAATATAAAGCCTAATTTTCAAGGTTTTACAGCAACTGATATACTTCTATCTCCAGAACCTGGACGCTCTTTAGATGCTTCTCTTAGTATTTCTTTTTACCAATCTCGTCGCTGTGGCCTAGTGATCGAAGTTTATGTTCAACCACATCAAATGCGTCTTATTAACGAGCAACAACAAAGAGAACAACATAGTGCTGCACGAAATTTAATCCGATCTTTAGCTCACGAAATAAAAAATCCTCTGGGAGGAATAAGAGGGGCGGCACAACTATTAGAAATTAGTTATAAAAACATTGAAGGGATAACAGATTATACAAAGGTAATCATCGAACAGACGGATCGGTTAAAGGATTTAGTTGATAGGCTTTTAGGGCCACAAAGACCAAATCCATTGATCCCAACAAATATTCACTATGTAATTGAAAAAGTCTTGTCTTTAATTGAGATGCAACCTTTAGATGATATCCGAATTGAAAAAGACTATGATCCCTCCTTGCCTGAAATATGTATGGATATTGACGCAATGCAACAAGTATTGCTCAATATAATTAACAACGCTATACAAGCACTAATACAAGATAAAACAACATACCCATTAATTAGAATTCAAACTAGAGCTACCATACACTCAATAGTAAACAATATCCGCTATTCAACTGCATTAGTAATATCGATTTCCAACAATGGACCAAAAATTCCAGAAGAAATGTTAAGTAGAATTTTTTTTCCTATGGTAACAACTAAAAGAGATGGCAATGGGCTAGGCCTTTCAATAGCTCAAGGTATAGTAGAGCGTCATGGTGGAGCTTTAGAATGTAAATCCGATACAAATCAAACTATTTTTAAAATTATTTTGCCCTTATCTATGGGCCGTAAAGATCGCGAGGATAAATAAATGGATCCGATGATTTGGGTTGTCGACGATGACAATAGTATTCGTTTTGTTTTTGAAAAAGCTTTAACTGTAAATCGTATTTCTTTCCGTATTTTTGAAAGTGGAGATGCAGCTCTTGAGGCTATAAAAGAAGAACATCCTGATGTTATTATTTCTGATATCAGAATGCCAGGAACAGATGGATTACAACTTATAAAAGAAGTTCATAAGGTAGATGAAAACATTCCAGTTATCATTATGACAGCTCACAGTGATCTTACAGCTGCAATAGACTCTTATGAATCTGGAACTTTTGAATATCTTCCTAAACCATTTGATGTAGACCAAGCAATTGCTGTAATTCGTCGAGCCGCTGTTCACCGCGTTAATTTATTAAGATTAAAGGAACAAAAAGAAAAATCATTAGAACAACCTCAAGAAAATCGCCAAGAAGCTGAAATCATTGGAAAGTCTCCTGCAATGCAAGAGGTTTTCAAATGCATAGGACGTATAGCAAAAACAGAGCTTCCAGTTCTTATTCATGGTGAGGTTGGGACAGGACGCTCTCTTGTTGCAGCTGCAATTCATAATCACTCTGATAGAAGCGAAAAAAATTTTGTAGCTTTAAATTTAGCTTCAATGCCAGCTGAAACTATCAAAAAAGAAATTTTTGGAGATTCTCAAGAAAACTTAAATGATTGCGCTCTTATGGCTGCAAATGGAGGAACTTTATTTATAAACGAGATCTGCGATATGCCTATGGATGTCCAAACTCGTCTTTTACAATTTTTAGAAAATAAAGAAAAATTTACTTCTGCAGTAGGTGAACCTGTCAAAATAAATGTACGCATACTCGCTGCAACTTCACAAGACCTTGAGCGAAAAGTAAAAGAGGGAACTTTTGTTTCAGAGCTTTTTTATAGACTTAATGTAATAAATATCAATATGCCTCCTCTTCGTGAGCGCAATAATGATATTCCAATGCTCGCAAAGCACTTCCTTTCACAAAGTGCTATTGAAAATCGAACGGAACCTAAAAAACTAACATCAGAAGTTTTAGTATTCTTATGTCGCCAATCTTGGCCTGGGAATGTTCGCCAGCTAAAAAACTTATGTAAATACCTTACTATTATGGTTACGGGACGAGACATTCAACTAGTAGATTTACCATCAGAATTTTTACATGCTAACAATAACCAAGTAAAACCTGCAACCTCAATTAACGGTAACTCTAGAGAGAATACCTCATGGCAAGAGCTTTTGCGTAATTGGGTTGAAGGAAGACTCAAGGCAGGAGAGCATGACATTCTAGGAGAGGCTGTACCTGAATTTGAAAAAGTTATGCTTGAGGCAACTCTTGCATTTACAGGAAATCATAAACAAGAATCTGCACGTTTATTAGGTTGGGGACGTAATACACTTACAAGAAAAATAAAAGATCTTAATATTGATGCGTAAGCTCATATTTTCATTTTATAAATTATACACGTTTTGCCTGATATATCTTTTTTTTTTAATATCAGGCAATTTGAGATCAATTACTAAGAAAATAAATGCTAAATAGTGTAAATTTATCTTCATAACTAAACGGTTTCAAGTAAAGAAACTATTTTTTTTGAGAGATTGTTTATGCCTTTATCTGTTTCATGCAAACAGAGTATTGCCACAAAATTAGGCACACTGTTTGCGATATCTTCATTAGTTCTAATTTTATTAACTTCTATAATCTTCTATCAATCAGCATCAAAAACACTAATTGATGACAGACTTAATAATGAGCTTCCAAATAAGGCCGAGCTTCTAAAAACCAAAGTAGAAAACTACGTATCTCCTCTAATTAGAATTTCCAATAATATGGCTACCTCGGCTAACGTTATATATTGGATGGAAGAACAAAAAGAGAATGAAGAAGGACGAAAAATATATCAAAAGGATCAGGAAAATTTAATCTCTAACAATGGCTTTACAAGTACTTTTTTAGCTTCTTTAAAGACAAACACTTATTACACGAAAGGAAAACCTGATGGACTTTTGGAAATAGACGGTAAAGATACTTGGCTAAAAAGCATAATAAATTATAAAAAGCCTTATTTGGCAAACATGGACTTTGACCGCGTTACAGGCAAACTTTCAATGTTTATCGATTACAAAATGTTTTCCAAAGATAAACTAATAGGAATAACTGGAGCCATGGTTGACGCAGCAGATGTCTTAAAAACCGTAACCTCAGAAAAAATTGCGGAAACAGGATATCTTTATGTAATTTCAAAAGATGGTGTTTTGCAGGTACATCCAAATAAAGAGTGGATTCTAAATAAAAATATCAGTGAATTGGATAAAGATCTATTGCCAAAACTAATTGATGCAGTTGAAGGCAAAAAAAACTACATAGAATATAAAGGAAGGGACGGAAAAGAATATATCTATGTAGCTAAAGATTTACCTGAACTAGATTGGATCATGGTAGGAAAAGTTCCAGCTAAGGAAATTTTTGCTCCTTTAACGAACTTACTATATGAAACATTAATAGTAGCGATTGCCAGTTTATTATTAGCTCTAATAATCTCTTTCTTTGTTGCCAAACGCATTCGACTGCGCATTAATGAAATTGAATCATATGTAGATAACTTTATTAACTTTTTATCTCGAAAAAGCAATAATCCAAATATGACTAAGCCTACATATAATGATGAATTAGGCTTAATTTCAAGAAAACTTTATGACGGTTGTGAATTCGTTAAAGAAGGAATTGTTTCTGATCGTTTAGTTTTAGATGAAGTTCGCTCTGTTTTATCCGAGGTTCATAGAGGAAAACTAGAAAGTCTTGTAAACACCAAAACAGATAACCCCGTATTAAATGATATTATTTTGCTTTTAAATGATACTTTTATTGCTATTCATAACATAAATATCCAAGTATCATCAACTCTAAACAGTTATCGCAATAACGACTTTACCTCTAGGCTCGATAATTCAAAACTAGAAGAAGACTTCCTAGAGTTAACATCAGGTATAAACCGTTTAGGAGAAGCTTTTTGCAATATGCTTCACGGGCAAAAAGAGTTATCCTTAAATCTTCTAGACAAATCTCAAACCCAAATAAACTCTGTATCAAAAATTAAAACAGCCCTAAAAGAGCAGGTAAAATTTACAGAAGACACTACAAAACTTGTACAAATAATTAAGCATTCTAATGACAAGGTACTTGTTGAGGCTTCTCATATTATTGAAAACGCAAAAAATATTCAAAATATTGTAATAGCAATCAGAGATGTGGCTGATAAAACTAATTTACTTGCACTAAATGCAGCTATTGAAGCTGCTCGTGCAGGCGAGGCTGGTCGTGGATTTGCTGTTGTTGCCGATGAGGTTAGAGCTTTAGCTACAAATACACAAGAAAAACTATGTGAAATTACAAATATAGCCGACTTATTACTAAAATCAATTGAAAACCTTGATACCTCTGTTAAGGATCAATCTTTATCAGTAAACAACGTAGCAACTTCAGCATCTGAACTCAAACAAGATGCAAGTAATAATATGGAACTTGTAGAACTTGCCTCTCAAGCAGGCTTAGAAGTAGCAGAGCTTGCATCTCAAATTCAATCTGAAGTAAATGAAAAGAAATTCAGCTAAACTCTTATAGTTTGTACATTTAATTAAAAATTAAATGTACAATCTTGTTAAAATATAAGAAAAATTTTATAAACTCTTTTCAGAGGTAAACATGCAAAGACAAGGTGATACTATTTTTACTGGACAAAACTTAATGCTTGCTTTATGCCAAAGCGTTAAAAATGTTTTAAATACTGCAACTGGAGATAGTATTTCCTACTCACCTATGATGCAGAAAATAGGAAAAACATGTCTTACACCAGACATAGGAACTTTTGTAATGTTTACAGGTTCTATGGCAGGATTGGTAGTAATTAACTTCCCAAAAGATACAGCCATGGAAATATACTCCTCTTATATGACCTCAATGGGTCTAGATGAAAAAGATCTAGCTGCAAACTATACATCAGATGAAGTTAGTGATTCTTTAGGCGAGTTAATGAACCAAATCATAGGTTCATTTACACGTGAAATGAGTAATAAATTACGTATACAATTATCACAATCACAACCCAAAATGTTGGTTATGCCACAAGAGGTTCAGATTAACATCAACCTAAATTTAGATAACCCACTATATAGAAGAGTTACATTTTTTACAGGTTCAGGCAAGGTATTCTATGTAGAACTTGCTATCAATGATACTGAATTTACTCTTTTTGATAATATCGAGGAAAAACAGGAATTATCTCCTGATGATATTTTAGAAGCAGTTTTAAACGGAACAGATAAAATAAATGACTGACCAAATTAAGCCTTTAGATTTTAGACGTACACATTTTGTAACAAGTGCTGCTAAGATCTCTCAGTTGCCTATAGAGACAGGATCTGAAATTGCCTTTATTGGCCGTTCAAACTCAGGAAAATCGTCTTCTATAAATGCTATTTGTGACCAAAAAACTTTAGCTAAAACTAGCCGCACTCCTGGAAGAACAAGGCTTATAAATCTTTTTGAGGTATCTGCAGGAAAATATCTTGTAGACCTTCCAGGTTATGGTTACGCAGCTGTGCCTGAAAGCATGAAAAAACAGTGGCAAGAATCTTTAACACAATACCTACAAAAAAGAAAAGAACTAAGAGGTATTGTTATAACAATGGATATTAGAACCCCTTTAAGAGATCATGACCGCTTGATTATTGATTGGTCTATCGCTGCAAACCTCCCTGCATTAATACTTTTAACTAAAGCAGATAAATTTGGTGTAAATAAACGCCGAGAGGTTATGGGAGAACTAAAAGTGGCATTAAGTGAATTCGGAGGAAACTTCACAATGATCCCTTTTTCTGCCCTAAAAAAAATAGGTATAGATGAAACAAGAGCCGTTTTAAATAAATGGTTCCAGATGTTCCCTGATATCCCGAGCAAGACAAATTCTAACGAGTAAAATATATGCCCAAAGGAAATCTTTTTATTATCTCAGCACCAAGTGGAGCTGGAAAATCATCTTTGATTAGCGCCTTATTAGAGCGTTATAACTTAGATGATAAATTACGACTCTCTGTTTCTCATACCACAAGATCAATGCGACCTGGAGAAACAGATCACGTAAGTTACCACTTTGTTTCAAAAGAAGAATTTGAAAAACTTATTGAGCGTAACGCCTTTTACGAATATGCAAAAGTTTTTGAAAATTATTACGGTACATCCCGTGAAATAGTAGAGCAATGGCTAAATGAAGGCCATGATGTTCTATTTGATATCGACTGGCAGGGAGCTAGACAAATTCGCAAGAAGACTCCACAAGCTAGGGGAATTTTTATTGTTCCCCCATCGCTTGAGGAATTAGATCGTCGTTTACGCAATAGAGGTACTGACAGTGACGACGTTATTAATTTACGTATGAAAAAGGCCACTGCAGAAATATCCCATGCAGAAGAATATGACCATATTATTATCAATGATAATTTTGAAGAAAGTCTTTTATATCTTAGATCTATAATTTTAGCAGCTCGTGCTGAAAGGGATAATATAAGCGATACAATAAATACGCTTTTCCCCACAAGTTCTATAGATGAGACTTAAGCAAACACTAATAATCATGTATAATGTATAGATCACATTTCCATGTCATTGTGGAAAATTAAAAAAGGACTTTAAAATTCAAATTGTCCTTTTTATAGATGTGACATTTAGTAATGATAGTATTAATGCTTTAAATGTATACTATTATTAATATCACATAAATATAGCTGGTCTAATCTTGACTTTTAAAGTAACTTAACAGGAAAAAAGATGGCAAGAGTTACAGTTGAAGATGCCGTAGAAAAAGTCGGTAATCGTTTTGATTTGGTTTTATTAGCCGCCAGACGTGCCAGACAGATTTCTATGGGCAGTAAACCTCTAGTTGATGAGGAAAAAGATAAACCTACCGTGATTGCATTACGTGAGATCGAAGAAGGTCTTATCTCTCGTGAGTTTTTAGATAAGCAGGATCGTAAAGAACATTTACGAGATGCTTCTACCCATCCTAGTGACAGCGAATTCGCACCTATTGACGGCGCGGATATGTTTAACTAATAAAAGGATTTGTTATGGGAGAGAGCCTCTATTCTCTGATTAAAGAAGGCCAATCACCCACGAGTGTGGCCTTAGCCTCTCCTAACTTTCACTATTATGCCCATCTTAGGGAAATAGTTTCCTCATACTTAAGTCCAAATAAAATAGAAGAAGTTGACAAAGCTTTTGTGGTTGCAGATTTTGCCCACAGACCTCAACGACGCGCCTCTGGTGAACCTTATATAATCCATCCAATAGCTGTAGCTACCATAATTGCACAGATGCATTTAGATACGGAATCTCTACAAGCAGCTTTACTTCATGACGTTGTTGAAGATACTGAAGTTAGAGATAATGATCTAGAGAAAATTTTTGGTACAACTGTCAAAGAACTTGTTGAAGGCGTAACAAAGTTAGATAAACTTCGTTTCCATAACTATAAAGAGGCTCAAGCAGAAAACTTTCGAAAAATGATCCTTGCTATGATAAAGGATATACGTGTAATCCTTATCAAGCTTGCCGATAGAACCCATAATATGAGAACTTTAGGAGCCTTGCGTCCAGATAAACGAAAACGTATTGCTCTTGAAACACTAGATGTTTTCAGTCCCATCGCTAATCGCTTAGGCATTTCAGATATAAAAGCTGAACTTGAAGAATTAGGCATGGCCTCTTTATATCCAATGCGTTACCGGGTTCTCAAATCAGCAGTTATGCGAGCAAGGAATAATCGAAAAGAGGTTGTTAACTCAATATTGGAGGCTATAAAATCACGCCTAAAAGAAGCTAATATTGAAGCTAAAGTATTAGGTAGGGAAAAACGCCTATTATCTATATACAGAAAAATGGTTTCAAAGGAGCTCCCGTTCCGTGAAATCATGGATGTTTATGCATTCAGGATAATTTTAAAGGACGTAGATACTTGTTATAGAGTTTTAGGACAAGTACATAATCTTTTTAAACCTCGTCCTGGGGGATTTAAAGATTATATTGCAATTCCAAAGATAAATGGTTATCAATCTTTACATACTTCTCTAATCGGACCTCATGGAGTTCCTCTTGAGATACAAATAAGAACTGAGTTTATGGATCAAATGGCAGCTAGGGGTGTTGCTGCTCATTGGTCTTATAAAGAATCTGGATCAAAGCCTGTATCAACAACTTCACAAAAAAATGCACAGGCTTGGATTAAAAGTCTTATTGATTTGCAACAAAGTGCAGCAAATTCAATGGAATTTGTTGAAGACGTCAAAAAAGATTTATTCCCTGACTCTATTTTTGTCTTCACACCTGAAGGTAAGATATATAACCTACCTACAGGATCAACACCTGTAGATTTTGCATTTGCCGTTCATACAGATATAGGACTTCACTGCATTGGTGCTACAGTAAATCACCATATGTATCCACTTTCTCGCCCGTTGCAGTCAGGACAAAGCGTTGAAATCTTAATCTCACAGACAGCCCGTCCTAACGCTATATGGCTATCTAGCGTTGTTACATCAAGGGCACGCTCTAAAATTAGACAATATCTAAAAAGCCTTAGAACACAAGAGTGTGAGCTTATCGGACGTCGCCTTTTACAAAACACGATGCGAGGAACTCAGATTAACAATATAAGTGCCGAAGAAACTAAAGCCCTACTTAATAACTTCCACCAGCCTAGTTTAGAAGCATTATTTGTAAGTGTTGCTACAGGAGATATCTTTCCTGTTGCGGTTGCAAAATTCCTAGATCCACAATTACACCGTAGTAATAACCTTCCAGTAAAAGGGACCGGAGGGGTACCTTATACATTCGCTCAGTGTTGCTTGCCAATTCCAGGAGACGATATTATTGCTCATTTAGCACAAGGAAGAGGCCTTGTAATTCACAACATAAACTGCCGTAACCTAAGACAATCAGATAAGGATCCAAGCAAATCATTAAAAGTACGTTGGGATTTAGCTGTAACAGCTAATATGGAATTTAGAACAGGTATTTTAGTTGAACTCGAAAACCGTCAAGGTATTGTTTCAGAAATATCAAATGCAATTGACATTGCAGGATCCCGTATTGAAAGTATAAATTCAGACATTAAAGATGAAAAAACTTTTATGATGAATTTAATTGTCACAGTAAGAGATCGTTTGCATTTAGCAGGGGTTATTCGTCATATCAAAGCTGTACCTAATGTTATAAGTATTCATCGTCGCCGTTAAAGCATAAAACGCTCGTAAGTAAAGGGGGAATGCCCGTTATGAGTACACAAGAGATTTGCATTAATTTCTTAACTGATATTAAATATAATGACTTAAAATTTGATATTGAAAAATTTTATGAAACTCAAATTTTAAATCATTCTTTTACACATCCATCAGGCTTAACTTTAACAGCTGTTGAATTACCTGGTAGCTTGAAAAAACCAGCTTTAGTAATAATCCCTGGTCGTGGCGAAATTGCACATAAGTATGCAGAATTTCTTTACTCTTTAAAAGACAGCAATATTAGAGTTGTTATTTTATTTGCGAGAGCACAAGGTGGATCTACTCGCCTTTTAGCTGATGAAGAGCGTTGTCACATAGATGATTTCGCAAATTTTAGACAAGACATTGATTTTTTAATAAAAAAACTAAAGATTGAAAAATATAATCTTATGGCTTTTTCTCTTGGTTGCCTTATAAGTTTAGATCTCATATTAAATAGCAATGTAAAGCCCCAAAAAGCAGCTTTGTTGGCTCCTTATATTTATCCATTCTACCCCTTGCCAAAATTTATATTAGGGGCTCTTATTCGTATCCTAGGAGCATTACCTATAAGCAATATTGCCTATACTCCACATGGAGGAAAATATAAACGAATTGCTTTTGAGGAAAACAATCACTCGCACAGTAAAATACGATATAACGCTTATCATGATTATTATGCAGATCACAAAAATCTTACAATTGGAGGCCCTACCTGGGGCTTTCTGCGTCAAACCTACATCGCACAACAAAAACTTTTAAAAGGAAATTTTGAATTTCCAATTCCAATTAGAGTATTATGCGCTGGGGATGATAAGGTTGTAGACACAAAGGTTGCGTTTGAGTTTTTTAAAAAACATAGCAAAGATAAATATGCACCTAAAGTAAGTATTATTAAAAATGCTTATCATGATTTACTAATTGAAGCGGACGAATATAGACTACAATCTCTAAACTATGCAATAAAATTTTTATTTGAAGACAATATGTTAGATTAAATAATAGTAACTATAAAATTGTCATGAGTTGAACGGAGCAAAAAATGCCTACAGAGGAAAATTTGGGAATTTCTGAGGATAATTTAATTCCCATAAACATTATTACAGGTTTTTTAGGTAGTGGGAAAACAACACTACTCAATCATTGGGTAAATAGTTCTGATTTTAAAGATACTTTGGTTCTAATCAACGAATTTGGTGATGTAGGACTTGATCATGAACTAGTACAGTCTGTTGATGATTCTGTTGTTTTACTACAATCAGGTTGTATCTGCTGCTCTCTTCAGGGAGCTTTAATTGACTGTTTAGTGCAAAATTATGTCAAAGCACAACGCGGAGATATTCCTTTATTTAAAAGAGTACTAATTGAAACTACCGGACTTGCAGATCCTGCAGGAGTAATTGCTACTATCAATGGTGATGAATTTTTACTCGACCATTTCCGTTATGACGGAACTGTCACAGTTTTAGACGGTAAGTATGTACGCGAGCAACTATCTAAACAGTATGAAGCAGTCAAACAGATCGCACTGGCAGATCTAATTTTAGTTAGTAAAACAGACCTAATTGATTCAGATGAGTTAGATGCTATTTATGAAGTTGCCTCTAAAATAAATCCATCGGCAAAGATCTACCCTATGGTAAAAGGTAATTTTGATCCTCATGCTTTATTCGAAATTGGTCCGTATAAAACAGCAAATCAAAATTACGACGAACAAGTCAAAGGATGGTTAAGCATAAAATCTCAAAAGATTGCCCCGTCATTTAGACCTGCTACTGTATCAGGTGCTGTAGGTGTAGCAAAACCGCGCATAATAGCACACTCTGATATAGATTCTTTTGCAATTGAAGTTAAAGATCCAATCGAGCCCTTAGCTTTATTATCTGCAGTTACAGGCGTTCAGGACAACTTTGGTGATTCAATTTTACGTATTAAAGGTATATTAAATCTTAAAGATGAGCCAAAACCTGTAGTTATTCATGGAGTGCAGGGACAACTATATCCACTTTCTGCTTTAAACGAATGGCCTGACGATAATCATATTTCTAAATTGGTTTTTATCTGTCGAGCCTCGGTGATAGATCAAGTAAAGCTTATGTTTGAGAAGATGATTAATAATCCCGACGAAGCGGCTATGGTATATTACCAACAGCTTATGGAAAATATCGATACACCAGTGGATGAAAATCCATAAAATTCAGAAAAAATTTAATTACCAAAAACTCCCTTTAAATAAATTAAAGAGAGTTTTTTTTTGAAGAGGACAAAATTTATCATAAAAATAAAAAGCAAGTAGTACGCTGAAAATTTTTAGCTAAATAAAATAGCATAACAAGCTCTATTAATAGCTTAAATATAACTAAAATAATTAGATAAAAAAGTCTTTAAGATGATAATTTAATTTTTTTAGTAAAAAGTTTCGAAACTATGGATAACGTTTTGGAAACAGCTATGAATATATAATTGATAGTATTTATAAAATTTAAAAGGCCTGTCTTCAATCTGTATAGAAGAAAGGCCTTAAGTTGTGAAGCTTAGAAATTTAAATAATAAATTTCTTTGAGCATAATATTTTATGTTTAAAGCTTAATATTAGATGACTTTTTCTTTGGTGGTATCGCCACTTACAACAACTTCAACACGACGATCTGGAGATAAGCAGTTAATTAGTTCAGACTTGACCTTAACAGTATCGCACTTGTTGCCAGTTACAGGAGAAGACTCACCACGTCCTTCAACAGTCTTAACAGTAGTAACACCCTGTGCCTTTAACTCAGAAGCTACAGAGACAGCGCGCTTTTCGGAGAGTTTTTGGTTGTAAGACTCTGCACCAATACGATCGGTGTAACCATAAACTTCATATTCGGTATTAGCTAACTTTGATGCATCAGCTACAATTGCACCAACAGCTTTTTTACCCTCATCACAAAGCTCTGAACCGTCAAATGGGAATAACATTGAAGCATCTAAAGTATGACTCTCTGTTACGCGGACAACTTCACGCTCAACTGGAGCTGCTACAGGAGCTACAGGACCACCAAATGTATACTGTGCACCAACATATAACAAGCCTGTATCCATATCAGGTTGATCGTTCTCGTCATATGACTTGAAGTAATAATCATAACCGACACGAACAGCAAAGTTCTTAGTGAAGGCATACTGAGCACCAACACCTACTAAAGGAGCAAATCTCTGCTCTTGTCCACCATACTCTACGTCAGTTGTAATGTAAGCAACACCAATCTTTGCAAAAATGTCTGAACCTACATCATCAAATGACCAAGCAAAACGACCATAAAGCTCAGGACCAAAGCTACTGAAATCAGCCTTAGCAGAGCCATCCTTTAATTTAGCCTCAAAACCATCCATGTAGTTAAAGCCTAGGCCTAATGCAGCCCAATTAGTGAAATTGTATTCACCATAAAGACCTACACCATAACCATTCTTTTCAGAAACTTCAGCGTAACTAGAATCATCGGCAAACTGATGAGCCCAACCACCGCGAGCGCCAACAGTCCAAGAATTCTCTAAAGCTGCATTAGCAGCAAAAGATGATGCAACTAAAACAGAGGCTACAGATAAAGCTAATACATTAATCTTCTTCATAATTAAATCCAGCACCTAAAAAAACTAAGTACTGCTCCTTTTTTATTAAGTTTCGTAAAAACTTTTTTTAAGTCTTTACCGATTTATCTACAAAAGTAGTTAAATCGACGCACCCTAAGTAATTTCAGTTTCAAAAGAAAATAAAACTAAAAAAATTAAGAGCAAACAACAGCCATAATTTACTAATAAATAACGCATTGTATGTGCAAATATTTTTTAACAATTACGGTGTTGTATTTGGTATTTTAGCATAATGTAATTTAAGGAAAAGAGGAGAATTTAAAAGGATTAAACAATAATTTAATCTAATAATTTAGGATAAAAAAACTTATTGATCGATATAATGTTTTATAAAACCGAGTAGAGGCGATTTCTCTCACTCCTCTCACAACACCGTACGTGCCTATCGGCATGTGGCGTTTCCCATACGATAGAAGGTTAGATCCTAACTTCAGATCTGATCATCAACTAGTTAAAGTTTATGCTTCTCATCATTTATCTATCTACAACAGCTCGACCGCATCCTTAGCATTACCCTCACTCTCTTAGCTACTCTCTTGCTTTATCGTGCACTTCTGCCCTTATATTCTCATCGTGCATTCCTTTTTGTGGCTACATTATGTTGTAGTTCCTCCTGTTTTCACACTCGTTGGGTTCGGTCCTTTACGCTTAGTCCTCGCTACTACGACCTTTGCTGACTTCTTGTCATTCGTTGTTACTACGGGTTCCCGCTGACAAGACCTCCTCAGGTAAGAGCTCTTTCTTTCCCTCCATCTATCC
>CALFLJ010000105.1 GCA_937880335.1 uncultured Succinatimonas sp.
CGCACCCTTGGTAAGGGTGAGGTCCCGAGTTCGACTCTCGGTATCAGCACCACTTCTCATAAGACCAGAGTTTAGCTCTGGTTTTTTTGTTTGTACCTATACTAAAATGGTTCTTTGCCAAATCTGTGGAATCCCTGGAATTGATATAACAAAATATCCTTTTATCTATAAGATATTTGACTTATAAGGATTCAATAATTTAAAGCAAATTTTTAAAGAACAACTGCAAGGTATACTTGCATTAAGTTGGCAAGACAAATCTTTGATCTTACTCAGGTGATAGTTTAGCCGTACAATTTTATGTTTGCTAGATGATAATTGCTACTTGAATTAATCTTTTCTAAAATTAAAGACTAATATTCTTTTAGATTTATTAAAAGTTTTAAAAACAGGGGTGAAATAAAAGCCTTGTAAACTCAATTAACTTTTACACTATTCTTTGACGTAAATGGAGTTTATTATGGCAAGAATCAAACGTAGCCCAGCAGCATTAAAAATGGCAGATCTAATCCTTGAAAACTATGACGTAAAATGTCAAGGACATAACTGAGGCATTAAAGGATGTATTTGGCCCTTTATTTGAGAGGATTCTAAATGCTCAAATGTATGCCCACCTAGGCTACGATAAAGACTCACAGAAAGATAAAGTCTAGAAGATCATAGCAAAGCTATCAAAACTCTTAAATCCTTTCTTTGACATTCACTAAATTTATTCTAATCGATATTTAGTTACTCTTTTACCTTTGTTTCACTTTTTTTGTTTACCTTTTTAAAATAAGAACACGTGTATATTATATGTCAACTATATCTTATATTATATATCTTATACAGAACTAAAAACTATATTATGGCTTATTAAAGTATGTGAATAATAGCATAATACAATTATTAATGTTCTGTTATTATGGTCTAAATCATATATTATCTATTTTTAGATAATCTTATTTATTTTTGAGGTAGAAATGAAGGATTTTAAAAGTTTTACAAATAAATCAAGTAAAAGCATGACATTACGAAACGAGTTAGTTCCAGTTGGCAAGACACTTGATACTATTATAAATTCAGAGGTTCGGGAGAAAGATGAAAACAGAAGCGAATTGTATAAAAAAAATTAAAGAAATAATTGATAATTATCATCGAAATTTTATATGCAATACTTTAGCTTCTCTTAATTTATCTTGGGATAATCTTGGAAAGCTTCTAATATCAAAAGACGTTGATTCATCTGAAGTATCTAAAATACAGGACTCAATGAGAGATCAAATAAGCAAAGCTTTTAAAGGATCAAAGAATCCAACTTATAATGATCTTTTCTCTAAAAAAATGATTAATGATATTCTTCCACCCTTCGTTACAACTGATGAGGAAAAAGATATTGTTAAATATTTCAATAAGTTTTCTACCTACTTTCAGGGATTTTACCAAAATAGAGAAAACCTATACACAAGCGATGCGGCTTCAACCTCAATAGCTTATAGAATTGTTCATGAAAATTTTCCAAAGTTTGTTTCTAATATTCGAATTTACCGTACTATAAAAGATATAAAACCAAATCTTATTGCGAGTATTGAGCAGAGTTTAAAGAATAGCGGTTTGCTTTCTAAGAGCTTAGATGAGATTTTTTCTATTGAGTCTTTTAATAATTATTTAGATCAGGATGGAATTGATTACTTCAATTTGATTTTAGGAGGAAGGAATGCACAACCAAATGAGAAAAAAATAAAAGGCCTAAATGAATATCTTAATGAGGCAATGCAACCAGATGAAACTTTGCGCAGAGAACTTAAATCAAAAAGATGCACTAGGTTTATTCTTTTATTCAAGCAAATTTTATCAGATCATGATAAAGAAAATTTTATAGATTCATTTAACTCCGATGAAGAAGTTATTGAAGCTTTAAAATCATTTTGCATAAAAGATTTATTAGAAAAAAAGATACTCAATTCATTATTAGATTTATTTTCTACGTTAAAAACGTTCGATCTTAATAATATTTTTATTCAAGGTAAATTTATAAATAAACTATCCACAACTCTTTTTGGGGGACTTGGTTGGTCAGTAATTAGGGATGCCATTCTTTTAGATGACAAAAAAACTAATGAATTTAAAAGTAATTTAAAAAAATCAGGGGATGACGTAGAGAAGGCCTTTTCTAAGGAATCATTTAGTGTTTCTTATATTTGTAAAATTTGTAAGTCTCAGGTTGATCTAGATTTATTAGATGTGTTAAATCAAAAGGTTAAATCTTTCGTAAGAAAATTAATTGATTTTGATAATAATAGCTGGCCTCAAAGTTTAAAAAAGAAAAAAGATAAAGAGTTAATAAAAGATCTGCTTGATACACTACTTGATTGTTACAGATTTTTACATATGTTTTCTTCAGATTCTCTTGATAGAGATTTAAATTTCTATCTCCCTTATGAAGATAGTATGTCAGCTCTATCTAGAGTAGTTTACCTCTATAATAAGGTAAGAAATTATGCGACAAAGAAACCTTATACATTAGATAAAATAAAATTGACTTTTGAAAATCCTCAGCTAGCTCTGGGTTGGTCTGAATCTAAGATAAGGGATTATTTAACATTAATTTTTTGTAAGGATGGTTTTTATTACCTTGGAATTCTTAATAAATCTAAAACAAAAGGGATTGATTTTGGTAAGCATACGGTAGGCTTTGAGCAAAAATCGTATAAGAGAATGCAATATTTTCTATTTAAGTCAAAAATGATCCGTAAATGTACTACTGCTTTAAAGCAGGTAAAGGCTCATTTTTTAACTAAAGATGAAGATTATATATTAGATGATAAAGATAAATTTTGTGAGCCTTTAATTATCACGAAAGATATTTTTAACTTAGAAAATCCCAAAACCAAAGGGCCTAAAAAACTTAAAAAAAAGTATGAGTCTACAAATGCGGCTGAATTTAGAGAGGCTTTAAGTAAAAGGATTTCTTTTGGAAAGGAATTTCTATCTAAATATAAGTCAACACAGGTTTTTGACTACTCTAAACTAAAAGATGCCAATGAATATAATGATGTTTCAGAATTTTATAATGATGTAGATAATTGCTCATATAAAATAGATTTTGAATATATCGATGAAGCCTTTGTAAATAAACTAGTTGATGATGGTAACTTATTCCTATTTAAAATCCACAACAAAGATTTTTCTTTTGGATCTACAGGAACTAAAAATCTTCATACCTTGTATTTTGAAAATATTTTTTCGCGTGAAAATTTACAATCAAGAAAAATTAAATTAAACGGAAATGCTGAACTTTTCTATAGAAAAAAGAGTATTTCTGATTCTGATGCTATTGTTCATGATCTTGGATCAAAGCTTGTAAATAAGCTTATTGTTCATCCTAATGGCAAAGTAGAGCAAATTCCAGACGCAATTTATAGAGAGATTTCTTTGTATGCAAACAAAAAACTGGAGAGTTTGTCTGAGGAGGCTCAAGAATATTACGATAAAAATAAGCAACAGATTATCATAAAGGATGTCAATCATAAAATAGTAAAAGATAGACGTTTTACTATTGATAAATTTTTCTTACATGTTCCTATTACCATAAATTATAGTTGTAAAGGAAAGTATGATTGTAATAATCAGG
>CALFLJ010000106.1 GCA_937880335.1 uncultured Succinatimonas sp.
AAAAAGCGGACTTTAAGGAGTTTTTTATAGTCCGCTAGTTTGTGAAAGTTTTACTCAATCGAAATTAAAAGATCTTTGAATAATTTTAACGGATTTATGATCATTTGTTTTGGATTTCGCATTCCGAAGAAGTATGAGCGGACCTTATCTTAGTTACTATGTGACGAAGATTAGGCGCAATTAACGAATATACTTCTTTTTTTGACAAGTTTTCGATTTGAGTTGCCGTATACATAGATTGCCCCTACAATTAAGCGCATGCTTTGGTTCCCAAACGTCAAACGACTCTCTCTGTCGTTTTAGTGTCGTATATAGACACTGATTGTATACATTTTTTGTGAATTAGGTTTAATTTAAGTGATTGATTTGAAAGGTGTTTTATTTGGTGGGTATGTTTTTCAATGGTGCCCAAGACGAGACTCGAACTCGTACTCAGTTACGAACTACCCCCTCAAAGTAGCGTGTCTACCAATTTCACCACTTGGGCTCTCCATCGAACGGGGACTATTTTAGCAAAAACTTATTGTTTGTAAAGAACTTTTTTTTAATTTTTTTTATTATATTATTAACATATTGAAATTAAACAATATTTACACGGTATTATTTTTTTATAACCCCTTGTTTAACCAGATAAAATTAGAATCATGCCCCTAAAAGTGGGGCATAAAAACTAATAACGATAAGCCATTTCGTGGCTCTCCAGTAAAGCACCCGCTTTACCTGTTAAAAGCTTATTATAGATGGCATCATAAAGTAAAACATTCTGTACATACTTTCTTGTTTCATCAAAAGGAATATTCTCAACATACATTGCTGTATCACGAGTATAACCATCATTTGATTTCCATCTCATAACACGACCTGGACCTGCATTATAAGCTACAGCTGCAAGAATACGATTATTATCAAATCTATCAAGCATCTCTCTTAAATACGCAGAGCCTAATCTTATATTGTTTTCAGGCAAAGTGAGTGAACTTACACCTTTGTAATCCCATTTGTTCTTCTTTGAAACTAATTTTGCTGTTGCAGGCATTAATTGCATTAAACCTACAGCACCTGCAGGTGATTTTACATAAGGGTTCATCATACTTTCCTGCCTTGTTACACCATACAAAAACGACAGCGAAACATTATGGGAATTTGCGTATTTTTTATACAAATCAAGATATGCTATAGGGAAGCGGTAGCTTAGAGCATCCCAACGATTTCCTAAAGTTATTGATAAAATTGAATAGTTTATATAACCATTTTTTAAAGCCCAATCTGCCATAAGAAGAGCTTCGTCATCACTTGAATTCTTAGCAATTTCCTTCCACTCAAGACTTGCATTAGGATCATCTAAAACATTCAACTCAAAAAAACGTTGTACCGCTTTGTTGTCAGCTATAGTATCCGGCCAGCATACATTTTTAGATAAACGCTTATGATTAAAAGGCATACTTACATTTAACTGCTGAGCTGCCAAAAATCCAAAGAAAGAGCGATCTTTTGCAACTTCCTTTAAAATTTTACGTCCCTCATCTTTTCGATCTGTAAGATAAGCACTACGCCCCTTCCAGTAACGCCAATTTATAGAATTTTTTTCATAACTGGGTAAATAATCTATTACAGCATAAACAATATCCCATTGCCCATACCATATAGCCCGTCTAGCTCGCATCTCCTTTAGCTCATCTGTCCACCCTATCACAGGAAGGTTATCATCTACCCACTTAACTTTATCCAAAGAGGTAAGCCGCCCTAAATAATCACGGGCTATAATTTGCTTTATTCCAAGGATCTCAGCCTCGCTTGGCGCAAACTTTTCGACGAATTCGTTAAAACGCATAACCGCCTGCTCTGGAGCTACGGAAGCATAACGCTTAAATGCTAAAACTGCGGCTCTATGATTCTCCTCAAAACTATTATTTACAATTGAAAATAGATCCTCTGGATTATCGTATATCTTCATAAGTGTACTTACACGAGAAGAGAAGCTTGAATTCAAAAGCTCTTTAGATAAATCAATGGTATTACTTTTATAACGCTTGTTTATATAAAGCCTTTCAAACTTTTCTAGTATAATTTTATCTGTCTTATAACCTTTCATCTTCCATAAGGTCATAAGGCCCTCACACTCATCAGGATATGAATTTACATTTTGGTAAAGTTTTGTTGAAAAGGCTACCGCTGATGCATCAGCTTTTCCTGTATGCCATAGAGCCTCATAAAATCTGCACTGATTTTTAGTTTGCTGACGATTTAAATTAGTCTCACTTTCAAAAGGCTTTTTATTGTCAAAAAGAGATAGTACTTGCTTAAAATAACCTTTATCTGCTAAATAATTTATATAGCGGTTCTTTAAGTAATATGATAATTCAAGATGCTTTTTACTATCTATAAATCTTTTTACTTCTTTAAACTTGCCTACTGATGGTTCATTTGCTAAATACCAATAATCTAAATAGATATTCAGAGGATAATCTTTAAGCACACCTGACTGCAATTTTCTAGCTAAACTGATATCCCCATTTTTCATAGCTAATTTTGCTACTAAAAAAGCATCGCGTTGTTCTTGTATCTTTGCATCATTTTTAACAAGTGGATTTATTTTGACAAATTTTGTCTGTGATGGATTTCCTGTTATTGCCAGGGCACAAAAAGGCAACATTAAAGAAAATATCAATAAAGTTTTTTTAAGAAGCAACATTGCTGATTTACCATAAAAAAAACAGAACAACATCCCTAAAATCCAACGATTTTAGAAAATTGCTGCAGTTCTTTGTTGTTTTGACTTTTTCATAGTGCAAGGAAGGATTTGTGCACTGATTTTTTCCTAGTATAACGTATTCTTTTAAATTTGAATAAAAATTTAAAAGAATACGTTATATATTTAGAAAATATAAGACTAAGTAACAAAAATCTCCCGCCTGTTTGCTATTTCAAAATTTAACGGGAGATTTAAATATCTAATTAAAATTATAAAAATATCTTGATATAGCCTACAACTAATAAAATAGCGATAACGATAGGCATTATGAACTTAAAGTAGAAATAAAGAGCTGGATTTAACTTAACACCGTTACCAGTATTAACCTCTTCAACATATCTCTTCCATCCCATACCAGTCTTTGCGGTAATAAAGAGTACAAACAATAATGAACCTAAAGGTAGAATATTATTAGAAATAATAAAATCCTGCATATCCAAAATTGTAGAGCCCTCTCCCATTGGCTGAATGAAGGACAAAACATTGTAGCCTAGGAGCGGAGGTATAGCTAAAATCATAATAATGGTAAAGTTTATTAAAACTGACTTTACACGTGAGATCTTAAATAACTCCATGCAGATGGCAATGATACTCTCAAATACTGCAATCAAAGTTGACATAGCAGCAATAAGCATGAAAACAAAGAAAATAGTACCCCAGAATGCTCCAAAAGTCATATTAGTGAATACTGTATTCATAGTAACAAATAACAGTGAAGGGCCTGCATCAGGCTGTACACCATAACTAAAACATGCCGGGAAAATTACAAAGCCTGCTAATAAGGCTACCAAAGTATCTAAAACACCAATGTAAATGGACTCAGTTAAGAGTGTATGTCTTTTAGACATATAAGAGCCGAAGATTTCAATTGAACCTTGGCCTACACTTAAGGTAAAGAAAGCCTGTCCCATAGCTGCCCATAAAGCCTCCATGAAACCATGTTCCTGTAAACGTGACCAATCAGGCTTTAGGTAATAAGAAATGCCCTCAGAAAAGCCAGGTAGAGTAAAAGAGCGTATTGCCATAAAGAATAATACTGCTAGCATTAGAAGCATTAAAGGCTTAGTGTAACGCTCAACGCCCCTTACTACACCCATAGCAACAATAATGAAAGCGACTAAAATCACTGTGGTCATGCAAACAAACATGGTCAAAGGATTCTGTAATAAATCACCAAAATGTTGCTGAGCTACCTCAGTTGATAAATTATGACCAAAAACTCCACGAGAGAACTGAACTGCATAATAAAGAATCCAACCGGTAATTAGTCCATAAAAAGACATTAGAATATAACTACCAGGAATCTGCCAAAACTTGTTCCAATTCCAGTGAGAGCCCTTTTCCTGCAATGTTTCATAACATAATGCAATAGAGCGACGAGATGCTCTACCTACTGCAAGTTCAATTGTTAAAAGAGGAATACCTACGCAAAAAAGGAAACCCAAATAAATTAATACGAAAATAGCACCACCGTACTGACCGGTGATATAAGGGAAACGCCACACATTTCCAAGGCCAATGGCACAACCGGCGGCGATTAAAAGAAAGCCTAAGCGGCTTTTAAACTGTTCACGATCGCTCATTGAAAATTTCCTTATTTATTTTGCGAACATTCCTACATACCCTTGAACAAAAAGGGTAGTCACTACAATAGGCAAAACAGTACGATAATACCACTTAGCCCAAGATGGTAATTTAATACCAGCACCTGAATTGCACTCAGATGAATACTTATCAAATCCCCAGCCACGCTTTAAAGTTACATATAGAATGTAAATCATTGCACCTAGGGGCAATATATTTAAACTTAAAACAAAGTCATAAGTATCTAAAATTGTGCTACTGCCACCCATAGGATGAACATCAGATAAAAGGTTATAACCTAACATGCATGGCAGTCCTAAGATAAGAACAGCAAAACAATTGTAGACCACAGCCTTTTTACGCTTACATGCAAAGATATCCATACTTATGCCAATAAGATTTTCAAAAACAGCAATTAATGTTGAAACGGCAGCAAAAAGCATGAATAGGAAGAATAAACCTCCCCAAAGCCAACCTAATTCCATGTTTGAAAAAACTGAGACCAAAGTTACAAATATAAGACCAGGACCTGATCCTGGAGCAATATCATAACTAAAGCAAGCTGGAAAAATAACAATACCTGCAAGTAGAGCTACGAATGTATCGAGTACAGTGATGAGAGAGGCCTCATAAAATAAGCTGTGCTTACGATTCATATATGATCCAAAGATCTGAATAGATCCCACACCTAAACCTAAGGTAAAGAATGCCTGCCCCATAGCTGCAGATAAAGTCGTCATAAGACCTGATGTTTCAATATTTGCAAGATTTGGCTTTAGATAGTAAGTAACACCTCGTTCAAAACCTGGCAAAAAGAAAGATCTTACAGATAGAAATATTAAAAGTATAAGCAAAGCAAGCATTAATGGCTTCGTAATACGCTCAACACCTGCCTGTAACCCTTTTGCACAAATAGCAAACGCAGTTACAGTTACAGCTACAGTACAGATGAATTGGGTTGAAGGATCTGCAAGCATTCCGCCAAAAATCGCACCTGCATCCTCCTGTCCTAACCCCTTATCAATACCACCTGAAAAAACAAGGACAGTATAATAAAGCATCCAACCTGTGACTAAACTGTAAAAAGCCATTAAGACATAGTTGCCTAAAATCATCCAATATTTGTTGTATCTCCATTTAGTCTTAGGTGTTAAAACCTCAAATGAGCCACCTAAACTTGCTCTTGCTGCACGGCCTACCGCAAGCTCGATACTTAACATAGGAAGACCAATTAAAAGCAAGAAAGCTATATATATTAAAACAAATATTGCACCACCATATTGGCCTGTAATATAAGGGAAACGCCATACATTACCAAGACCAATTGCACAACCGGCTGTAATTAGTAAAAAGCCCAGTCGGGTAGAAAACTGTTCACGGGCCACAGTAATTCTCCTAACCGAATACGGCTCTATAACCGTTTGCAACAAGGACAAAAATTGCTACCGGTAAAATGAAACGATAGTAGTTTTTAATCCAATAAGGCATCTTAATACCCTTACCTAAGTTAGCCTCTTTTAGGTAACTATCAAATCCCCAACCTCGTTTCCAGGTTACAAATACAACATAGCATAATGCACCTAGAGGCAAAATATTGTTAGAAACAATAAAGTCTTCAAGATCTAAGAAAGAGCTGCTACCACCTAAAGGATGAACATCGCTTAAATAGTTAAATCCAAATAAGCATGGTAAGGAAATAGTAATTACAACAATAAAGTTGCCAACAACAGCACGACGACGAGAAGTTGTTAAAAGCTCCATGGTAATTGCAATGATATTTTCAAATACTGCAATTAAAGTTGATAAAGCGGCAAATGTCATAAACAGGAAGAATAAGCCTCCCCATATACCACCATTTTCCATATGAGAGAATACAGAAACTAAAGTTACAAAGATAAGACTAGGTCCTTGATCTGGCTGTACACCATAACTAAAGCAGGCAGGGAAAATGATTAATCCTGATACAAATGCAACTAAGGTATCTAAGACAGCAATGTTGATACTCTCTGTTGCCAATGTATGCTCAGATGGTGCATAGGTAGCAAAAATCTGAATGGCACCAATACCAATTGACAAGGTAAAAAATGCTTGAGCCATTGCAGCAGATAGAACTTCGGTTATCTCATATTTAGAAAAATTATCCAAGTTTGGAGCTAAATAATATGAAATACCCTCAGAAAAGCCTGGTAGTGTGCATGACCTGATAGCCAAGAAAATCATTAAAGCAAAGAGCAATAACATTAGAGGTTTAGTAATACGTTCAACCCCCTTTCTTAAGCCCATAGCGCAAATACCAAAGCCTAAAGATATTACACAGAGCATATTGGTTAACATGTCAGCAGGTGAGCTTAGCATTTTAACAAAAGATTCTCCTGCAACATCTGCAGATGTATTAACGCCAAATTCACCGGTAAAGCCTTTTATACAGTAAAAGAGCATCCAACCTGTTACTACAGTATAAAATGACATCAAAACATAATTACCCAGAATCATCCAATACTTATTTAAGTGCCACCTTGCACCTTTTTCCTCAAGTATTTCAAATGATTGGGCAAGACTTCTTCTTGAAGATCGACCCACAGCTAATTCAATTGTTAAAAGCGGTACGCCAAACAAGAATAAGAACATAAGATATAAAAGCACAAAAATTGCGCCACCATATTGGCCTACTATAAAAGGGAAACGCCAAACGTTACCAAGACCGATTGCGCATCCTGCTGCAATCAGAACAAAGCCTAAACGAGAAGAAAAATGCTCGCGGGTTGCCATCTATCTCACCTGTGTTTTTAAAAGCACAAAAGCCCGAAGGTATTATTTAATAACCTTCGGGCTAATTTATTAACTAAGAAATTTTCTTAGCGATTCTGTTCATTATCATCACCGTCTAAAGCTGTTTTCTCGCTTTCAACGGTTGCCTCTTCGATAACAACATCGTTAGCTTCTACTGATTCAAAAGCTTGAGAGTTTTCCTCTTCCTCAGAAACCTGTTCTGAGGAATCCTCTTCCTCTTGAGCTTTCTCTAAAGCAGCTGCCTCTTGTGCAGCCTCTTCAGTTAAAGCCTTGATGGATAAACGAATACGGCCTGTGTTGTCAATATCAAGTACTCTGACGCGGACATTATCTCCAACACGCAGATAATCACCGACATTCTCAACACGCTCTTCGGTGATTTGTGAAATATGAACCAATCCGTCACGTCCTGGAAGAATATTTACAAAAGCACCAAAATCGGTAATTCTTACGACCTTACCGTCGTAATCATGACCAACTTCAACTTCTATTAACAAGTCGTTGATACGCTTAACAGCAGTCTCAGCAGAAACTTGTGATGAAGCAGAAATCTTTACTGTTCCATCGTCTGCAATATCAATCTGAGAGTTAGTATCACTCTGAATAGAACGAACATTGCAGCCACCCTTACCAATTATGTCCTTAACCTTGTTTACAGGAACCTTTATGGTTACCAAACGAGGGGCATATGGAGACATCTGCTCACGAGGTGCAGGAATAGCCTTCTCCATAACATTTAAAAGATGAATACGTGCAGCGTGAGCGTCTGTTAAAGCCTGCTGCATGATCTCACGGGTAATACCATCAGTCTTAATATCCATCTGTAAAGCAGTTACGCCATCACGGGAACCTGCTACCTTAAAGTCCATATCACCTAAGTGATCCTCATCGCCCATAATATCAGTTAAAACGGCAACTCTATCGCCTTCCTTAACTAATCCCATAGCAATGCCTGCGACTGGAGCCTTAATAGGTACACCTGCATCTAAAAGAGACAAACATCCTGAACATACAGATGCCATAGATGAAGATCCATTAGACTCTGTGATTTCAGATACAACACGAATTGTGTACGGGAAGTTTTCCATATCAGGTAAAATAGCCTTCAAAGCGCGCTTTGCCAGACGACCATGACCTATCTCACGACGCTTTGGAGAGCCGATTAAACCGGTCTCACCTACACAATATGGAGGGAAATTATAGTGAAGGATAAAACGCTCGGTACGAACACCTGCCATATCCTCAAAAGTCTGAGCATCACGCTCAGAACCTAATGTACAAGTACCAATTGATTGGGTTTCACCACGAGTAAACAGAGCAGAACCATGAACACGCGGTAAAATACCTGTTGCAATGGTAATAGGACGAATCATTCTTAAAGAACGACCATCAATGCGGTTTTCACCTGAAAGAATACGCTCACGAACAATATTACGCTCAAGCTCAAAGAAAATCTTTGCAATATCTTGAGACTTCTCTGCCCAATCCTCGCGAGAGGCTACTAGTTTTTCAATAGTATCCTTTTCAATTGAAGCAAGCTTATCTTGACGCTCAAGCTTATCAACAATACGGAAAGCTTCACCAATAGAAGCCTCAGCTTCAGCTTTTACGGCATCCTTAAGTTCATTATCCTCAGCTGGAGCTTGCCAATCCCATACAGGACGATTTACCTTAGCTGCAAACTCTTTAATATTGGAGATTACAGTTTGTAACTGCTCCTGACCATACATAACTGCGCCAAGCATTACAGACTCAGGTAGTTGATTGGCTTCAGATTCAACCATTACTACAGCTTTCTCTGAACCTGCAACAACTAAATCCAAGTCAGAAGAACGAGCTTCCGTGGTCAAAGGATTTAAAACATACTCGCCGTTTATAAAACCAACACGGGCTGCACCTAAAGGAC
>CALFLJ010000107.1 GCA_937880335.1 uncultured Succinatimonas sp.
GATAGATGCTTGTCAGTTGAAAAGTATTATCAATATTTTTTAAATTGCATCATAAGAAAAGCTAACAGTAAATCTTTATTTAATTATAAGATAAAGCTAATAAATGGCTTTATTAAAGTTTTTTATTTATCTTTTTAAAAAAAGATCTGAATTTTTAGCTGATAGGAAAGATAAAATTTAAGATTTTTTCCCTGTCTTTTGGGACAAATAAAAACCCCGGTAAGTGATCTTACCGGGGGGTATTTAGCTAATTTTTATATTACATTAAAGCAGCTAAGATACCGCCGTCAACAGCGATTTCCTGACCTGTAATGAAGTCAGAACCTGATGAAGCGAAGAAGAGAGCTGCAGATGCAATCTCAGCAGGCTTGCCCCAACGACCAGCTGGAGTACGGTTGATGATCTTAGCATTAAACTCAGCATCAGCGATAAGAGGAGTATTCATCTCAGTCTCGATATAGCCTGGGATGATGGAGTTAGCCTGAATATTGTACTTAGCCCACTCAACAGCGATAGCCTTGGTGAACATCTTAACACCGCCCTTAGAAGCTACGTATGGGCTGATGGTAGGACGAGCAACTTCAGACATTAAGGAAGCGATATTGATGATCTTACCTGCACCCTTAGCCTTCATACCCTCAAATACGCCACGGGTTAAGAGGTAGGTACCAGTTAAGTTAATGCCGATAACCTTAGACCATGTTTCCATAGGCATAGTCTCAAGAGGACCACGGAGGTTAACACCGGCGCAGTTAACTAATACGTCAATAACAGCACCATCAGCTGCAATACGAGCGAATGCCTCATTTACAGAAGTCTCAGAACTTACATCACATGGGAGAGCATGAACACGACCTGCATTTTCTGTGTCGATCTCTTTTGCAGCAGCACCAAGCTGCTCTGCATTACGAGACATAATATAGATATTAGCGCCCTCTTTGTAGAATAACTCTGCAATAGCACGACCAATACCACGACTACCGCCGGAGATTAAAGCTGTTTTGCCGGAAAGAATCATCTTAAGTAACTCCAAAAAAATATAGTGTTTTGAAATCTTGTTTCTAAACTTTGTCAGTTTCTAAACTTATTACTATTGTAACCAAATTTTAGTCATCTAATATGTGCGATAGCTCAAAAAATTTAAAATAGATCTGATCTATTTTTGCAAATTTGCGAGCTATGCTGTTTTTATAAAAAAAACAGCTATTCCTTTATTCTATCAGGATTTAATTAAATTTTGTATTGTAGATTTAGCATACAAGTTTATATTTTTTTCTTTTTGTGATCTGCTCTTAAAATTAACTGATCAGATGACATTGAATTTTATTTAATCTTCATACAATTTATTGTTATGCGTAACAATAAGCTTCTTTGTTGAAGAAAGATCGTTTCGAGTCTCAAAATGGCGAATTTATATGCTAAAACATCAGATCTCTTAGTCATATTTTTTTTCCATCAAAATCAGTTTTAACTTAATTTAGCTTTATTAGGTTTTATAAATTGTTTTTTTGTACCAAAAAAGTGCAAAAGAAAATATTTGTTTGCTTGTATACCAAATTAGTTTTGTCTAACCCTATAGATAAAGCCCGGATTTAACAATCATTTTACGCAAATGCGTATGTAAAATTTACAGGTTCTTAAATTAAAAAAAATTATAACTTAAGTATGTTTAGTGTTAGGCTTATCGAACACATTCATTTATAAGGCTTTTTTTATTTAAATTAAGCTAAGAGTAAAAAACGTTTTTTAGAATTTAAATTTTTGCTTTTTACTTTGATTTATAGATTTGTGTGATTTTTCATTAACCAAACAAAATTTAATATGGAGATTGGTTCTTTTAGCTAGAACCTCGATTCTATGACTATTTGTGTTCATACTGTAAAAGAGTTACGTAATTTAGTTTCAGAAAATAAAAAACTAGGTAAAAGTGTAGGTTTAGTTCCCACTATGGGAGCCTTACATGAAGGACACGGTTCTTTAATTAAAACCTCAAGTTCTGAAAATGACTTTACAGTTGTTTCTGTTTTTGTAAATCCAACCCAGTTTGGGCCTAATGAGGATTTTAATGCCTATCCTCGTACTTTAGATAAAGATCTTATTTTGGCAAAAGAATTTGGTGCAGATGTTGTATTTGCCCCTAGTGCCGCTGAAATGTACCCAAGTTCATCTGATACATGGATTGAGGTTACAGGTCATGTAACGGAAGTTTTATGTGGAAGATCACGTCCAATCCATTTTCGTGGTGTGACTACTGTAGTTGGAAAATTATTTAATATTGTATGTCCTAACAGAGCCTATTTTGGTCAAAAAGATGCCCAGCAGGTAGAGGTTTTGTCCCGTATGGTAAAAGATCTCTTTTTTGATATTGAGCTTAGAATTGTTAGGATTAGTCGTGAGGAAACAGGTTTAGCCCGCAGTTCTCGTAATTCCTATTTAAGTAAGGATGAAAAGGATGCTGCAGTTGTTCTGTCAAAGGCTTTAAAAAATGCTCAGGATTTATTTGCAAAAGGTGAAAGATCGGTTTCAAAAATAATAAGCGCCACAGAGAATTTTATTAGTAAAGAGCCTTTAGCTAAGATTGAATATATAGAGTGTTATGGCTTACCTGAACTTTATGAGGTAAAAAACGACACTTTAGTATCTCCAACCCTTTTAGCCACAGCGGTGCGCTTTGGTAAAACACGCTTAATTGATAATACAATCCTGGAGTAGTTATGAAAGTTACTATGATGCACGGCAAGATTCACAGAGCCACCGTAACTGAGGCTAATTTAAATTACGTAGGATCTGTTACTGTTGATGCTGATCTTTTAGATGCTGCCGGAATTTTAGAAGGAGAGATGGTCCACATTGTAAACAATAATAATGGCCAGAGGCTTACTACCTATACAATTAAAGGGGAAAGAGGCAGTGGAGTTATTTGTTTAAATGGAGCTGCAGCAAGGAAAGCTCAGGTGGGAGATATTGTAATTTTAATCGCCTATGCTGAGTTTGATTACAATGAGGCTCAAAATTTCAGGCCTAAGGTTGTAATGGTGGATGATCACAATAAGATTAAAGATCCATTCTATGTTGAAAAGTGCAATACCATAGGATAGATAGTGAAGATCTTAAATTTAATTACAAGCTATATGGGGGTAGGTGTAGTTTTATTTGGCTTTTTAGGTGCAAGTGTTCCTGAGTTCTTCTCTCATCTAAAATGGGCTACACCATATATATTAGGCTTTGTTATGTTTGGAATGGGGTTATCGCTTAAGTTTCAAGATTTTTACAATATTTTTTCCAAGCCCTTTAAAGTCCTTTTAGGCATAACCTTGCAATTTGTGCTTATGCCAATTTTGGCCTATGTTTTAGTAAAGATAATATCTTTGCCTATAGAATTTGCTATAGGGGTTATTTTAGTAGGTTGTAGTCCAGGTGGTACAGCCTCTAACGTTTTATGTTATCTTGCCAAAGGAGATGTTGCATTATCTGTGTCTGTGACAGTTTGTACCACATTATTATCCCCTGTGATAACTCCGGCGCTTTTTTATCTTTTGGCACATAATACAATTTCATTTGACTATCTTGCTATTATGCTTGATATCTTCAAGATGGTGATTGCGCCTGTATTTTTAGGAGTTTGCATAAATGCTTTTTGTGCGGTTTTTGCCAAAAGGTTAGGCTATTTCATGCCCTCTGTGTCATCAGTTACAATCATGATAATTGTAGGAATTGTGGTATCGTTATCCTCAGATAAACTACAAGCATCAAGCGTTGTCTTATTTTTTATTGTTTGTGTTCACAATCTTATGGGAATTATATTAGCTTATATAATATGCCGTTTGTTTAAAGCAGACAGCATTACAGCAAGAACCTTGGCGATTGAAACAGGCACACAAAACTCAGGCCTTGCGGCAGTTCTTGCCATCACTCATTTTGGGGCAGGTTTTGCAGTGGCAGCGTCTATATTCTCGATTATGCAAAATGTAATAGGTTCGTTTTTTGCAAATCTTTTTTTAACTAAAAAAGAAAAGATGAAGATAAAACACAAGGCTTTAGTCTAGTAAAAAAGTGGGGAGGTCTTTACCTCCCTAATATTTAGGATTACATAAAAAGATTTGCTTAAGGTCTTAGTGTGTAATTTACCGGAACTTCTATACTTATGTCCTCTTGAGGTTTATATATCTTATCTTTTAAGATTTTATCTGCTATTCGGCGGCAGGCTGCATCTAGGATAGCCTCACCACTTGATTTTAGTAAAGTATATTCCAATATCGTGCCATTTTTACTTACTTTAAAGCTTAATTCACATGTTCCCTGTAGGCCTCGTTTTAAGGCCTGTTTGGGATACTGCTTAATAGAATTTATCTTATTTATAAGATCTTTAATACTCTTATCTTTATGTTGACTATAAGTCTCTTTACTCTTTAAATTTGCCTGATTAAAAATCTGCGAATTTGAAGATTTGTCTGTGATAAGTTCCTTTTTTAATACAGCCTCTTTTTTTAGATTCTGATTATTTTCTTTTACATGTTTCTTTTCTTGAGAAAGAGCGTTTAAATTATCTTTTTTTAAGACCTTATGTTTTAAATCCTCCTTTAATGGCTTTGTATTTTGTCTTTTATTTTCAATGACTTTATCTTCGTGAGTTTTATCTTTTACTTCACTTTTCTGTGTCTTTATTATTTCATTTACCTTATGAGCTGCCTCTTTTTCCTTTGTGTTATTTTCCTTTACCTTTTTGTCTTTATTATTTTCATATATGTTTATGGAAGTAAGTTCGAATGTTTTTCTAACCTTTGTGTCATCCTCATTTATCTTATTTATATCTTTTGCTGAAAATATATAAACAAGGCTTAAAAAGATTATAAAACTTAAAGCCAGAGCCATTATGCTTGAGCTTATGTTTAGAGAATCTTTCATCATGATGAGGCATTATCTTTTATGGCTGTGATAGAAAAACGACCGGCACGTTTTTCTTGGGCTAAATCGACTAAATCTATGAAATCCTGAAATTTAATATCCTTGTCGGGAAAAATATTAAGTTCTAAAAGAGGATTTTTCTCTAGTAAAACTTTTATATCAGCTATCTTTACTTCCTCTCCTTCATAGTAATAAAGACCATTGTTTTTTATGGTAATTGAGATCATCTCTTGCGGTTTTGCTACTAATTGAGATTTAGTCTGGGGTAGAACTATATCTAATACAGGTTTTGAGAAGCTCATAGTTAGAATGAAGAAAATAACCAGCATAAAAATCACGTCAATCAATGGTGTTAAATCTATATTTATGCCATCTTTCATAAAATCATGCTCACTATCAAATCTCATTTTTTACCTCATGCAGTTTATGAAAGATTTTAACTGCCTGATAGGAATGTTCTACAATCTCAATATAGAAATTACGCATTCTTAAGGATAGATAATAATAAATTATAAGAGAGGGGACAGCCACCACCAAGCCCATGACTGTGGTTATTAGGGCATTGTAAATTCCCTTGGCTAAAAGCTCAGGATTTTGTGCCTGCGACATTGATATGGTCTCAAAAACAATCAGCATGCCGCCTACAGTACCTAATAAGCCTAAAAGGGGGGAGATTACAGTTATCATCTTAATCCATGACATTCCATTTATAATACATTTAAAGTTTCTATTAAAAAGATAACTTATCTCAGATCTTAGATCATCTGAATGGTTGCTATGAGTGGCAACAATATCATAGATAATAAGAAAGAAAGGATTACATCCTTTATAGTCCTTAAGGCAACGTTTAAGTAGATCTTTTTCATCTAAAAATTCTTTTTTAAAATCTCTCCAAGACAAGGTTGTATAGATAAGGCTTTTTAAACAAATATATAAGGCCATAAAACCTAAGATGGCAATTACCACACCACAAGGACCTATCAGGTCATAAATGGTATTGAGATTTAATATTTCAAAATTGTTAAACATGCATACTCCCTTTATAAACAAGCCTTTTTAAACCAATACTGCGCCTTTAAAAAACATATAAGTCTGTCTTTGGCATCTGGGTGGCTTGATGCTTTTAATATTCTCATTTGGTGATCTTTGTCCTCTTTAAGCTTAGGATTTAACTTATACATTAAATTCAGGACTTTTTTTGAAACCTTACCTTGGCTTATAAAAGTTCCTATGACTTGATTGTTTTGCTCCCTAAGTATCTGACATGCCTTATCCATAATTTCTAATGCGCTTTTACTTTTAGGGTCTCCCCCTAATGTGGCGATAAGAGCTGTTTTTTTGTTAAAAATCTTACGCATGAATTTTAATGCCTCGCCATCAATTTCGCCTTTATCTACAAAAAAGCCTATAACAATAAGGTCATAACTGTTTGCATCAAAGTCTAAAATTGGTAGTTTTTGCAACTGTGAATTAGTTATTCCCATTTGAGCATAGCGTGAAAGTTTATAAGTATTACCAGTTTGTGAACTTACTGCTATAAGTGAGCGCATAAAAACTGCTCCTTTAAGGATTTAAACTTTGCAACATCACACTCCTTTAACTTGTGATCTTTACGGCTTAGAAAGAAAGAGTAAAGGATGTTTCCCTTGTTGTCTAAAAAAGCAATCTGATGACTTTCTAGGTGTAAAAATGGGACAGATAATAATGCAATTTCTGCTATATCCTCAAGCTTTAAATGACCGTTTAAGGCTCCAGTTCCATTTAAGTTAAAATAGCCAAAAGCATTTTTCCCAGGATTTGCCTGGGTTTTTACTTCAATAAAACTGTTTTTTATATAGGCTGTAAAAGTAAGTTCGCCAAAGCCCGTTAAAAACTCCCAGATTTTTTCAAAATTATCTTTGTGAAGCAAAATGCCTTCCTCTGTATCTAGTTCACAAATTGCATCTTTATCGCTTATACCCAGTTTTTGGGCGATAAAAGATATTCCCATGGCTTTTTTGCTTTTGATTAACTCGTATATTTCTGTTTTTAACATTTTGTTTTTATTCATAATTATTTCCTAAAGTAAAGATATTGTAATTCTTGTCTAAAAGCTCAGGATCATGAGTGATTACCAAAAGAGCTTTGCCTTTTTGATGATTGAATTCGCACAGCAAGTCTTTTACGCGCTGTAAATTTTCACCATCAAGACCTGAGGTCGGTTCATCTAAAATTAAAAGATCTGGATTAAGAGCTAAGGCACAGAGAATAACTAGTCTTTGTTTTTGTCCAACAGATAAGGAATGAGGATGACGTTTTTTTAAATCTTGAAGATCAAATTTTAAAAGCAGGTTATGAACTTCTGATTTTTCTATCTTTTTTTTAGATAACATCAAGCTTAATAAAAGCTCCTCCTCTACGGATTGCATGTGTAGCTGATAATCCTGATTTTGCAAGACCATTGCTATTACAGGCTTTTTGTAATTTTGAAATTTAAAACTGCCCTTATTAAGTTTTTCAAGTCCAAATATGAGCCTGCATAAAGTGGTTTTACCACAGCCATTAGCTCCTAATAAAATATTTACCCCTTCATAAAGATTAAAACTAAAATCATTAAATAAAACTTTCACAAACTAGCGGACTATAAAAAACTCCTTAAAGTCCGCT
>CALFLJ010000108.1 GCA_937880335.1 uncultured Succinatimonas sp.
TAGAGACTGTTCCTCAACAGGAAGGGATGAAAGGGATAAAGAAAAATTTTCATCCCCTGCAAGTCTGTCTAAGCCTGCTTTTCTCATGCCAGCTTCAACAGCACCTAACTTGCTGTGTAAGATATTGAAGCTTACATGAGCGTTACGACCGCCTGAAACATCTAAGAGGGATGCTCCATTATCAGTCCAGATAAGCTGGTTTTTCTTAAGACCACTTTCTCCTGTAGATGCATTGAAAATTTGATATTTAGTACCGTCAAAAACAGCAACTCTTGATACTAGGTGTTGATTACGACGACCATCCTCAAGATTTAAGATACCTATGACGCGGGCATGAATTTTTTCAAGCTCTAAGATATGGACAACTAATTCAGACTTTGAATATTGTGAATTAAGCAAAGATGCAGTTTCATTGTCCTGATTTATTTCTTTTATGATTTGAGCTGTCATAGAGAATGGATTGGCACTGCGGGAGCGTGCTACTCGTGCAATTTCATCCATGGCTGTTGCATAAGGTTCAGGAGCTACACTTTCAGATAACTTAGGAACAATCATCGAAGATAAGGTTGCATCAGGATCAACTAAAAATTCGGCACGATAATAAAGGGTCTGCAGACCTAATGGATCACGGCGACTCCACTCTACAAAGGCAGAGTTTTTGCTTTTAACATAGTCAACACCATATCCTAAAGAGGCTGTGGTTTGACGCAACTGAGTTAAACCAGGCTGTATTGCAGGTAGTGCTAAGAGAACCTGTGCTGGAGCATCTCCTTGTGGTTCAAATTCGACTCGAGCCTCAACAGTCCAAAGATCCCTTTCTTCATTAGGCAAAAAAGGAACCTCAAAGACTATGTGTTGATAGCCAATAAGGAGTACACCTGCTAAAAATAAAATTGCGGTTACAACGTAGAATACGCCACGTGAAATCATAATAACACCCTAAGCTTAAGACTATTTTGTCTTATTTTCCTGTTTTTTTCTCGTCATCTTTAGTTGTTTCTTGCTTTACTTGCTGTAAGTTTTGTTCAAGACGAGCACTTACACCAGGCAGATTTTTCTCAGAATCAGATCCCATGTTGACATCTCCTGAGGCTGGAGATGCTGCAAGACCTGCTACATTCTGTTTTTCTTTTTCATCATAGGTTTTATTTGGGTTTATACCCTTCTTTACAGCTTCTTTATAATCATCACGTGTAAGGAATATTAAACCGTCAGGATCAGCGCGTTTTTGTACATAAGCTCGTGAGACATCTACAACGCAGATATCGGTAAGGAGACTACGTCCTATAAGCAGAGCATGCTGCATTTTAGATCTGTCAATTAAGTTAAATTCAGTGGAGGTAGAGTAATCTCCGAATTTTACGTTAAGACGAACTACGATACGATCAACTAGGTTATCTCCACTTTGAGTCTGACGTACCTGCGCTACTCGTACAAAAGGAGCCTCACAAGTTACAGTACGATCGTTTGTTACAACGTCAAAACGGATCCATTTTTTTCCTTTACGCTCAAATTCAGAAATGTTTTGTGCACTAATTGATGATACGGTGGCACCGGTATCAATACGAGCGGAAAATGTTGCATTTACCTCTTTTACGTAAATATATTCCTGTGCACCGAAAATAAATTTTCCATCAGGAGTTTGCAGGTCGTAATTACGTAGAGGCTTTACTTCCATAATCGTGCCATCCTCATTTTGTTTTTTTATAGTATGACCTGCGCTTAGTGTGTCAATCATAGCCTGATTTTGCCTTTGAACCGCTTTAAGTTCATTAAACAATTGTTTTTTTAAAGCGGCGTTTTCTTCGTTTGAGGCTGATAGTTCGGCTTTAAGTTCTCCTATTTGAGCTCTTTGTGAACTTAATTCATCATTTACACTTTGTATAACTCCATTTAAAGAAGTAAGCTTGTCATTTACCTTATCAATAGAGTCATCTGCTGCAAGAGTTGCACTTGTGGCAGATAATGCCCAAATAAGAATTAACTTTTTAATATTATTCATCTTTTTTATGCGTTTGTATGATGGTGGTCTAAACTAATCGAATCTTGAAATATATCACAAAATTTTGTTATTTAATCGCTCTTTAGCTAAAAAAGATTATAAGTCCTAATAGAAGGCTTTTGCCTGGAAGTTTTGATTTCTTTTGTTTAAAAACAAAATTTTTGTTTTAGAAAATATGATAATTTCTAATAAGGATTATCTCTAAATTTTATTATGTTTAAATTAGTAAAATGTAGAAATCGTTTTTTTTAGAAAAATTCTTGATAAAAAAATTCTTGTTTATTTTAATAAAGCTCATCCTCAAGCCCTTTTTACATTGTTGAAATAAATCCGCTTATTTTTAGCAGTTTAAAGGATTTATTTTGTTCTAGAATAAGGAAAACGAAACAAGATATTTAGGGGGCTTTATATGCAGGTAAATTACTATTGCAGACTAAGACCAAATCATGATGGATTAGTAGGGGTTGGTGTAGGTTTTCAGCGCATCCGTCGGGTTACAGGATATTTAGTCGGAACGCTTGATCGTTTTAACAATGCAAAGCGTGCTGAGGAACGAGATAGGGTAAAGCATGCACATGCATGACATTTCTCCCCTTGTTAAAGCAGGGGAATTTACATAGCTTAAATTACTATCTATTCTTATAAGTGCAAGCTATGACTCTTGTAGAGTTCCCTTCCTAACTCTATATGGAAATGCCACACCAATAGGATATTTTTAGCTTAGACTTTACATGCAAAAGTAAAGGTTCTTTTTTTCTTTCCATCTTATTTTGCTGGTAGTCAAAGCGTTGCACCTATTTTAATTATCAGGCAATACAGAACAGCAAAATATACAGATTTAGAAAAAATTTCTTTTCCCAATTTGTATATTAGATGTTATCTTTTCCATTCTAGTCTTTGTATGCCTAAGATTTATAAATAAAAATGGCGCCTGGGCGCTTTTTTTTAATTAAGGTTTTATATGGATTTTTCAAAAAATCAACTTGAGCGCTATAAAAGAAATATTGCAATAAAGGAAATTGGTCTTTCAGGTCAAAAAAAACTTAGCGAAGCTAAGGTATTAGTTGTAGGTTGCGGAGGGCTTGGATCACCTGCGGCCTTATATCTTTCAGCATCTGGAATTGGTACATTAGGTCTTATTGATAATGATGTAGTTGAACTGTCAAATTTACAAAGGCAGATAATCCACAGTACAGATACTTTGGGTATACCTAAGGCAATATCAGCAAAAAGAACTTTAGAGCGTTTAAATCCAGATACAAAGGTTATTGCGATGAACCTTAAGGTTACACGCGAAAATTTGCCTAAGATTTGTGAGGATTACGATTTTATTTTGGATTGCACTGATAGTTTTGCCTCAAAGTATATAGTATCAGATAGCTGTGTTAAGGCTAATAAGCCTTATGTACATGCAGCCGTAGTTAGATTTTTAGGGCAGGTTATGACGGTTATACCTGGGAAAACACCTTGCTATCGTTGTATTTTCCGCGATGAGCCTTTAGATCAAAGTTTGCCATCCCCCGAGCAGTTAGGCGTAATGGGAGCAAGCTGCGGGATTATAGGTGCACTTGAGGCACTTGAGGCTATCAAATATATAACGGGAGTTGGGGAACTTTTAACAGGATATCTTCTTAGCTTTGACGGACTGAATATGACTTTCAATAAAGTTAAGTTACCTTTAAAAGATGATGATTGTCCTTGCTGTGGGCATTTAAATTAGTTGTACAAAATATTTAAAGTTGAGTAAAAAAAGCCTATTTTACGGATTTTAAACTGTTTTTATCATTTGATTAGATTAGAATACAAATCCTAAATGTCTTTATTAAAGGCAAATTTCACTAAGCTTTTATGCAGAGGATATTATGCGTAAATTAACTGTTTTGGCCGGAGCTATTACCTTGGCTGTTTCTTTATCAGCAATTGAAGCTCAGGCTTGGTGGGTTACTCCAACCTATTCAACTTCAAGTAAAGCTGACTTTGATGACTTTAATGGAGATGTAAAGTCCACATCTTATGGCATCATGGGTGGTAATGAGTACTTCACTTTAGGTTATAAGGCCACAGACTATTCTTTATCTGGCAGAGACTTATTCTCTGATATGCATTTATTATTTGCTGATGCAAAATACGACGGCAAGTTTTCTGCTCAGTGGGGGTATTTCGCAGGTGTAGGCGTAGCCTTTGGTTGGGAAGATGATTTTCACGCCAGTGACAATTACAATATAAAGCCACGTGCAGGTGTAAGCTATGCCCTTAACCAGGACTATACAATCGTAGGTGGTTTTGGTGCCAACTTAAATGAGCCTGATAACATGTTCTATCCTATCTTAAGCTTAAACTATCGTAACAGCAGTGATATTGGTCTGTCTTATAAGCTAGGATTCCCTTATTTTGATGCAATGTATCGTATTAACAATATGTTTGCTTTTACAGGTAAGGTTGTAGCAGTTCCTGTAAAGCAGGATGTTTACCAGTTAGCTGATGATAATCGTGTTTTATCAAAGGGATATTTAGTTGAGGAATATTCCGAGGGTAGCTTGGGGGTTGAATTTACCCCACACAGAGCTGTGGCTATTAATGCCGGTTTAAGTGTCAACTTTGCCCGTGAATATAATATTTACAATAGTGATGGCCATGAAATCAGTTCCTATGAAACTGATCCTTCATACGGCGCATACTTAAATGTAAGAGCTAATTTCTAATTTAAGAATTTTAAATTAAGATATATAAAAATAGTTTCTTTGTAGAAACAGTGTAATCCTTGGGAATATAACAAAATTTACCAGGGATTTTTTTTTATTTAAGTGAATTTACTTTAAACGCATTCATAGAAAAGCCTCCGGTAAATTTGTTCAATTTACCGGAGGCTTAATGCTTGAAATCAAAAAGTTTATTTGATTAGTTTAAATATTAAAAATGCTTTAATTAATTCTTTTTCTTTTCAACTTCGGTAATACCGCATGCTGCAGCTGTAAAGACTACATCTGAGGAACTATTTAAAGCTGTTTCAGTTGAATCCTGAATTACACCAATAATAAAGCCAATACCAACTACCTGCATTGCAATATCATTACTTATTCCAAAGATAGAGCAAGACAGTGGGATCAGCATTAAAGAACCACCGGCAATACCTGAGGTGCCACAGGCGCAAAGTACAGATGCAATACACATTAAAAGTGCAGATCCGAAGCTTACCTCTATATTAAGAGTATTTACTGCAGCCATTGTCATTACCACGATAGTAACAGCAGCTCCAGCCATATTTATGGTACATCCTAAAGGAATGGAAATAGAATAAGTTTCACGAGGAACACCTAAACGCTCGCAGAGACTTAAATTTACTGGAATATTTGCTGCAGATGATCTAGTAAAGAATGCGGTTACTGCACTATGGGTTATGGAGTATATAACAAGAGGGAATGGGTTTTTACGAGTTGCTGCAAAAACGATTACCGGATTTACTACAAACCAGATTATGAGCATGGTGCCTACTAAAACGGCTAAAACATGAACATAGTTTAATAAATTAGTAAAGCCACCATCTTGAGTGCAGGAATTATAAACTAAGCCCATAACACCTAAAGGAGCAAAGCGAATTACAATACGAACAACACCTGAAACGGTAGATGCAAGATCGGCTAATACTTCCTTAGTTGCAGGCTTTGCAACCCTAAAGAGTAAACCAAAAGCAATACCCCAAACTAAGATTCCTATATAGTTACCACGGATAAGAGCATTGATAGGATTATCTACAGCCTGACGAATGAAGTTTAATAAAACCTCTGAAATATCCTTTGGAGTTGGATTTTCAGCTGCAACTGCAAGCTCATTGAAGGAACTTGGGAAAATTGTTGCCATGCTTAAAGCTACAACAGAGGATAAAACCATTGAAACAAAATAGATGACAATAACAGGTTTAATATTGGTTTTAGTAGAAGTGTCCTGACGAGCAATAGACGCAGAAACTAAAACAAATACTAAAAGCGGAGCAATAGCCTTTAGAGCTGAAACAAATAGTTCACCAAAAGTAGGAATTACAACTTTGTCATGAGGAATTAGGTAGGCGAGGATGATACCTACAACCATACCGATGACAATCTGCAGGATGAATGGTACGCTATTTACTATTTTGTAGAACGCACCCTGGCGATCAAAGGGGTGTAACATTTTAAAGAATACCTCTTAAAGTAAAAATGTGTCGCCATTATATTGCAAACAATCGCAAATTAAAAAAAATATAGTTAAAATAAGAAATTTTTTACCCCACTTTTATATATTTTTTATAATTTTTTAAGATAATTTTCTTTAAAACGCAGTAAGTTATATAGCGAAAAAATTTTTTTTATAAATCTCAATTTTTTTGATTTATAAGCCTTATTTAAGCCATGAATTTAATGTTTGCTGTCAAATATTTCTCTATTCAAAAAATAATTATTTTAAACATAACATTATAAATGTGATCCTGATCGTGGACATTGCCTAAAAAAAATACTTGATATTATAAAATAATTAGCATATGCTTACTTTTGTTAGCTAAGGCTTACTCTGTTTTTTTTACAAATTTTAATATTTTAGGCTTAATCTTAAGATTAAGGACATTTATGAAAACTCTAGATAGTTTACACGTAGGTGAGAGAACTGAGGTTATAAAAGTACATGGAGAGGGATCCTCTTTAAGACGTCGACTTTTAGATATGGGAATAACACCTAAAACTGTAATTACTAAGGTGAGAACAGCTCCTTTAGGGGATCCAATTGAATTTAACGTACGTGGTTATTCTTTAACAATAAGAAAGAGCGATGCTTCTTTAGTTGAGGTTAAATAAGATGTCAGAAAAAACACTTGCTCTTATCGGAAATCAAAATTGCGGTAAATCAACTTTATTTAATGCATTAACAGGTTCAAATCAATATGTAGGTAATTGGCCTGGCGTCACAGTTGACAGAGTTGTAGGTAAAATTGGTAGTAAAGACTGGGATTTAGTGGATTTACCTGGTCTTTATTCTTTATCTCCATACTCAAACGAAGAAATTGTCACCCGTAATTTTCTGCTTTCAGACAACTATGATGTGATCTTGAATGTTGTTGACGCTTCTCATCTTGAGCGTTCCTTGTCCTTAACCTTTGAGTGCATGCCAATGGGCAAACCTATGGTTATCGCTCTAAATATGATAGATGTTTTAGACAGACGTGGGATCAAGGTTAAAGTAGACAAACTTTCAGAGGCTTTAGGCGTTAAGGTTGTAGCAATTTCAGCTGCTAAGAAAAAAGGTTTGAATGATCTATTAGATGCCTTAGAAAATGCCTATGCACCAATGAAATTACATGAGCTTTATCCTCAAACTGTACAAAATGCCATAGAAGAGATTGGCAAGCTTTTAGGTGACGTTAATCTTGCTAAGCGCAATTTTATCTCAACATCCTTACTTCAGGGCGACAAGATTTATTTGAAACAGTATAAAAATGATGAAAACATAATTTCGTCATTAAGACGCAATCGCTCACTAATTGAAAATGAATTTAAAGTTGATCCTGAGAGCTATTTCCC
>CALFLJ010000109.1 GCA_937880335.1 uncultured Succinatimonas sp.
AGAAGAATCTCATATTGCCTGCAAATGCTTTGCTTTTGATATTAAAGATGAAGAGAAATGCAGTGCTTTTGCTTATGAGATTTATGCTAATGATTTTGATAGGGTCGTAATATTAACAGGTATTTCAACCTCTCAAAATGAGGTAGGGTTAGAGGATATATTTGAGATAAACCGAGGCTTTACTGTCAATACATTATCTCCAATAAGAATTATTTATAATTTATCTGATCTGAAGATAAGAGATCAAAATAAAACAAAGAAGATACAAATAGCAGTTGTATCTTCAATAGCATCTTTTTTACCATTACCATCAAGTCCTGTTTACTGTGCCTCAAAGGCAGCGCTTAATGTTTATATAAGAGCCTTAAGAAAGAAACTCTCTTCATCAGGAATTGTTCTATCTCTTATAATGCCGGGCTTTTTTGAAAGTCCAATGTCAGAGCGCTATCTTGGCAGTAAGGCTTTTAAATTAAGTGCAAATGAGGCAGCAAGAAAGGTTCTTTCCGTTTTAAAAAGCGGTAAAGCTTATGTTGTCTTTCCTTTTATTTTAGGATATGCATCTTTGTTTATGTCTTTACTTCCCTGGAGATTACAGGATGTATTTTTTAGATATTTTGTAAAATTCAAGGTAGAGCCCGATCGTGAGAGATATGAGTTTGAAAAGCAGAGAAAAAGGGTAAAGTAAAGCCTCTATGACAGAAAGTATTTTTTTACCGGTTTTAAAATTAAGTGCCTTTATATCCTGTATTGCCATTTTAATTGATTTATATGAGCAAAAGCTTTGCCTTACATTTGCTAAAGCATTTAAGTCAGATTGTTTATGTATAAATGATTTAAAAGAAAAAATCTCCATAATGTTATGGAGATTTATAGTAATTTATACGCTAGTACTTTTTATATTATCTGTGGCGGTCTTTTTTAATCTAAGTTTAATCTTTAGTGTATTTTTATCTTTAATTTTAATATGCTCTTTTTATGCAATAAGTTATTTTAAATTTAAAATTCTTCATGAGCCTCTGGTATTTTCAGATCTGTTTCTTTTTAAAGAAGTTTGCAGATGCCCTCGTTTTTATTTTGGCTATATTTCTAAAGTCCAGTGGTTTTTCTTATTTGTTGTTTTTTCACTTTTATCGTCATTTGTCCTCATTTTTGAAAGTAATTTTAAACTAAGTGTATCTGTAGATTCTGATAGATTTTTGTTTTATGTTTATTTTTTCTTTATAGCTCTTATTTCAATTATCGTATGGATGGCAAGAACGTCAAAAAGCTTTAAATTTCTAAGGGATAAAATCGAGCATAAATTAGATCTTATTTTTAAGTCAGATAGTTGCCTTGCAGCTGCAAAGTTTGGCGTAGTTCTAAATTTTGTTATAGGAATTCTAGCTTTTATTTTTAAGGTTAGATGGCAAAAAAGCCTTTACTTGCATGAAGAAAAATTTACTCGCTTAATCTCAAATTTAGAAAATAGTGTAGGCAAAGACTGCATTGTCTTGCTACAGGCAGAATCATTTATTTCCCTTAAAGATGATGACATAAAATTATCTAAAGGTGCAGATTTAAAAGGGAATCTTCATCTAAATTATTTCGGTGCATATACCATGCGTACAGAATTTTCTGTGCTTACAGGAATTGAGCTTAATGATTTAGGTCCTTATGCAAGTGATCCCTATAAGCTAGCTCAAAATGTAAAAATAAGTTCTATTGCATCTGCTTTAAAGAAACAAGGATTTTATTCTATCTGCATTCATGCAAATAGTGGTCTTTTCTTTAATAGACGAATGGTAATGAAAAATTTAGGTTTTGATGAGTGTATATTTTCAGAGGAGCTAAAAGCAAAAGGGAAAGAATTTAACGATTCTGAAATTTATAAACTTGTAAAAGAGCGTCTTACCTTGGCGCGCAAGAAAAAAGAACGTCTTTTTATTTTTATTATAAGTTTAGATGGGCATGGTCCTTATAAGGACTTATCACAAAAAAACAAAAGTTCCTTACAAGTTTATAAGGAAAAACAAATCTCGTTATGTAATGGCATAGAGTCGCTAAAAGATGGATTAGGTAAGGATGATTGTTTATTTGTCTATGGAGATCATATACCTCCTATAAAAGAGCTTATAAAAGATAAAAATGGTTATCTAAATTTAAGATCTGTAGCAAAACCATGTGTTATGGCTTATAACATCAAATACTCATCCTATATGAAATCTTGCTTTGATAGCAAGGACAGACTTTCTCTAACATCAAATGATATAAATAAATTGCTTCTTTTACAGGGAGATATTCATGCTTAAGATTTTATCTTCTGGTATTGAAAAGATTGAGAATTTAAAAGTCTTTTTGAAAGAAGAATATGAAAAATATAATGATCCTAAAAAAATAGAAGCTGTTGCAGGATGGGGATATAAATCTACAGCCAAAAAAGCAATCTCTCTCTCTAAAAGATTAGATGTCCCGTATATTGCACTAGAGGATGAGTATTTGATGTTATAAGCCATAAGATCTCTTGATTTAGGCGTAAACGGTGCAAAGCCTTTATCTATTTCAGTTGATCCTATTGGCTGTTACTATAATTCAAAGAAAAAATCACTTATTGATGATTTAGTTGAAAACTCAGATAAGTGGTTTACACCTCAATTAAAAGAGCAGGCAAAATTAGCAATTGAACTTATATTAAAATATCAGATCTCAAAATATAACAACTCAATTGATGCAAAAGATCTTTTAAATAATTATGAGTCAGATAGCTTTGAGGACAATTGTTCTGTTAATAAAAACAATATAGAAACAGCCTTGCAAGTTGAGAATATTAGGATTCTAAAAAGCTATTTTAATCTAAAAAACAAGATATTAATTTTAGATCAATGCCTTGGAGATGTTTCTTTAGAATTAGGGTCAGTTCCGTCAGATGTAGCTGATTTGATGATAAAAAAAGCAAAGACTCTTTATCCTAATGAAGAAATATTTTTAAAGGTACACCCTGATGTATTAAGTAAAAAGAGAGAAAGCCTTTTATATAATAGTTTTAAATCTCAGAAAAATGTACAGATTATTTCATCTGATGTAAGCATAATTTCTTTATTAAAAGAAAAACCTGTAGTTTTTACAGCTAGCTCTCAATCAGGTTTTGAGGCTTTATTCTCAGGATGTAAGGTGCATTGCTTTGGTCTACCCTTTTATGCCGGGTACGGTCTTACTTTTGACGAGGTTGAAGGCTCTTATCGTAGAGAGAAGAAGGTCTCAGTTGAGCTTTTATTCGCTGCAGCTTACTTTAAATTGTGTCGCTATGTAAATCCAATAACGAGACAGCGTTGTTCTGTTTTTGAAATTATTGAGCTTTTGGCATTACAAAAAAGAATAAATAACGAAAATAGGGGCGGGGCTGTTGTTTTTGGAGTTAAACGCTGGAAATATCCTATTATGCGAGCTTTTCTAGGCAGTACTTCAGGCGAGGTCTTATTTTGTAAAGATCCAAAAGTTGCTTTAAGAAAAGCAATAGATAATAACATCCCCTTAGTACAATGGGCCTCTAAGAAAAATAAAGAATTAGATAATCTAGCACGGAAAAATAATGTTAAAACCTTATATGTTGAAGATGGTTTTTTAAGAAGTGTAGGTTTAGGTTGCGATTATTTCAGACCTTTTTCCCTGGTTTTTGACAAAGGGGGAATTTACTATGATCCAACCTCTCAATCTTCATTAGAGCAGATCTTAAACACTATAAAATCACATCGGGATTATAAATATCTAATATCCACAGCTTCTAAATTAAGAAAACAGATTGTTTTATCAAAGCTTAGCAAATATAACGTTGGTGAAAAAAATGGTTCTGAACGTTTAGAGTTAGAAGCTCTACTAAATTCAGCAAGAGCAAAAGGTCAGAAAATTATTCTAGTTCCAGGACAGGTTGAAGATGATGCTTCTGTTTTAACAGCGGGCTCGGGGATTAGTTCAAATTCACAACTTCTTAAATCTGTACGTGAGGATTTTCAAGATGCTTTTATAATTTATAAGCCTCACCCTGATGTTTTAGCTCGTAAAAGAAAGTCTTCTAAAATAGATCCGAAAGAAAACAACGAGTTAAAAGTTAAACTTTATGATTTTGAGGTAAAAAATATAAGCATTACCACATTATTTGATGAGGTTG
>CALFLJ010000110.1 GCA_937880335.1 uncultured Succinatimonas sp.
TCCAAAGCTCTCATAAACTTGATTTGCCTTATCACGAAGCAAATCTCGGAGTTCTTCTAAAATCTTGGCTCTTGAATTCTCATTATGATCCTGACTGTCAACAAAGATCATACCTGCTGTTACACCAAGTTGGTGCAAATATCGTACTTCTTCAGGTTCGTTACGGAAGTAGGATGAAATCAATCCTATATACGATGCGAGACCATGTTTAACATCAAGCAGGTAATCACAATCTCCATCTGTTTTCAGATTTAAATTAATTTCAATTGGATCATCTAGATAATCATCTACAGTATCTTCAAACTTCTGAGGTGTCTTTTTATGTAAATAGCGCACATATTCAGGTAAGGAAAAACCAACGCCACTTTCCGGGGTTTTTGAAATTTTAATTTTATAAAAATGCTTCATGTGAGCCACCTCACCTAAAGCATGGTCAAGCAACAAATTGACTGCATAAAAAGCATCTTGCACTTCTTCTTCCTGCAGTGTTTCAAAATGTTTTGTATAAATAGTCAGACAAAGATCGCCATCATCATCAAAATTCTCAAAAATTATGAGATCTTTTGCTGCATATTCTCTCAATCCCATTTTCAAAACAAGCTCGGCACAAGATGGCATCGCCGGACGACAGAGCGTTAGCTTCCAAGAGTCCTTAAGCTCTTTTGGCATGGCACGAACCATTGCTCTTAAAAGATATAGTCTCAAACAATTACCATCAGATGAAAGATTAACTTCCACATAGGCCTCTTTTACCGCTAAAGCTACAGATGTTTCTGGCAAAACATTTTCTACAAGTTGCTTTATTTCATCTATAACCTTAGTAAATTCATCTGTATTTGCGAGGCGTTTTTGCCAGTTATCTGCCTTCTGTTCAAATAATTGCCAAAATGAGCTAACTTTTTGATAAAAAGGTTGAGCAAATATTGGATAGCACATATTACGGCGACAGGTGCGCATCATTTCAAGAGTATCGATATGCCCCTTACGTAAAGCTTCAGCTCGTTCTAAATATGGCAAAGCCTCATCATAACGATTTAGAGAAAACAACGCATAGCCCATATGAAACTGCCATTCAAATTTGTTTTCAAAATATTCTTTTACTAACTTTAAAAGTTCAACAGATCTTTGAAATTCTTTAGCCTTTGAGGAAGATGCATTATTTAAGGCACGAGCTAACTCTAAAGTTAAAAGAGGATGGCGTTCTGCATCGCTTATATTTTCAAGTATTTGTATACTCTCATCATACCCATCCTCTTTGTTAAGACTAGTTACACGATCAAATATCGCGCGCTCATCTAAACTTAGAGAAGACTTTTTAGCGTAATTGAGGCTTGCATTCTCGTTTGATGGTCCTCCTGTAACTTTAAAATGAATGACGCGACTTTCGTCTCCTTCTTTAGGTGTAAGCTCAAAATGAATTGTACGGTCAAGATCTAAGAAAACCTTGGTGATTTCCTCAAATTTAAAATTACCTTGTTGCAAAAGTTCTTCTATCGCAGACTTGCAATGCTTTACCCATGTTGGAGATAAATGAGAAAAGCCTGCCTCATTCATACGAAAAACCACATGCAACGGACCCAGGTTAAATTTAATGTTAGCGCAAAGACAAAATGGCACATCTATATCTTCTTTAAGTTCCTCAATACCAAAGGCTTTTTTCACAGCCTCAAAGCCTACAGGATCTTTAATAATACAGGTAAGTGCTAATTGCTTGTCTAATACCTCTTTAAGATTCATATGAAGATTTTGCAAGTTTGCATCACTTTTTGGATCAATGTAGTGACACAACATCACAGGTAATAAGACATCAGCTTTAATTTCCTTTTGCAACTGCAAAAACTCAGGATCATCAGGAACAAGGTCAAGACCTTTTTCCGCAGCCTTTAAAGCGCCTTCTTTATCGCCAAAGTGAGCACGAAGTCGTCCTAAATGTAACCACCCCCAAGGATAATCAGGTTCTGCAACACATCCTTTTTCAGCAACTAAAAGAGCTTCCTCAAGTCGTCCTATATGCGTAAGTCCAACAGCCATTCGGTAATGCCAAACACCGCTATGACTTGCGTTTGCACGAGCCTTGTGAAGTATATCGACTACTTGTGCATATGAAAGATAAAGATCATTTTGTAATAAAGCAAAGGCACGATAAAGTGCGACTTCAAGATCAGACTCTGCCTCTTGCTTTGTAAATCGTCCTGAGGCAATACCTTCGTAAGTCCACTTATCCAAATAAGCAAGCATACGTCCGGTGTAGCAAAATCCGCCTTGATCACAGGCATCTAAATACTCACGATCTTTATCTGTCAGTAACATATTTCACCCCTTTATATTTAGGTAACCTTATGCGATCCAAAAGCGCAATGTAGAAGATGTCCTAACTTAGTTAAGCTAAAAATAATTTTACTTTAAGTACAATTACTAAAGTAAGATTGTAAGCAATAGATGAGATAAAAAATCTTTTATGTTCTTAAATTCTTTAAGAATTCTTTTTATCTACTACAATGTAAATTTTACCTAATTTACAATGATTATGTCTTTTACGCCTTTTACTGTATGAAAGCTTTAACAAGCTTTTTCTTATATAGGGCTCTTATCTATTACATGAACTCTAAACTGTAGGTGTGATTTTTAGCACTTTTAAGATATGACTAATTTAAAAGGCCAAATTATCCTCATAAAGACTGATATTATTTGCATCGCCATTTTACAAATCAACCTTATTTAGAGAGCCACGATATAAGGCCTCAAAGTCCTCCACGCTGATAGCCGTTCAAACGTTCTTGCAGTGCATCAATCATCCACCCCTTGCCCACACGCTTCATAATAAAGCGACGTTCAAAGCCGGTGCTTTTCTCTCTAGTATATATATAAAGCTTGTTCTTGGTGATCTGCTCTGCGTCAAGGAATTCTTCTCCCTTATAGGTACCCAGGTCACTGTATGAAAGGATCTGAGGCCGAAACCCAGGGCGGGGCTTTTCGCAAACATATTTTTTCCATATTCTCATCAAGCGTGGCTGAGCTTCTTTGTCATCAAAACCTACCTTTCCCATATAAAGCTCCCACTTTGTCATTTCGTCAAAGAATTGAGACAAGA
>CALFLJ010000111.1 GCA_937880335.1 uncultured Succinatimonas sp.
AGTCTTTTTATTAGAAATGAATTGTTAAAACTTTAAGCGCTGTTTGAGATTGTAAAGAGCACCCATCATACCGGCACTATTGCCTAAGTTTGCAAAGGAAATCTTTGTAGATTCAAAGACAATGGGGCGTAGCTTGTCTTTAAGAGACTCCTCAATGATTGGTCTTAAGTAATTGCCTCTAACCATAATGCCCCCTCCTAAGATAATACATTGTGGATTTTGGGCACATACTACATTACAAATTCCATCAGTAAGATTATCTACAAGTTCTAAAATTGCTTCCTGGGCTTTTTTATCTCCGTTTTCGGCAGCATCAAAAATGATTTTTCCGTTAACATTTTCAACAGGTTGTAAAGTTTTAGTAGCATAGTTTTTAACTAAAGCTGTGGTAGTTGCCAAATTATGTAATATTCCCTTAGGAGTACGCATATAAGCAATTTCACCAGCTGAGTTAGATGCTCCACTTACTAAACTTCCATTTACAATCATGGCACCACCTATGGAGGTTCCAATCGTCATGCAAAATACATCGTGACAACCACGACCGCCACCTAACCACATTTCTCCTAATGCAGCACAGTTAACGTCATTTTCAACAGTGCAGGGGAGGTTAAATTCTTTCTCAATTATTTCCTTAAAGTTAACACCTGTGTAATCAGGTATAGCATCAGGAAGAGAGTAGACAATCTCACAAGTTTCAGGGTTTACCATTCCGGCTGTGGAAATACCTACAGCTTTAATATTTCCCTTATACTCTTCTTGTGATAAAGCATTGGTAATAATAGCTTTGACTTTTGAAATAATACCAGGACCGCCATGAGCCTTAGCTTCTGTAGGAATTTCACTTGAGCATAAAAGTTTTCCTTCTACAGTAGAAACGCCTGATTTGATTGCAGTACCGCCAATATCGATAAGAATAATGAGATCCTGTGTCATTTTATTTATTCCAAAAGTCATAGTTATTGAAAAATACAGGGGTATTCCCCCTGTATTTTTATTCGTAGTTAATTACTTTTTAGTTGCAGTGAAGTAGGTTGAGCCTTCAGGTGCAATATACTCTTTACCGGTTAATAAGTATTGAACCTTAGAAACAATGATTCCGGTGAAAGTAGTAATGATGATGGTTATAACTGAGTATGCCCAGAAGTTGATGGACGGTACATAGTATTTGCAATAGAGCACAACAGCCATTGATACGATGAAGCCTACGAATGCGCCTAATGCAGTGGTCTTACGGGTAAAGGCACCCATTACGAAGATACCTGCTAAGGCACCTAAGGCTAAGCCTAAGAATGAGTTGAAGAGCTCATAGGCAGACTTAACGTCGGAGCGTGCTAACCACATAGCTACGATGATAGCGAAGATACCGATACCTAAAGATACGTACTGAGCGATCTTAGTTTGTGTCTTGTTGCTCATGTTAGGAGAGATCTGAGACTGAATGTCGAGAACCCAAGAGGTAGCAACAGAGTTAATACCAGTTGATAAGGTAGACTGAGATGCAGCATATAAAGCTGAGAGTAAAATACCGGTTACACCAACAGGTAGCTGATAGGTCATGAAGTAAGCGAATACTAAGTCACGACGGCCAGCAATTTCCTCGGAAATAAGATCCGGGTTTTGAGTGTAGTAGAGGTATAAGCAAGTACCAACTAAGTAGAATACGGATGCTGCGAAGATAGATAAAACGCCGTTACCGATGGTCATCTTAGTTAAGGTCTTAACATCAGTAGTAGTGGTGAAACGCTGTACAACGTCCTGGGAGGAAACGTATGAGCAGAAGGTTGATAAACCGCCACCAACTAAGGTTAAGAGTACAGAGGTACCTAGGAGATTAGTCCAGTCGATCCATTCCTCGGTGTCAGATAAGAAACGGCCACCAGTGGTTAAACTCTCGGTAATGTCGGATACACCACCATTTAAAGAGCAAACTAAGTAGACTAAGGTTAAGGTAATACCACCAATTAAGATTACACCTTGAATGAAGTCAGTCCACAAAACTGCTTTAAGACCACCAGTATAGGAGTAAACGATAGCAATAGCACCCATAGCGATGATTAAAATATCAACATTGATGCCAGAAAGTTTTGCTAAGGCTAAGCAAGGTAAGTACATCACGATGGACATACGACCTAACTGGAAGATAACGAACATTAAAGCACCTAAGACACGTAATGCACGTGAGCCATAACGGAGCTCTAAATAGTGATAAGCAGTATCAATACCTAACTTAGCATATACTGGTAAGAAGAACTTGATAGTTAAAGGAATTGCAATGATCATACCGATCTGAGCAAACCATAATAACCAAGAACCAGCATAAGAGTTACCAGCTAAGGCTAAGAAAGAGATAGGGGATAATAAGGTTGCGAAGATGGATACGCAGGTAACCCACCACGGCACTGAGCCGTCACCTTTGAAGAATTCTTTACCCTGCATCTCTTTTTTAGAGAAATATAAACCGGCTAAAAGCACGGCAATCATATAGACTACGAGGACTGTTGTATCAATCCATGTAAATCCTTCTAATGTTCCAACGTCCATGGGGACTCCTTGTGATGTTATATAAAAAATTTTTTTAAATAATCTTAATTTTTAAGTAATCTCTCAGGATTTACCCTGAGAGATTTAGTTTGTTTGATTATTTATTATTTGAAATATTTAGCGTAGATCTTCTTAGCGCCTTCAATCTGCTCTGCAGAGAACTCGCCCATAGGCTTGCGGCAAACACCAGCCTCAACACCAGCCTCTTGTAAGCAAATCTTTAAGGTACCATAGAGACCATTCTTTAATACGTCAGTAATGAAATCGTTAGTGACGTGTTGGATCTCTAAGGCTTCCTTGATCTTGCCCTGCTGAGCTAATTCAAAGATCTGACGAGCACGAACGCCATTTACGTTAAAGGTAGAACCGATAGCACCATCAACACCTAAAACAGTAGCAGGTAACATCATCTCATCGAAGCCTGCAAAGATTAAATGCTCAGGGAAGGCCTTGCGGAGACGCTCTAAGAGGTAGAAGTCTGCAGCAGTAAACTTAACACCTACAATCTTCTCATTCTCAAATAACTCAGCAAACTGCTCAACGGAGATATTAACGCCTGTTAAGAATGGAATGGAGTAAACAATCATACGATTGTCAACGCCATTTATGATGGTGTTGTAATAATCCTTGATCTCGTTGAAAGAGAACTTATAGTAGAAAGGAGTTACAGCTGATAAAGAGTCATAACCTAAATCAGTTGCAAGTTTTGCTAAGTAGCATGATTCTTTGATGTTTAAAGAACCAACCTGAGCAATAAGACGGATGTCATCCTTAGCCTCATCCTTAACAATCTTAAAGATACGCTCTTTATCTTCAGTTGCTAACATGAAGTTCTCACCAGTTGAACCACCAACATAGAGACCATCGATCTTATTCACGTCAATGTTGTAGCGAACTAATTCACGAATGCCCTTTTCATTGATGTTGCCATCTTTATCAAAAGAGGTTAAAAGAGCAGAATATAAACCTTTTAAGTTAGTGTTTTTCATGTGTGTCTCCAAATATCAATACTTAAAATTATTTCTCAGATGGTAATGCATCAATAAACCACTTACCAATTACCTGTGGTCTTGTGATAGCGGAACCTACAATAGCGCCATAAGCACCAACGTCATAAGCGTTCTTTAAATCCTCAGGGGTGTTGATACGACCTTCGGCAAATACAGGAATAGTTAAAGTTGCAGCTAATCTTGCAACTAATCCTAAATCAGGACCTGGACGCTTTTTAGTGTAAGGGGTATAACCTGACAAAGTTGTAGAAATAGCATCAAATCCAATATTTTGGGCATTGATACCTTCCTCGTCGTTAGAAATATCAGCTAAGGACAGACGACCTGCGTCTTTTATCATCTTAACTAAGTCCTCAAGTTTGTCACCATTTGGACGGTCACGTAAGGTAGCATCTAAAGCTATTACTTCACAGCCACAGTCGATGAGCTCTTGAATTTCCTTCTTAGTAGGAGTGATATAGATTTCACTGTCAGGATAGTTGCGCTTGATTAAGCCTATAACAGGCAGACCTGTAACTTTCTTAATTTCAACGATATCCTCAACAGACTGGCAACGAATTGCAACGGCACCAACCTGTTTTGCAGCCAAGGCCATACGTCCCATGATAAAGGAACTGTGCAATGGCTCATCAGGCAATGCCTGACAGGAGATGATGAGCTTATTTTTAAACTGTTCAAATAACATGTTTAAGTCCTTAATAAATTTCTAAAACATAAATTACTGCATCTTTGTGTGCACTAATTTATACTCTAAAAAAATGCTTATAAATATTTTTATTTATAAGCTTTTTAAGTAACCCCACCAAATTCTGGTGGGGTAAGTGGATTTATACCTTCACCCAAATATTAGAAGGAATACTGAACGCCAACACGGAAACGGGTCTGACGGCCTGATTTGTCAGCTGTACCAGGGGCGGCGATGTTACCAACCTCAAAGTATGGAGTCCACTGACCGATCTTGTAGTTGATAGCTACGTTGTGCTCGTAGTTATAACCGTTACCATTGTACATGTGACGGGTTTCACCAGTTTTAGGATCATCCTCTAAAGCCCACATGTGAGTATAGTTATAAGTAATACCAACCTTACCAATCTTGTAGCCTAACCAGGCGTCGATACGAGCATTCTTCTGGTCAACCTTTTCGCCATCATAGCGCCAGTAGTCAAAACGAGGACGGATTGCAGTCCAAAGACCGAAGTCGGTGTTGTACTGTAAGCGAACATAAGGCTTGTAACCTGTGGTATTAGATACAGACTCGGTGATGATACCAGGTGTTACAACGAATCCTGAGTTAGGAACCTTGTAAGACCACCATAAACTCATTTCGGTAGCATTGGTACCAAAGTCACCCCATTGACCCTCGTGATAATCATCGGTACCTGGTTTATCATCACCCCAGGAGTGGAAAGAAGAATCAACATAGAAGCCAACACCGTTATCAAAACCTGCGATAACGCAGATGCGGTCATAGTTCTCACCGTAGTGGTCACGGTAGTCATGACGATAGTCTAAGGTCCAATTAGCAGCTAAAGTTGCGGTAGAGATTGTTAAAGCAGCAATTGCTACAGCCAGTTTCTTCATTTTCATTGTATAATTTCCTTTACAACATCTAAATTTGGTGCGGCTCTGTTTTTACAAGGTCGCACCCTTTTTTTATTATTATTTCTCAATAACTAACTTGCCATCAGCAAATGACATAGTCATTACTTGAGAAGTAGGCTTACCACCAGTGGTTTCACCGCCAACTAAAATGATACGGTCACCATCCTGTAGAGCCAAACCGTAGCCTAAAGGTAAAGGTAGTTTGCCTACATTTGCCCATTGGCTACCATCATAAGCATAAACCTCATCACGCCAGGTCTTAGTTAAGCCCTTGTGTGCAAAGTTTTTGCCGTTGGCATAAGCTACAGTGGAGCCCGGGAAGTTAGCACCGCCTGCAACTAATACCATATGATTTGATACACCGGCAAAAGCACCGGCTACGCCTTCCTGAACATCAGAGCCTTCAGGAGCAACTAAATCCTGTAATGCACTCCACTTAAGTCCATAGTTCTCAACACTGAACTGACTTACAGCTGCGGTGCGAAGACCTGGTTTACGCTCACCGTTGATTACGGTAACAGTATTGCCATCAACAGCTAAAGCAGAACCTGCGGTACCTAAAGTTGGCATCTGACCTAAGCTTGCCCAGTCGTTGGTCTCTGGGTTATAAGCTAATACTTCACGATTGAAGAAGTAGTCTTCGCATTTTTTACCTGTATAAGTTGCATTGATTGCGTCAAGTAATGCCTGATTACCAGCAGCAGCTTCAATGTCCTCAAAGTAGCCATCAAAGATAGCCTTATTTACAGAACCAACAATGATAGCAATCTTGTTATCAACTGTGGTGGCAGCGTGACCGGTTAGACCAAATGGGGAGCGGGTCATAACCTTTTCCCAGGTATCGTTTTTGATGTCATAGCTGTAAACATCATTTAAAGTACCAATACGGGTTGCATCAGGAGTAGCTTTACCAGCACCACCAAATACATAGATCTTGCCATTTAAAACAACAGACTGAGCCTGATCACGAGGTGTGCCGATAAAGGAAGCAATTTCCTCCCATTGAGGGGTCTCTGCTTTGGTATCAAGTTTGTACCAGTTCTGACCTGCGGTGCCTAAACCCATATAGATGACACCATCAACTAATGCGCCAGTACCAGACTTAAAAGCAACTGGAGTATCAGGCAGAGATGCGGCCATAGCACTTGTGCAGAAAGTTGCAGTGGCTAAAGCCAGAGCGGAAATTATCTTCTTCATTATTAAAATCCTTATATGTTGTTCTTTTACCTAAGAGTCAGGGTTTGAAAGTTAATATGGAGTTAACTTTTACAGTGCTAAGTATAATCATGGAGTATTTTTTTACAAAATAATATTTAAAAATTTGTGATGTAGCTCCGCAAAACAAGTTAACTTATTGATTTTAGAAAATAAAGTATAGTATATTAAAAACAATGTATAAAATCTAGTTTGGAGTAAAACTCCATAATTTAAAGTTGTATATAAGTTATTGTTTGTCGTACAAATTTTTATAAAAATAAAAGAACTTGTTGATTTCAGATCTTTTAGCTAAGTTTTTTTATTGAAAGTTAATTACAGTGACGTTTAATTTGAGATAAAAATTAGATTTTTCTTAAAAGAAAGGATTAATAAAATTTTTTTAACTTGTGTATATGAAATATAGATTCTTTGAACTAAAGTATTAAAATTGCGTTATAAAGGCCAAAGTTGCATTATAATTTGCTTAAAAATATAAAACCTAATCTTATATAAAGTAGAACATTTGCTCTTTATAAAGTTATCAAAACAATTAAATTTTAATTTAAATATGTTTTTAATAAAAAGATTTTATTATATACCTTATAATTTAATTTTATGCTCAATCTTTACATATAACTTATTGAATAATAACTAACTTTTAAAAAAATTTTTTTTAATGGAGTAAAATTTCAATGTCTGAATTACGGTTTGTCCCTAAAGGGAAGATTATGGGAGCTATAGCTAGGCTTGAACAAGAAATGCCTGCAGCCTTGTCCAGACTTTGTCGTTTTCTTTTAGGCCATCAAGAGGAAATCCCTAATTTAAACCTAGCAACTATTGCAAAAGAAGCAAACGTTGGCGAGGCTACTGTGGTGAGGCTTTCGAAAACTTTAGGCTTTAAAGGTTTCCACGAATTCAAATTACAGCTGGCAATTGAATTGTCAGAGAAGACCTCAGATGAGGAGAGTATTATTGATTCGCGAATAGAAGAGGATGATCCTCTTAAGATTGTTGGACGAAAAATTGTTAATCTAGTTCAAGCTGTTCTTGAGGAAAACCTTGACTATCTTGATTTAAAGAACTATCAAAAAGTAGTTGATGTAATATTAAAAGCACCAAAAATATTAATATTAGGTATGGGTAACTCCGGGCTTTGTGCAGAATTTTTCAAAAATAAACTCTGTCGCATTGGATTTAATGCAATGACTGAGTCAAATACGCATTTTATGTACACAGCTGCGGCACTGCTGCACCCAGGAGATGTTGCTATAGCGATATCACAAAAAGGTTCTGTTTATGAAACCGTTAAAGGGCTTAAAATAGCAAGAGAAGCTGGTGCTACATGCGTGAGTATCACTCATAAAATCAAATCATATCTTGCTAGAGTAACTGATTATATTTTATTTACAGGTAATCAGGAAAGTTTCTTACAAGGAGATTCTTTAGGAACTATTGTGGCACAATTACATGTTTGTGAAATTCTTTATGTTATGATTGTGCAAAAGAATGCTCAAAAAGCCTTTAAGACTAAAGAACTTACAGTAAAAGCATTAGGTCTTAAGGTTTAATTGTGTCTTATATGATTAAATAATAAATTTAATACTACATGAAGTTTAAAATATAAATTATATGACATGTAGTATTAAACCTAAGAAATTATTTTCCTTTATAAAAACAAAGATTTTCTGATTTTTTTAATTCTATAAATTGTAATTTAAGCCATCCTTTTACAGTTAAAGAGCATTAAGCTGCTCGAATTTATTTTCCTTATTTTCTAAGTTTAAATATATCAGCCTAAAAAAGTAATACTTTTGTCTATTATTTGATTGTTATCACGTTTATATTCAATAAAATTAGTAAAAAAAAAGCGTAAATATGGATTTTTTTAGGATATTTTTACTTAAAATGTAATTTTTTTACGTAGTTTAAAAAAATTTTAAAAAATAATTTTTTGAAATTATTTAGATTTTATTTGAATTTTACTCGTCGTTTTACTTAAAAAATACAAAAATTTGCAAAATTTTCCATTATCAAATCTTAAATAATTTTATCTTTTGATCGTTTTTTGTTGAAAAAAATCTTCTTTTTTACAATAATAGAGGCTAACATTTTAGAAAGATGGTAATTTATTTCACGTTCTTGCTCTTTACTTAAGAGGTTTTTATGTTTGACTCGCAAAAGTTTATAAATGGGATCTTGTTTTTTGCAACAGGATATTTGTGTGCAGGTATTGTTGTGGCGTTGTTTGCCTCATTGAACTTTTGGGCTGACTTTCTTGAGGTAGGGGCTGGAATTATTTCTTTTGGATTTTTGGTTACTTTTGTGGTATCAAGTTTTTTAGGGCTTTTACTTATAAGATATCTAGTACCTAAATATGGAGCTAAGGCCATTTATGAGCAAGATATTCTGATAACTATGATTGGCCTTTTATTTTTAAGCCTTGCTTTCAATGATGCTATGTTAATTGTTGGCATTATTGTCACATCAGGATCGTTATCTGTATTTTTTTACGAAAACTTTAACAGACAAGTCAATATAGCTAGAAAAGGCAATATTCAATCGTTAAAGCTTGTTGCGTGGGCACTATCTCCAATCATAACCGTAACTTTGATTTTAACCTTTAATAATTATGGACTTTTAACGTGTCGCCTTATTTTTGCTCACTTCATTATTATTGCTTTCTGGGTTTGGACAACAAGATTATCTTTACATGAGAACTATGCTGACTCTCCAAAGTTTCTTCTTTCAACAAACGATTTAGTAAAAAGAGAGAATGTTTTAAACACCTCAGATAAAACTTTAGCAACTCCTAAAGAAGATGAGGATAAAGGAGTTGATAATGAGTAGTTTTATTGCAAAGTCATTTTTTATCTTTTTATCCTTAACTCTTTGTAATTGTGTTTACGCCACTGAAATTTTTACCCGCTATACTCTCTATGGTGTTCGGTATGAACTCATTATTTTTGGAGCTATGTTAGTAGGGGTTGCTATTTTTTATAAAAAAACAATGAATGTTGCCATTATTGGTTTGCTTTCACTGTGTTTTTATAAGTATGAGTTTGTAGATGGCTTTTCGGTAATAAGTAAACTCTTAGGTCATTACAATGATAAAGGCGAGTTTGTGTTTGGCTCCTTTAATACTTATTTAAATTTGGCTTTAATGTTACCTGGATTTGCACTTTTGGCTAATTTATTTGAGGAATCAAAGCTACCGGCAATCTTGCCTAGATATCTGCCTAATAATTTTTTAGGTGGTGTGATTTTACTTTTAATGATCTTTATCTTAAGTTCTTTTTTAGACAACATCGCAGCTGCAATGATTGGTGGTTCTTTGGCTATGACATTATACAAAGGTAATGTTCATATAGGTTTTGTTGCTGCAATTTGTGCAGCTGCAAATGCTGGAGGTGCAGGATCGGTAGTTGGTGATACTACAACAACCTTAATCTGGATTTATGGAAAAGATCCGTTGGTTTTGGCTCACGCATTTATTCCAGCTACAGTAGCCATCTTAGTGGTAGCTTTTTTTGCCTCACGTCAACAGCAAAAATATTCACCAATAAATGTTGATGTTGATAAAACAATTCAGATTGAGAAAAGTAAATTAATTGTTGTTGTATTTATTTTAGCTTTGGCAATTGTCTTTAATTATTTATTTGAATTTCCAGCAGCTGGTATCTGGGTTGCTTTAATCATAGGTGCTTTTATTACAAAAATTAAATTTAAACTTATAAAAAATTCTTTCGAATCGACAGTATTTCTCGTGGTTTTAGTTTTTTGTGCTGAGCTTGTTCCTATAGATTCTGTACCTGATGCATCAATACTTTCAACATTAGCTATAGGCTTTGTCTCAGCTGTATTTAACAATATTCCTTTAACTCAGCTGTGCTTAATTAAGGGTGGATATGACTGGGCATTAATATCTTATGCTGTTGGATTTGGCGGATCTATGATCTGGTTTGGTTCATCAGCTGGTGTAGCCGTCTGTGATATGTTCTCTAAGGCAAGAAGTTTTGTTAACTGGTTGCGATATGGATGGCATATTCCTTTTGGCTTTTTAATTGGTTTTGCTGTTTACTTAGTATGTTTAGGATGGGATCCAATGAAAGGAAATCCACCGTCTCAAATGCCTGAACCTGTAAGTTATTCAGAGAGCATAGGTAATATGCAAATTCATCGGTGATAAATAAAGCCCAAAATTTATAAAATTTTGGGCTTTAAAATTAATTTTCACTTATTTTTTCTAAGAATTCAGACAGAAGTGAAGCCTTTACTTCAGCTGTTTTAAGACATAGCCATTCTCTTTTAGTATGGGCATCTCCTCCTACTCCGCCAAAACCATCTAAGACAGGGGTTTTAGTTTGTGAAATATGGTTGCCATCAGATACACCTCCTGACTTTATGTAGTAGGCTTTGATTTTAAGTTTTTCTGAAATTTCATTGATAAGTTCTTTTAGTTTACCTGTTTTAGGAAACTCTTCCATGGCAGGATTTACTAAAAGAATTTCATAACTGGCTTTAATATCTTCTCCAAAAGGAGTTTCAAATTCTTTTTTAAATTTTAAATAGAAGTCATCCCATTGTTCTTTTTTCCAGAAACGGACATCTATTCTTGCAAAACAATCCTCTGCTATGGCGTTAGCGATAATGCCACCGTTTATAACTCCAAAATTTACCGTAACATTCTCATTGGCAAGGGCATTTATTCTCAAAATACAATTAGCCATGGCATTAATTGCAGAACGTCCCTTTTCAGGACAAAATCCAGCATGTGCACCAACTCCTTTTAGGTGGATATCAATATGAGAGATGCCTTTTCTCTTTACTGTAAATTCTCCTAATTTAGATTGTCCCTCAAATATTAATGCGTAGCGACTTTTTTTCGCTATATCATCCATCCATTGTGATGACTTTAATGATCCTGTCTCCTCATCAGGGTTATAGCATATTGCTATCTTAAGTTTTGAAAGTTTTTGTTCTGCAATCTTTGATAATCCCCATAGGATAATAAGATCACCGCCTTTCATATCCACTACACCAGGTCCAAAAGCTTTATTCTCGACTACTTTAAATGGACGTTCTTTAGCTTCACCTTGCTTAAAGACAGTGTCCATGTGACCTGTAAGCAGTACATCATAAGATGTGGCTTTAGGATCATTGGTAACAAAAAGTCCCTTTCCTACTGAATTCCCAAGGTCGACTATTTCTGTAAAAAAACCAGCTTCATCGTAAAAGCTCTTAAGTTTATAGGCAACCTCAGTTACACCATCTACATTAGTTGTGCCTGAGTCGATATTTACTATATCTTCAAGTTTTTTTACGAAATCATTTAGAGTTTTTATTTTTGACATGACAAATCCTTAAAAGGTCGTTTTTTTAATGATAATTTTACCAATACCCTGAAATACGCTTATTAAAAGCAAGACTACGGCTACAACTAACCAGATCATGTCGCGATAACCCATTTGATAACCATAACGAATTGCAAAATCTCCGATTCCTCCTGCGCCTATAGCTCCGGCAATAGCGGTAATACCAATAAAGCTTACAAAGGTGATCATGGTGACACGGGTAATACCTGGAATAGATTCCTTTAGATAAACAGAGAAAATAATCTCTAAAGGTCTAAGTCCCATTGCTTTGCTTGCTTCAATAAGACCTTTATCTAAATTGGATAATACAGTTTCAACCTGACGAGAGAAGAATGGGACTGTACCAAAGACTAGAGCTACAAATGAGCCGTAAAGTCCGGAGCCTGTTCCAACTAAAAATCTAGAAAGAGGAATTAGTAGGACCATTAAAATAATAAACGGGATGGCTCGAAGCAAATCGATGGCTCTGTCAAAAAAGGTAAAGAGAACTTTATTTTCTAAAATACCACCACTTTTACAGACAACCAGAAGAACTCCTATAAAAATGCCTAGAAACCAGGCTATTGTTCCTGAGACTATGATCATGATAAAAGTTTGGTATAAACTTAGATAAAATTCATCACTAAGTCTTTGAAAATTTGGTAAAAGTAAATTTATTATATCGTTCATGCTCTTAAGATCTCCAATAAAATACCTTGTTCTTTAATAAAATTCAGAGCATCTTCTAATGCCTTATCGTTTCCTGATAATTGCACACCTAATCTACCTATAGGCATTTTTTCTATGTAATCAATATTTCCGTATAAAATGTTGGCCTCTATTTTAAATTTTTCATAAAGCTTGCTCATAATTGGTAATGAGGTAGATTTTCCTGTGTAGGTTAAAAGATATATAGGTTTGCTTTTATCTATAAAATTAAAATTGTTTCCATTTTCTATAAGTTCTAAAAAGTGACTTTTATTGCTATCTGTTTCAATAAAACTCTTGCTTAATGCTGTTTTAGGATTTGAAAACAGATCGTATACATTGCCACATTCGACAATCTGTCCATTCTCCATAATTGCCGCTTTATTGCAGATAGCCTTTACTACCGACATCTGATGAGTAATGATGACGATGGTCAGGTTGAGCTTTTCATTTAATTCCTTTAAAAGCTTTAAAATTGAAATCGTAGTTTTGGGATCTAAAGCTGAGGTAGCCTCATCACACAATAGAATTTTAGGATCACAGGCAAGAGCTCTAGCTATAGCAACACGCTGTTTTTGACCTCCAGAAAGTTGGCTTGGATAGGCTGTAGCTTTATCGCTAAGTTCAACTAAGTCTAGAAGTTTTAATATTTTTTCTTTTCTTTGCTCTTTTTTTAGCCTTGTTCGTTTTAGTGGTAGATCAATATTGTCAAAAACATTGCGAGAGGGCATGAGATTGAAATGTTGGAAGATCATGCCAATAGACTTGCGAACATTAGATAGTTCTTTGTCGCTTATCTGTGTAATATCAAGACCATCGATTATTACCTGTCCTAAATCAGGTTTTTCAAGAAGATTTATGCATCTTACTAAGGTACTTTTTCCTGCACCAGAAAAACCTATAACTCCAAAGATCTCTCCTTTATTTATTGAGAGCGAAACATCTTTTAGGGCATGGACTTGTTTATTTTCAGTTTTAAAAGTTTTGTCTATATGTGTAAGCTTTATCATAATATTATCTTAGTTTTATACATTTGTATGATTGAGTGTAGTGATTGAGCTTATCTAAAGATACATGCACTCCTGATCCTGTATTTTGAGGAAGGTTTATTGTGCTATCTTTGTTTACAACAAATTCCTCACAGGTCAAATTATCTTTAAAATAGGTATAGGAGCTCATGATATCGTTTTCATATATATAATTTTTTAAGCTAGCTGAGGCTATGTTGTAGGCCTGTCCTATATCTGTTTCAAGCATGCCTCCACACCAAACACCTACATCGTGTTTTTCACATAAAGATGCGATAGACTTTGCATTAGCAAGGCCACCTACACGGGCAACTTTAATATTTATAATTTTGCAGGCTCTAAGTTTTAATGCTTTTTTTGCATCATCGATGCTGTCTATACATTCATCTAAACATATAGGGGTCTTAATTTTCTTTTGTAACTCACTGTGAAAAACAATATCGTCAAAGGACAGGGGCTGCTCAATCAAGATAAGATTAAAATTATCTAAAGCTTTTAAGATTTCAATATCATCAAGTGTATAGGCACTGTTTGCATCAACCTGTAACTTTATATCAGGAAAGACCTCGCGTACTTTTTCTAAATATTTAAGATCATATTGAGGTTTTATTTTTATTTTAAAGCGTGAGTAACCTTGGGACTTAAATTTATTGATACTTTCAACTAGTTCATCTGGAGTATCTTTTATACCGATACTAATTCCAACTTTTACCTTATCTCTAACTCCACCAATATATTGATAGAGTTTGCTGTGTGCTTTTTTTGAGAAAAGATCAAATATTGCAGTCTCGATTGCTGATCTTGCAAAAAAATTACGTCTTATATGAGCAAATGCCTTTGAAATGTCATAAGGATCTGTTATATCACCTAATTTTTTTAACAGAGGGCAAATGTAATTTTCGATAATAGCTTGTGCTGTATATACAGTTTCCTCGTTATAAAGAGGCCAAGATAGGGCAGGGCACTCACCATAACCTACAAGTCCGTCAGCATAAACCTCAACAATCAGTATATCTTTATCATAAAGAGTACCAAAACTTGGTGCAAAAGGCTCAACAAGGTCTAATTTGACACGTCTTAAACGAATTTCTTCAATCTTCATAAACTTTTCCTAAAAAACTCCCTTCAGGGGGCATGGAAGGGAGAAAATGTTTGATAGAACCTTTGATTTTTAGAAAACGGGAATATAACCACCGTCATAGGCATCAATAATTGTTTTTCTTACTTCGTCAGAACGAAATGTTTTTATGACCTTTTGATATACCTCGTTGTTTTTGTCCTCAGCACGAGCTGCAATAATGTTCACATATGGATTATCTTCCTCAGAGGCATTTGGGTTTTCAGAAAAAATTGCATCAGAAGGTTTTAAATTAGCTGAAAATGCATTGCCTCCATTGATACAAGCTGCATCCATATCAGGAAGAATATTATTAAGCACACCGGATTCTGCTTCGCGAATTTCAATTTTTACGTTGTATTTAAGGATATCTGCCTTTGTTGGGACAAAACCTTTAGCTTTATCAACCTCAATAAGACCAGCTTGTTCTAGTAGTTTTAAAGCTCTGCCGCCATTTGTCAGATCAGATGGGATTCCTATAATCGATCCGTCGTGTATATCCTCAAGACTCTTAACTTTTTCCTTATTGTTATAGATACGAATAGGAGCTATGAATGTTTGGCACAAAGAAATTAAATTATAATTATTTCTTTTTATATCATTTAAAAAGAAAGCCTCGTGCTGAAAGGCATTAAGATCTATTTCTTTATCGGCAAGAGCTCGATTTGGAATAGCGTAGTCTGAGAATTTTACAAGCTTAATTTTTATTTTATCTTTAGCTAAAAGTTCGTTTACTTTTTCCCAGTGAGCATTATAGTCTCCTACAACACCAACCTTCACTTCGGTAAAATCGGACTCTTTTGCATCTTTTTCATTACATGCAGTTAAATTTAATGAAGTAATTGTAACAGCAGCTAAAAGAAGTAATTTTATTAGTCTCATAATGGTTTTTCCTTTTGTATTACCTGTACTTAGACTTATTGTTTCGTCTTAAAAACATTATCTATAAACTTTTTGTAATTTGGTAATACTATATTTTTATACTTGGTTATAGTTTTTAGCTATAAGATAAAGAAAGGCTTAATTTAGCCTTTCTTTGCCGATGGCTTTTAAGACAATTTAACTTTCTTAAGAAAAAAAATTTTTTTTTTTGCTTAAAATTGCGCAAAATTTAAACGTTATTACTTAATTTTTTTACATTTACCCTTAATTACTATTTAAAATTTTGGTGATGATCAAAGAAAACAAAATTAATTAAGTCTAAACTTCAGAAGCTGTATTTATAACAACGCTTAAGGTGTGAAAGATGTTAAAACAAGGTTGTATGTATTGTGATGAGGTATGTGCTCATCGTGACAGTTTGATGATTAAGATCTGTGATTTTAAACAAGGTACTTTATACTTATTTAGAGATCAAAAAAATCGTGGCCGTTGTATCCTAGCTGCTAAAGAGCACTATACCGATCTGACCGAGATGGCTCCTGATGATTTGCATGAGTTTTGGGATGAGGTCGTAATGGTTGCAAATGCAATCCACAGAGGCTTTAGCCCAGATAAGATTAACTATGGAAGCTACGCTGATACTGTAAAACATTTGCATATTCATATTGTTCCTAAATATATTGATGGTCCAAACTGGAATGGTCCTTTCTCTGATGCTAATCCTAAGTATTTAAGTGATGAAGAATATAAAGAAATTATTGAAATATTCAAAAAAGAGTTAAGCATTTAATTTAAATTCTTATAAAAATCCTAACCTAAAATTTAGGGTGACCCCAGTAAGCCCAACAAGCTTGCTGGGGTTTATTATTTTTAAAGCTTAAATATGAGGATAAAGTTGAGATTTATAGATTTTGTAAGAAGATAAATTTAGTAAAAGCTATATAGCAAAATAAGATAGGCGGATAAAAACACAAATTATCTAATAATTGCAGATAATAGCTGTAGACTTTTCTTAAGTCATATTTTCAAAGTGCTT